>JAFGBV010000158.1 GCA_016932955.1 Anaerolineales bacterium | reverse complement strand
CCTGGGCTTCCTTGCCCCGTTTGGACAGTCAGCAGGATCAGGCAACTACTTAGCAAAATTACCGCAACATGCTGAATCCTTTTCATCATAGCCTCCTGTGCTAAATACCATAGGTGACCCGGTTGTGCTTTCACATTTCATTATACACACAATCATCTGAATCAGCGCACAAATCCGGTTCTCAGGAAATTGCTGGGGCGAGGCGGATCTGTGGGGGTGTGGCATGGTGTCAACCGCCTCCTCGCGTATACTCGCGACAGTACATCCATACGCCGGTGCTGCCGAATTTCATTTATTTTCATGACGATTATCATATTCTGCTTTCACCACCCATTTGCCTTCTGCCATTCAACATCCCCTCTGATATAATTTATTCATACCCAGATCCTCATCACTGGAAGGAGAACTATGACCACTACCCCCTCAGTTATGGAAGCCCAGCAAGCCCGCACCATGCTAAAAGAATATACCTACGAACTACAGCCCGTTGTGCGCGGCTATGCCGGACGAACCCTTTATATCAACCTCTCAGATAACACCATCGCCAGTAAACCCGTCACCGATGATATGAAGAAAACCTTCACCGGCGGCCGTGGCTTCGCCCTCTGGTTGCTTTGGAACGCTATCCAAGATACCACGAAATGGAACGATCCCGAGAACGAGTTGCTTTTTGCCAGCGGCCCCATCGGTGGCATCACCGCCTACCCCGGTACCGGCAAGGTTATGGCTGTCACCATCTCTCCCCAGACCAACATTCCCATCGATAGCAATGGAGGCAGCTACTTCGGCCCTTACCTGAAATTCGCCGGTTGGGATGCCCTCGAAATCCAGGGCAAAGCTGCAGAAGACGTGATCATCTACATCAATGGCGATACCGGCCACGTTACCATCGAAACCGCCCCTCTTGAGCCAGTCGACACCCACCTGATCAATCGCTTGCTCACTAGCATGTACGCTAAGGATGAGAAGGATCAACGCAGCATCAGTGTTGCCTCTGCCGGGCAGGCTGCCGACTACGTGCCCATGTGTGGTATCAATCTCTCCTACTATGATCCCCGCCGCAAGGAAGTGCGCATCAAGCAGTGCGCTCGCGGTGGCTGTGGCACGGTCATGCGCGATAAGAAGATCAAAGCCATCGTGGTGCGCTATTCCAACCTGAACGCCGATTCAAACGGCCCCGCCAATTCAGCCCTCCTACGCCAGGCTGGCAAGCGCATCAATAAAGAGATCATCGATTTTGACCCTTACCAGAACGATATGCGCGGCACCGGCACCCCTTACCTGGTCGAGATCATGGATCGTTTCGACCTCTTTCCGACCGAGAACTACCGCTATGGCGCCCATCCCGAAACAAGCAAGATCGCTGGTGAAGTGTGGAAGAAACTGTTCGATCACTCAGGTCCCGATGGCTGCTGGTATGGCTGCACCATGGCTTGCGCCCATGCTGTCCCCCACTACCACCTGCGCACCGGCCCCTACGCTGGCGACGCCGTCATGGTCGATGGCCCCGAGTACGAAACCCTCGGCAGTCTCGGCTCGAACTGCGGTATTTTTGAGCCATCCGAAGTTCTGGAGCTCAACTTCTACGCCGATACCTATGGCATCGACACCATCTCTCTCGGCAACTCCATCGCTTTTGCCATGGAATGTTACGAATACGGCATCTTAAACAAGGCGCGCACCGGCGGCCTCGAGCTCACCTGGGGCAACGCCGCTGCTGCCCTCGAGCTGGTGCACCAGATGGCACGCGGCGAAGGCTTTGGTGTCACCGTTGGCCAGGGCGTGCGCGGGATGAAGAAGATCTTCGTCGAGCAGTTCGGCGCCGACCCCAAGCTTCTCCACGATATTGGCATGGAGATCAAAGGCCTGGAGGTTTCTGAATACATGACCAAAGAATCTCTCGCCCAGCAGGGTGGCTATGCTATGGCATCCAAAGGCCCCCAGCACGATGAAGCCTGGCTGATCTTCATGGATATGGTGCACAAGCAAATCCCCACCTTCGAAGCCAAGGCTGAGGCTCTGCACTTTTTCCCACTCTTCCGTACCTGGTTCAGCCTCCACGGTCTTTGCAAGCTCCCCTGGAACGATATTGTCCCCGAAAGCAATAAGACTGCTGCCGAGCCAAACAAATTCCCCGAGCACATCGAGAACTATACTTGGCTATACGAAGGCGTTACTGGCGAGAAAGCCACTGTTGATACCTTTATCGAACAGTCCGAGAAGGTCTACAACTTCCAACGCATCTTCAACCTGCGCATGGGCTATGGAAAGCGCCAGGATGATTATCCCCCCTACCGTGCCGTGGGCCCGGTCACTGAGAAAGAATACCTCTCCCGTGTCGAACGATACGATAAATCTCTCCGCGAAGATGTTGGCCTGAACATCGACGGCATGAGCACCGCCGAAAAGGTTGCTGCCCTGCGCAAATACCGCGAGGATCGCTACGAGCAGTTGGTCGACGCTGTTTACAAACGCCGGGGCTGGGCTTCCAACGGTGTGCCCACCCTTGAAACTCTGCAGCGCCTCGACCTAGCCAAGTATCCCGATGTGGTTGCACTGGTGAAAAAGCACCTGTGACATTGGCAAAATTGGAATATCCCAGGAAGGAGGAACAGCAAATGGCGAAAGATAAAGGTAAGGGCAAGGATAAAGGCAAGAAGAAGAAGGATAAGAAGAAAGCCGCCTAACAGGCACATAACGACGATCTTCGATTTACATCCTCAAACACCGCCCGCGCCTCTCTAGAACTGGCTCAGCATCCTGGGCGGTGCATCATCCAGGCCTACGATGATCCCTATGTCGTAGGCCATTTTTTAATTCCTGATCAGCAACCCCTTCAAATACTCCCCCTCCGGAAAGTTGAGCGCCACCGGGTGATCTTCTCCCTGGTGCATGTAGCCCACTACCTGCCCCTCCACCCCCGCATCCAGCGCTGCTCCAGCCACGATCTGCTGGAAGAACTGCGCGCTGATCCCACCCGAGCAAGAGAATGTCGCCAGCAACCCTCCGGGGCGCAGCAGTTTCAGCGCCAGCAAATTGATATCCTTGTAACCTCGCGCGGCCTTCTGCGCCAGCGCTGCTGTCGGCGCAAACTTGGGCGGGTCCAGGATCACCAGGTCGAACTGATGTCCCCGATCGCGCAGGCCACGCAATGCCTTGAACACGTCCGCTTCCATGAAGGTTACCCGTGTTCGATCCAGCCCGTTCAGCGCAATATTTTCTTCCGCAAGTCCCAGTGCCTCCTGCGAAGAATCGATCAGTGTCACTGCCCTTGCCCCACCTGCCAATGCGCTAACCGAGAAGCCTCCTGTGTAGCAGAAACAATCCAGAACGTCCCGCCCGCCTGCCAGCGTGCCCACATGCCTCCGGCTCTTGCGCTGATCCAGGTAAAAGCCCGTCTTATGTCCCCTGGCAATATCCACCACGAATTGCAGACCGTGCTCGCGGATCACCACCCGCGCCTCACCCTTCTCCCGCAGCCAACCTACACGCGTCGCCAGCCCCTCCAATTGCCGCACATCTGCATCCGAACGCTCGTAGATTTGTGTAATGCCCGTGAGTGATGCAAGCGCCCCTACGATCTCATCCCGCCAGCGTTCCGCCCCCACCGCCAGGATCTGCACTACCAGTGTACGCGCGTAACGATCCACAATCAAACCCGGCAACCCGTCTGATTCCCCATGCACCAGCCGCAATGCATCTGTCACCCCGCTTTCCACTAACCGTCTTCGCCTTGCCAGCGCCCCTTCCAGCCTAGCGTGCAGGAAAGCTCCATCAATTCTCTCCTCTTCATCCCACGACCACACCCGCCCCACAATCTGCGAGCGCGGGCTATAAGCCGCCTGTGCCAGGAATACACCGGTCGCCGCGCGGATCACCACCGTCTCGCCTGCCTCTAGCGAACCCTGCACATCGGCAACCGCTCCGGAGAAAATCCACGGATGCTTCCGTAGTAGGGATTTCTCCCTCCCTGCCTTTAAGATCAAATCACCCATCGTGGTATGCTATTTGCTTTCACCCACCAATTGGCGCAGCCTTGTCTCGTCAATGATGGCTACACCCAAATTACGCGCCTTCTCCAGCTTCGAGCCTGGATTTGCCCCCAACACCAGGTAGCTCGTTTTCTTGCTCACCGAATCCGCCGCCTTCCCGCCTTTGCTGCGGATTAACTCCGCCGCCGCCTCCCGGCTGAGCGTGGGCAACGTTCCCGTGATTACAAAGGTCATCCCTGCCAGCGGTTGCAGTCCTGTGTTCGTCAGCCCCACCTCTGCGATAGGCCACACCCCCGCAGTGCGCAGCTTACTCAGCACTTGCTGATTTGCCGGTCGAGCGAACCAATCCACAATCGCCTGCGCGATATTCGGCCCCACTCCCTCGATGCACTGCAAGTCTTCAACGCTTGCCCGTGCCAGCGCTCCCAAATCCTGATAGTAGCGCGCCAGGTCTGCTGCCACCACTTCACCCACGCCGCGTATCCCCAGTGCCGTGATCAGCCGCCCCAAACTTTGCCTGCGTGAGGCATCGATCGCTTCCAGGAGGTTGTCTGCCTTCTTCTCGGCGAACCCCTCCAGTTCAAGCAAGTTCTCCTTCTTCACCGTATACAGGTCTGCTACATCCTTCACCAGCCCGGTCTCAATCAACTGCTCCACAATGCGGATACCCAATCCAACAATCTCCATTGCCCCGCGTGAAACAAAATGCTCCACATTGCGCACCAGTTGCGCCGGGCACGCTGCATTCACGCAGTACCACGCCACCTCCCCCGCGAAGTGCTCCACCGCCTGCCCGCAGGTCGGGCAGACGCTCGGCACAGCGAAAATCCTCTCCGCCCCCGTGCGCGCCTCCACCAGCGGTCCGATCACATAGGGGATCACATCCCCTGCCCGCTTCAGCGCCACCCGGTCGCCCACCCGGATATCCTTCTCCATAATGTAATCAAAATTATGCAACGTAGCCTGCTTCACCACCACCCCGCCCACTTCCACAGGCTCCAGCATCGCATAAGGCGTCAGCACCCCCGTGCGCCCTACGTTCACCCCGATATCGAGCAGTCTTGTAGATACTTCACGCGCTGGGAATTTGTATGCCAGCGCTCCGCGCGGGTCTTTGCCCACAAAGCCCAGCTCATCCGCCAGCCGCAGATCGTTAATCTTGATCACCGCCCCATCCGCCTCATATGCCATCCGGTCGCGCCCTTCCACCAGCCGGTCATAAGCTGCAATCGCCTCCCTCAGGCTTCTGCAATGTACCGCCTCCGGCGTGGGGAAGCCCAACGCCCGCAGGTACGCCAGCCTTTCCCACTGTGTCTCCGGCACTGCCCCCTCCGCATCCACGATGGCATATGCCAGGATTGTCAGCGGTCGGGTGGCGGTCAGCGCCGGGTCAAGCTGGCGCAGTGAGCCGGCAGCTGTGTTGCGCGGGTTCAGGTAAGTCTTCTCCCCCGCTTCCTGCAGGCGGCGGTTCAAAGCTTCGAAATCTTTAAGCGGGATGAACGCCTCGCCTCGCACCACCAGGCGTCGCGGCGGTTGCGGTCCATCCGGGTTCGCCGGCAGGCGCAGCGGCAGCGCACGGATGGTACGCAGGTTGGCAGTGATCTCCTCGCCCACCTCGCCATCCCCGCGCGTCGCCCCCATCACGAACAGCCCTTCCTCATAGTGCAGCACCACCGTCAGCCCGTCGATCTTCGGCTCCACCACGAACTCCGCCCTCTCCACACGGTCATCCAGCTTGCAGACGCGCTCGAACCATGCCCGCACCCCCTCCGCATCGAAGGCGTTGCCCAGGCTCAAGATCGGCCTCGGATGGCTCACCTTAGTGAACCTGTCTAGCGGCGCTCCACCGGCGCGCTGCGTTGGCGAATCAGGCGTCACCCATTCCGGGTGTTCCGCCTCGATCTGCCGCAGCTCAGCCGCCAGCTTATCGTACTCATAATCGCTGATCACGGGTGCATCAAGAACGTGGTAGCGGTAATTATGAAAATGGATTTCCCGACGTAGTCGCTGCAGCCGTTCGAATGTGTCTTGAGGGTCATGTTGCGAATGCATTGGCGCAATTATATCATTCTGCAAAGTCGCTTCCTTGGGTGCTTGGGATGCGAATGGCGCCAACGACATCTCTCATCCTTGACTAATCGCTCATATATGGATATTTATAATTTAATTTATCCATAAATTGGAGAAGTTACGAAGCAACTTTCAATGACCTGGAGTGTTATCAGAGTAATACCAAACATATCGGGGTACTTTATGCCTGACCTACGCCAAATGCTCCATGCCTCCAGCCGCACATTTGCCATTGGAATCGAACGCCTGCCCGGCGTCTTAGGCAATGCGGTTACCATCGCCTATCTTTTGTTGCGCGTCTCTGATTACCTGGAAGACAATGACGACATGCCTCGCGAAACCAAAGTAGCCTTATTAAATCTTTGGGACGATGTGCTGGCTGGTAAAAGCAGCATTACCCAGCTCATCGCCCAGATCGGCGAGCCCGACGGCGCTAACCCCGACGCTGTTGTTGCCAAAAACGCTGACCAGGTTCTCAACGGCCTGCATACCCTCCCTGCCCCCATTCAGATTCCTATCGTCCGCAACGTCCGCGACACCACCGTCGGCATGGCCCGCTGGGTGGCACGCGGTCCATGGGTAGAGGACGAGAATGATATGGACGACTACATGCATGAGGTCGCCGGG
>JAFGBV010000157.1 GCA_016932955.1 Anaerolineales bacterium | reverse complement strand
AAGTATTTGCCCCTACGTCTTCTCAGCCGTTACAAACCAGTTGTGCGGCACGCCCGGCATCTTCACCGGCAGGATGGGGAAAGGCCAGCGCTTGTAATGGGCATCCACTGCCCCCGCCTGGGTGATCGACACATCCCAGCCGCGCCTCTCAAGGAATTCCTCCGGATCGTCGAGCACGCCGATCCACGGCACCCCAGCATCGGCTTGCATCTGCACCCAGCGCTGGGTGAGCGGGTGGGTGAGCATCGCGCTGTTGATCACGTCAAAGCCGATCCACGAACCCGCTACGGAGAGGGCTGTGATCTCATCCAGCAGGCGCGTGATGTTGGGGGTGGGCAGATAGAACAGAAAACCCTCCAGCAGCCAGCAGGCGGGCTGGGCAGAGTCAAAGCCACTGTCAATCAGTTTCGCCTGCCAGAGGCCGGTCAGGTCCACTTCCACGTGGGTGGGCAGCCCATTCCAGCGTGGGCAGCCGCATTCATCGCCCATCTCAGCCAGCACCTGCGCTTTGTAACGTAGCACGGTGGGCTGGTCCAGCTCGAACAGGCGCATGTTCGCCGGCCATTCCAGCCGGCAGGCGCGCGTATCCATCCCCGCACCCAGCAGCACCACCTGGCGCACATCATGGGCGTAGATGACGCGCTGCAGGAAATCGTCAAAATAGCGCGTGCGGATCACCATCGGCACCACGCTGTCCGGGGTGCGCTGCTCGATCCACGCAAAGCCCTCATCCCCCGCCAGGGCAGCGGCCCAGGGGTCTTCAAAGAGGCACTGGGGGTGGTTTTGCTCCCCAGCGCGCACGGCGGCGGCCCAATAGGCGGGGGCGGCTAAGGAGATCGGTTCAGGTGATTGGCTCATGTTGGCTTTCTCCTGGCTGTGTGCTATCCCCGATGATACCATAGATAGATGAAGGATGTTAGAATTGCTGCAGGAGGTGCTCCCATGACCAACCCCGTGAAAGTAGCGTATGATAACGAAAGCCAATACCGGCGCATCGCAGCCTATGTGATTCAAGGCGAGACGCTCTATGCCGTGTACGACTGCAAGGGCAGCGGCACCGGTTTCGTCGGTTTCACTGACCAGCGGGTGATCTTCTACGACCAGGCCACGCTGACCAAGAAGCGCTCGATGATCTCGATCCCCTACAACCAGGTGATTGGCGTAGCCTCTGCGGATGAGGGCGTCGTCTTCCAGACCAGTGAGATCACGCTGCTCACGGCAGCGGGGCGCTTTAACTTCGAATTTCGCGGCGCAGATAAAGCCCACTGGGCCTATCATTTCATCATGCACCAGGTGCTCAACCAGGCCAGCCCGCAGTTGCGCGGGTGAGGTTAGGCGCATCCAATATGCTATAATGCGACGTAATCGAGCAGATTTACCCCTTATCATCCGGGTTCTTTAGCTACACAGCAGGAGGGCAGGATGACTAAAAACCCGCAGGAAACTTCCAGGCCCTGGGCTGCATCGTGCACAAGCATGGCGCGACAGTCAGCCAGTTTGTGGGCAATAGGATCATGGCCCTGTTCAACGTACCCCTCGACCAGCCCGACCATGCCCAACGGGCTGTTTCTGCCGGGCTGGAGATGCTTTCCGTGTTGGATAAAGGCGCACCTTCTGGCCCCACCTTCGGCATCGGCATCAACATTGCCTCCCGGCTTTCCAACCTGGCGCAGGGCGGGCAGGTGCTGATCGGCGCCCAGACCTACCAGGCGGTGAATGAAATGTATCATGCCGACCCGCAGGGGACGACGCTGCTCAAGGGAATGAGCCGCCCGGTGATGATCTATCGCCTGAAGGCCTGAGAGGGATGGCCCTTTCCAAAATCGTTACCGAGAATAGTGATTTCCAGAGGCTGGAGATGCTGCAGCGCAACCGCACCAAGCGCACCCGCCTGGGGCTGTTCTTCGTCGAGGGGGTGCGCAGCATCACCCAGGCGCTGCTCAACGGCTGGGTGTTCGAGGCGGTAATCTATTCGCACCACAGGCGGCTCTCAGACTGGGCCGAGGGGGTGATCGAACACGCCGGGGCGCGGGTGCAATATGAACTGCCGCAGCGCCTGATGGACCGGCTGAGCCAGCGCGAAGAAACCTCAGAGTTGATGGCTGTGCTGCACATCCCCCCAGACGACCTGGCGCGCATCCACCCAAAGGAAGATTTCCTTGCCGTAGTCTTCGACCGGCCCGCCAGCCCCGGCAACCTGGGGGCGCTGATCCGCTCCTGCGATGCCCTGGGCGCAGGCGGGGTGGCGGTGAGCGGTCACGCGGTGGACCTGTACGACCCGGAAACGATCCGCGCCGCGGCGGGCTCATTCTTCGCCGTGCCGTCGGTGCGCATTGCCTCCTACAAAGAACTCATCCCCTGGTTCGCCTTGCTGAAACAACAACTGCCCGCACTGCAGATCGTGGGCAGCAGCGCCAAGGCCGCCCTGCCCCTGCATGCGCATAACTTCACCCCCCCGACTGTGCTGATGATCGGCAACGAAACCCGCGGCCTGAGCGAAAACCTGCGCTCCCTCTGCGATGCGATCGTGAGCATCCCAATGTTGGGATCGGCCTCCTCGCTGAATGTGGCCTGCGCAGCCTCCATTCTCCTCTACGAGGCAAGCCGCCAAAGGCAGACATAAGCCAGTTCTCCCCTCCCCCGCCTCCCTCCTGTCATTGCGAGCCGCCGACCTTTGGCGGCGAAGCAATCTCTTGAAGTTGGTGCTTCCCCCAACAGCCGCCCGCCGAATCAACCCCCAATTGAGCATCCACCCATTCTTGGGATTCCGCAATAACTCGGTAACCAAAAACTCAACCCACGAAAAACGAAAAGTCAACCCAGAAACGTGACGACACCATTCCTAGTT
>JAFGBV010000156.1 GCA_016932955.1 Anaerolineales bacterium | reverse complement strand
GTGCCCACAACCTGGGTCACGAATTGCTGTGCATCTTTCACCTGGAAGGAGAAAGTACCAAAGCCCTGCAGCAATGCCACGCCCAGGCCCATGCCCGGATTGCGCACAATGATCGGTTGCGGAGTACCCCATTTCTGATCAGCGAATTCTCGCATTGAGACAAAATACACCTCAGCCGGGAAAGGCGTCCGATCACTAAAGATAGCCTTGCCAATCTTCTCGATCAGCAATGGGATGTTCGCGGTGACTATGGTATGGCGCCCGGGGCCAAAAGTGTCCAGGGCAGCACCGTCGCGGAAGAAAACCGCCATCTGAGATTCGCGCACGATCACCTGCGAGCCAATGCGGAAATCACCCGGTCCTGACTCGGGAAAACGGTGTACCAGTTCATTGCGCATCTCATTCGGATATTCAATTACATCAAAAATTCTAGCCATGAGTTACTCTCCTCAATAGACAATTGCTCTTAATCTTATAATCCTTGCCGCTACGGCACCGTCACGACCTCTTCGCGCCGATCATAAGCAGCCACGCAGTCAGCCGATACAGTCTCCAGGTTGCGGATTGCAGCGGAAAGCCCATCCGTCCCCACCGAGGACTGAACATTATCAATTGCCCGGGCAACCTCATCCGACTTATCCAGTAGCGCTGCATCATATTCGTACAACTTAGCTAACTCTTCTTCGTTGATCTTCACTGCCTCGAAGAGGCTGGAATAACCGCGTGGAGCAGTGCGTACACGATCGGCAAAAGTGCGTAGCTTGATCGCCGAGCGCTCCAGGTCATCCACATAGGCTATCTCGCCATGATCAATGAAATCGCGTTGCATCGCAGAAATCTGTCCTTCTAATTCGCGGAAGCGATTGAAGATGGTGTCGCGCAGCAATTTATCCGAATCGCGGCGCGCCTGGCGTTCGATGTAGCCCTTAAAGCCAGGAATCTTGCTAGCAATCTTCTTGAAAATGTCCATATCGCCGGTCACGTTTCCTAATAGTTGGTCTTTCAAATCGCTCATTGTGTCCTCCAGGTGAAATGAGTGGATATCAGTCGTTACAATTCCTCAAATTATATCCCAGTTTTCGCGCAATGCAACGCTTTCCACCAGAACTTAACGAATCGCCTTGGTTTCTTATGCTATCTACGTAATTTCAATAAAGCGGTCGCGCCTACTCAACTGATGTAGACTTTATCACGTATGTTAAATTAGGATGCGCTGACTGAATTGGGGGGAGCACTCAAAAGATATAAACAACCTTTTCGTGCACCCGATTTGGGCTCACCGAGTGTCACAAGCTTGCGGGTTGGGTTATAATTTCCCGCATGACACAAAAGAACAAAATCTATCTGGATTATGCTGCCACAACGCCAGTGGATGAGCGCGTCTTGGCAGACATGCTGCCTTACTTTTACGAGACCTTTGGTAATTCTTCCTCCATACACTCCTTCGGACAACACGCCGAGGTTGCCCTTGAAGACGCCCGGCAGCAAATAGCCGAAGTTCTCAATTGTCAGCCTGCGGAAATTGTGTTTACTTCCTGTGGAACCGAAAGTGACAACCTGGCGCTTCGCGGGGTCGCTTTTGCTGCCCGTATGGAGCGTAATGCCAACCACATCCTGATTAGCCCAGTGGAACACCACGCTGTCTTACACACCGCTGATCAATTGAAAAAATTACACGGCTTCGACGTTGAGTATTTGCCTGTAGATGAGACCGGCATGGTGCGTCCGGAAGATGTGCATGCCAGCCTGCGTTCAGATACCGCCCTGGTTTCCGTCATCTACGCCAATAACGAGATCGGTACGATCAACCCCATCTCCGAGATAGGCGCCATATGCCACGCTCGTAATATTCCCCTTCATACCGATGCAGTTCAAGGTGCTGCTTGGTTACCTATCGATGTGCAGACCCTCAATGTTGACCTGCTATCGATTGGCGCACACAAATTTTATGGACCGAAGGGTGTTGGCGCGCTCTTTGTCCGCAAGGGCGTTCCTTTGCTCCCTTCCCAAACCGGCGGCAGTCAGGAAAACATGCGCCGAGCCGGCACCCACAACATCCCCTATATCGTCGGCATGTCAAAGGCTTTTTACCTTGCACAGGCAGAACGCCCTGAGCGCGCTCGTCAGGTTCTCCCCTTGCGCGATAGGCTGATCGGCGAAATTCAGGATTCCATCCCCAATGTGCGCCTCACCGGTCACCCCTCCCAACGCCTCCCCAACCATGCCAGCTTTGCTTTTCACGGTGTTGAAGGCAACGCGTTGCTCATGGCTTTGGACCTGGCAGGTTATGCCTGTTCTTCTGGCTCAGCCTGCAAAACCGGTAGCCCTGAACCCTCAGAGGTTCTTTTGGCCTGCGGTCTTCGCCCCGACTGGGCTCTCGGCTCTCTGCGAGTATCACTTGGAACCGGAACATCGCCTCAGCATATCCAGGGTTTTCTAGAAAGTCTCCCAACCCTGGTGCAGCGCAACCGTCAGCTCTACAGACGATAAGAAACCGTGAAAATACCCGGTCAGCGCCTTAATATCTTAATTGCACGGCGGAAACCAAAGGGATATACTTCATGAGACATGTTGCAGTAGCCTTGAGTGGTGGAGTCGATAGCGCCGTAGCAGCTGCCCTCTTGGTACAACAAGGCTTCAGAGTATTTGGCGTGATGCTGCACTTGTGGAATGAGCCCGGCGCTGAGAAAGAAAACCGATGCTGTACCCCTGAAGATATGGCACTTGCCCGGCGAGTTGCGGCCAAGCTGGATATTCCCTTCTTTGTCTTAGATGCTCGTCACGAATTCTACTACAATGTGGTGCGATCCTTTCTTGACGGCTATGCGCAGGGCATCACCCCGAACCCTTGCTTAGTGTGTAACCGTATCATTCGCTGGCAATTCCTCCTCCAGTACGTTCTCGCTCTAGGCGCAGATGCACTCGCCACCGGACATTATGCCCGTTTGCGTTGCGATGAGTCCGAGCGCATCCTTCTCCTCCGGGCTCGCGACACTGCCAAGGATCAATCCTACGTGCTACACATGCTCAATCAAGAAATTCTCCAACGGGCTGTCTTCCCTCTTGGTGAATATACCAAGCCCCAGGTGCGCCATCTTGCGCGCCAATTGGGGTTACCTGTCGCAGAACGCCCAGAGAGCCAGGATCTCTGCTTCCTAGGAAATAGCACCGCACAAGCATTTCTCCTTCGTCACGCCCCCCACGTTTCAAATCCTGGCCCTATCTTGGACCGCGCCGGTCATCTACTGGGTAACCACAGCGGCCTAGCTTTTTACACGATTGGGCAACGAAAAGGGCTCGGAATTGCCTCAACGCACCCTCTCTATGTACTTGCCAAAGATAGCGCGCGCAATGCACTCATCGTGGGCCCTGTGGGGGAATTAGGCAAGATCGAATTGACTGCCAGCGACATGAACTGGATATCCGGCCTCCCCCCAGAAAGTCCATTGCGCGCTCAGGTTAAGATCCGCTATAAAGCCCCACAAGTGCCTGCCACAATCACTCCTCTTGATTCCAGAATTGCTCACATGCGGTTTGACTATTCACTGCGCGATATCACTCCCGGTCAGGCTGCGGTGATATATGATGGCGAAGTTTGCCTGGGTGGTGGTATCATCCAGGTAGAATCTTTCACTTGATAGGGATATCTTATGTCTACACCAATGTTGCTTCTTGGTTTTATCCTTTCCACCCTTTACGGCGCTATTTTCCACCTCTGGCGAGGTGGCGGCGCCGGTCGCCTTCTCTTTTACCTCATATTGAGCTGGATCGGATTCTGGGCTGGTCACCTTATTGCCAATGCCCTTGGCTGGACCTTCGACAGCGTAGGTCAGTTGCACCTGGGGTCAGCCACGCTCGCAAGTGCGATATTCTTGGGAGTCGGCTACTGGTTGAGCCTTGTTGAAATCGAACATAAACCAAAGAATTAAAAATCAAATCCCCTTGCCTGGCTGCAAGGGGATCTGTGCTTTGTATGGACGATAGAAATTAGGACAGCTTCAAGACATTGGCTGCCTGCAGACCCTTCGGGCCCTGCTCGATCGTGAACTCAACGCGCTGCCCCTCATTCAGGGACTTGTAGCCTTCGCTCTGGATCGCCGAGAAGTGGACGAACACATCGGGTCCGCCCGGTCGCTCGATGAAGCCATAACCCTTGCTGGCGTTGAACCACTTGACCGTGCCTGTTACACGTTCGCTCATTGTTGCATTACTCCTTACTAAAGAATAAAGTTTGGTGTTGCCAACGTGGTCTTACTACTGCGGGGTCTTGCCGGCTGTGCCAGGTTAAACACCACCGGCCCGAACGCACTACTGTCCAGACCGGCTTCTTTCGAACTCCAGAAAGAACACACGTGCAACTTGATTGGAATGCAGTTTATCAGTATTGCACACTTTCGTCAAGGTTATTAAGCCGGTACTCATCCAGCGGAAAAATGTCCTGATCTTGCCCTAGAACCTTCTCTACATCATCCAATTATGGGATTCTGGTACTCTGCTAATCCACGAATTCCTAGATGCGCCTGACCTGTTATAATGCAACAATTCGTTAATCGTTCGAAATCTAGACGGCAAAGAGGCCCATGAGCGAACTCAATCCTAAATCTCACACACAACCCGGCGATCTTGCGTTGTTGATCTCAGCCCAGAACAAGCGCTTCATTATCCTTCTGGATCCAGATGCGCGCCTGGAAACACACCGCGGTGTCTTACACCACCATGATTTGATTGGTTTGGCGTGGGGCAGCCGTGTGAAAAGCCACCTGGGAAGCCCTTTTGTGATCCTCCAACCCTCCCTCAGCGACTTATTGTTAGAGACGCGCCGGAATACTCAGATCATGTATCCCAAGGATATCGGTTATATCCTGGTCACGATGGGTATCGGTCCCGGTCAGCATGTGATCGAGGCTGGCTCAGGCTCTGGTGCCTTCACCACCGCCCTGGCACATGCCGTCGGTCCACAGGGCAGGGTAACTTCCTACGAAGTGCGCCCCGAAATGCTGAGGCTCGCAGAAAAAAACCTGGAAAGGCTGGGGATGGCAGATCGTGTCACGTTTAAACTTCACGATATCAGTGCCGGATTCGACGAAGCAGATGTAGATGCTCTTTTCCTGGATGTACCCAGCCCCGAGGATTATATCTCCCAGTCGCGCCTGGCGTTGAAATCAGGCGGTCAATTTGGCAGCATCCTGCCCACTACCAATCAGGTTTCACGCCTGTTGATTGCCCTGAAACGTGAGCAGTTTGCCTTCATCGATGTTTGCGAGACCATGTTACGTTTCTATAAGGCAGTGCCAGATCGCTTGCGACCGACTGATCGCATGGTAGCACATACAGGCTTCTTGATCTTTGCTCGCGCTGTAACACCCTGGGATAACTTGGGTGAAGAAACCAACGCAGAGCCTTTCGACGTAGGGCATGAGCCAGCAGAGCCAGATTCGCCCATTCCTGATCCTGCTTGAATGCCTAAAGACATTGTGATATGAGCCTGGATTTTTCCGCTGAAGAGATAGCCCGCCGTCTAGCGCAGTCGCAAGAGCCCCCTTTGGAAGAGGGCTATCCCTCCGCTTTTCTCTCAGATGCGCCTTATCCCGCTGCTGTCTTGGTCCCGCTCTTTCGCTTTGAGAACAATTGGCATATCCTGTTGACACGTCGTTCAGAGCGTCTGGCTGAACACCGCGGACAGGTGGCTTTTCCAGGCGGTCGCAGCGACCCTGAGGACAGTACTCCCGAAGAAACCGCACTGCGCGAAGCCAAAGAAGAGATCGCCTTATGCCCGCAAGATGTCCGCATCCTTGGCCAGCTCAACAACTTTCTCACTATCACCAATTACAGCGTAACCCCCGTTGTTGGTGTTATCCCTTGGCCTTACAATTTCCTATTGCAACACGAAGAAGTAAGCCGCATTTTCTCCATCCCGTTGCCCTGGCTTGCCGACCCATCTAACCGTGAAGTTCGACAGCGCGCAATCCCCTCTCATTACGCCCAGATAATCCACTCCAACAGCCCACCGGTCATTTATTTTCAGCCTTATGATGGTGAGATGCTCTGGGGAATAAGTGCAGAGATCACCGTGACCTTACTGAAAGTATTGGGATTGGCCTCATGACCCAGCGCCATGCCCAGGAGTACGGGAACGCGCTCATCAAAAGCCTGCATCGTATCACTCGAAACACATCAGGTGATGCCCTGCCCGATCCCCAATTAGCCACCTTTATCGAAACAACCGCACCCGAAGCCGGAAAACTGCGAAAGATGAAGAAATTTCGCTTTCAATTACTTCACCAATGGCTGATCTACCATTTTTATCCTTGTCGTGTTGCTGACATCGGTGGGGGCAAGGGCTTGCTGGCCTTTTTACTCCGCCAGAGTGGGTGGGATGTGACAATCATTGACCCCGTTACACAAGCCTTGCCAGTCAAATATAAAGATATTGCTTACGGAAAACGGGTACACATCGATCCTGATACAAAGGTCGCCTATCTGCCCCTCGCTTTTGATCCCAGCATGGGTCAACATTACGATTTATTAGTTGCTATGCACGCCCATGGCTGCAACGCCGCAATTATCGACGCCGCGGTAGAATTTGGTTGCGGTTTCGTCATCTTTCCTTGCTGTGTGATCGACGAGCCATTCTACCCGCCCATAGGCGTTCAATGGCTCGAAAGCCTGGCAGATTACGCTGTCCGCCAGGGATTGAGTGTTTACCCCTTCCGCCTGAACTTCAAAGGCCAGAATATCGGGCTCTGTTGCCTGGGCAGGTGTTTGCTTAAGCGGATGCAGTAATTAAAATGCTGGTTTTGGCAGGGAGGCGCCAAAACCAGCAACCAATATGAAAAGAAGATTATTCCTCTTCTTCCTTCTTGCCCCTCTCGATCATTTCGGGTTCCTCTGCTGCTGCAGCAACTTCGACAACCTCTTCAGCCTCCGGCGCCGTGACAGTAGCAATCATCATCTCGGGATCACTGAGAATCTCGATCCCCTCGCCCACCTTTAGATCGCTTACATAAATCACATCACCAATCTCTTTCAAGCCGGTCACATCTACCCGAATCACATCCAGTAGATCTTGGGGCAAGCATTCGATCTCGAGCTCGTTAGCCCCATCAACCAAGATTGCGTTGAACATTTCGACTGCAGGCGATTTGCCCACCAGCTCCACTGCAACCGTGGTTCGCAGCTTCTCATCCATCGAAACAGCCAAAAAATCGATGTGGATCAATCCACCAATGACCGGGTGACGCTGCTTCTCGCGCACCAATGTCTGGAACGGTTGGCCATCCACCTGAACCTCAAGCAACGTCGACGCCCCCACACCTGATAGAGAGCGGGTAACTTCTCGAAAATCCAGTACGATGGGGATGGGCTGAATATGGCGCCCATAAATAACTGCGGGGAGTTTCCCATCCCTGCGTAGCGCCCTCACCTGTTTGCCAATTACCTCGCGGCGAACGGCCTGTAAAACGATCTTTTCCATTATTTCCTTCCTCGAGCGCCTCTCACCCGGAGCTTCTCTCCAGGTTACCATCGCTCTCAAAATAAAATTCCGGTTTTCACCGGTAGGTATTACAACTGCTCTACCAGTTGAGCGCCTCAGCGGCGGCTACTGACAAGCAGATTGCCTACAAATTGGGCTAACAACACCGCATCCTGTTCGACGCTGATCCAATCACCTTCAGCGCTATGTCTATTTCCAGCAAAAAAAGGCCGCCTCCACACGGAGACGTCTTCAGAACGGGCTGTATTGTAGCCGCTTTTTGCCTCCACGTCAAGAAAAGCGTGGACAGAAAGCTCGATATCCCTCCACATTCAATAGTTGCAGCTTGGCTAAAAATCGTGTATATTTACCTTTGTAAGGGGAGTGCGTGAGAAGAATAGGAATCAAAACGGAAGGAGGCATTCGCCATGGGCAACAAAGACAGAGGTAAGAAAGACAAGAAAGAGAAAAAGAAACCCAAAAAAGAAAAAAAGCCCCAGGCAGCCTAAGCAGAGGGAGCGCGTAGGTTGAGCGCCTATCTCTGTCTGGCAATTCAAACGATCTTTCTCCTGCTGGCGGAGTCGTTAGCAGGAGAAAGTCTTTGTCAGCCAACTCGCCTTTACAAATTCTCCTATCCAGAATAACAAATCAGTGCAAGCCACCAAAACGCCACCCGATCACTACACAAAATCCACCACCCTGGATCTCTCGTCATTACGGATTGCACTCCTGCTTAACCTGGCAGCAGTGCCACCGGCTTTGGCTCTGGTATGGGGTTTCCTCGTCCTGGCGCGCCTCATCCGGCCAGACCTGGCATATACACTCACCTGGTGGCAAATCCTCAGCAAACCCGCAAACTGGCTTGCTATCCTCCTAGCGAATGTAGTCGCAATCATCCTCCACGAAGCTATACACGGTCTCTTCTTCTGGATCTACACCAAATCACGCCCTATATTTGCCTTCAAAGGCGCTTATGCTTACGCCGCCGCACCAGATTGGTACCTTCCGCGGAACAAGTACATTGTCGTTGGAATAACCCCCTTAATCCTGATCTCCCTGGCATCCTTCCTCCTGATCGAACTTCTTCCTGGCTCTGCCGTTCCACCTATCCTGGTTGCCGCCGCTCTCAATGCGGCTGGTTCCCTGGGAGATGTAATCATCATTGCCTGGGCGTTGCGCCGCTCACCGCAGGCACTGGTGCGAGACCAGGGCGAGCATTTTCAGATTTTGGAGCCCGGAGAATGATCCCGGTCGTTGTTGACTTTCCTTACTACCAGGCAACGCATCGGTCGGTGCAAGTAGCCGGGCAAGAGATCACCCTGGTGAGTAAGCCTGGCTTGCCTGGCTGGGAGCAAATTCCTCCTACGCTCGAGCTGCTTGCGGGGCTAGTCCATCCTGACCCTGCCGAGCGTATTCTCCTCTTCGGCTGTGGGCCAGGCGCCCTCGCCGTAATATTATCCCGCCAACTGGGCCAGGGAGAGATTTGGGCCAGCGATATTAACTGCATCGCCATCGATATGACCCGTCACACCGCTGCCGCCAATCAAATCGGCAACCTGCACCTATTATCGGGGATTCACCTGACTGTTGAACTACAGGGAACCTTCGACCGGGCCATCATCCTGCTGCCCAAAGGGCGTGGCCTTGCCCGCCGTTGGTTGGTGCAGGCCTGGAATGCTTTGCATTCAGACGGCCTGCTTAACCTGGCAGGCGCCAACCAAGAAGGAATCCAATCGGTTGCCAAAGACACGGAACAATTGTTTGGTGGAATCGGGATCATGGGATACAAGAAAGGCTGCCGCCTCATCCAGGCGCAGAAAAAAAATGATCCTTCTCCTGCGCCATCATGGCTCGATTCGCCAGGGATTGCCCCGGGAACCTGGCACGAATTCAACTACACAATAGGAAACGAGATTTTCCGCTTGCGTTCACTACCGGGTGTTTTCTCCTTCGATCGCCTCGACCCGGGCACCGCCCTCCTTCTCGATCACCTCCCCGATCCCCAAGGGCAAAAAGTGATCGATGTGGGCTGCGGTTACGGCATCATTGGCCTGGTTGCCGCAAAACGCGGCGCCGCCCTGGTAGATCTGGTGGATAGCAGCCTGCTTGCCACTGCCTGCGCTGCGCAAAACCTGGCGCTGAACCACATCGCCAACGCCCGCGTTCTAACTGCTGACCTCCTTAACTTTAATGAGGCTGAGAAGTACAACCTGATCCTCTCCAACCCCCCCTTCCACACCGGGCAGGCAGTCGACTATTTGGTGTCCGAAACCCTCATCCTCCACGCACATCAAGCCCTGCTGCCCGGTGGCAGTCTTGTGCTTGTCGCCAACCGCTTCCTCCGCTACAATTACTTAATGTCGCAAGTATTCGGAAATGTGGAGATCCTCGCCCAAACTGGAAAATTCCACGCTCTCAAATCTGTTGCATCAACATGCTGAATATGCTAAACTAAACCCATCGGCTACATCAAAAATTGCTCTGACAGGAGGCTCCCATGAAACGGTTCTTTCTGCTGGTGCTCGTCCTGATCCTGCTATCTGCCCAGGCAGTTCCACCTGCCCGGGCAGATGTGATTCTTCCCGGCTCGCTGGATGAGGGCTTCGACGGTGGCGAGATCAATGGCGTCATTGATGACATGATCTTGCAGCCGGACGGCAAGCTCATCGTTGCTGGCAGCTTCTCCACGGTGCAGGGTACGGCGAGATCAGGGCTGGCGCGCCTCAACCCGGATGGCAGCCTGGATACTAGTTTTGACCCTGGCAATTTCACCTATCTATACGGACCAGTATATGCCCTGGCATTACAACCGGATGGAAAGCTGCTTATTGCCGGCAACTTCACCAGCGTGCAAGGCACTGCAATCAACCGCATCGCCCGCCTGGACAAAAATGGCACATTGGATACCAGCTTCAACCCTGGCGATGGGGCAGATGCCCCAATCCGCGCCATCGCCTTACAAGATGATGGGAGCATCCTTTTAGGTGGAGATTTCACCACGATGAACAGCGCCGCGCATGCCCACCTTGCACGCCTGGAGAGCAACGGTGCACTCGACGCTGCTTTTACTCCCGTCATCAGCGGCACCACAGCACTCGTTTCAGATCTGGCGATCCAATCGGACGGCAAGATCATCGTTGTTGGCGATTTCGAACAGGTGAATGGCACTCCGCATGTGGATATTGCCCGCCTGAGCAGCGCTGGCGTGCTGGATAGCAGCTTTGATCCTGGCAGCAGCAGCAACTGGTTTATCAACACAGTTGCCCTGCAGGAAGATGGCAAGTTCCTGGTCGGAGGTCCATTTAGCGCGTTTGACGGCGCTCCCTCGACTAGCCGGTTGGTGCGCTTGAACTCAGACGGCTCTGTTGATCCTACCTATATTCCATATACTGACTTGGGTCGAGTTATGGATATCGCCCTGCGACCAGACGGGAAAGCCGTGGTGGCGGGTTGGTTTAATTCTTGTGTGGTGCGGCTGAATAATGATGGCTCTCAGGATACTAGCTTTATCACAGGGGCTTTTACGCCGAATGAATTTGGCATGGATTGCGGGTCTGTCATCGCACACCCCCTAGGCATGGTTCTGGTGGGTGGTGGTTTCGACCATATCGACGGCATTCCCCGCGAGCACCTCGCGCGCCTGAACCCAGACGGCTCCACCGATATAGGTTTCGATATCGAAGTCCAGCAATTAATCACTGCGGTTGCCTTACAGCCCGATAGTAAAATCCTCATGGGTGGGTATTTCAGCTTTTATCCCACACCCCCAAGCTTCCGTATTGCGCGCTTCCACGCTAACAGTGTAGTCGATCAAGGCTTTTCTGCAGAAGTGGAAATAAGTGGTAGCAACGCACTCTGGTCTGTTTTTGCAATTGATGTGCAAACAGATCACAAAATTCTTATTGGCGGAGACTTTGATCTCGTAGATAACATTTCGCGCCGCGGCATTGCCCGTCTGAATTCCGATGGCTCGCTGGATCCCACCTTCGATCCGGGCACTGGCTTGAGTGTGCCTACTGGTAGGTTTTATGTTTTGGTAATTATCCTCCAGGAAAACGGGAAGGTGATCATTGCCGGGGATTTCACGCATTTCAACGGCACCGCCCGAAACAACATCGCCCGCCTGAACGCTGATGGCTCCCTTGATCCCACTTTCGATCCAGGCTCAGGGACAAATCTGGCTGTTCATGCCGTGGCACTGCAGCCCGATGGTAAGATCCTCATTGGCGGGGATTTTACTACTTACAATGGCTCTCCTGTCCCACGCCTGGCGCGCCTGAACACCGATGGCAGCCTGGACACCAGCTTCGACCCCGGCGAAGGGCCAAATGGCTCGGTTGCAGCCATCGTGATCCAGCCAGATGGCAAAATCCTCATCGGCGGTGATTTCACCCTGGTGGATGGCATTCTGCGCCGGCGCGTGGCGCGGTTGGAAAGCCATGGCACAGTGGATGCTCTCTACGACAGCAGCAGTGGGCCTAACGCACTTGTAAGCACACTGGCGCTGCAGGCAGATGGCAAGCTGCTGCTGGGGGGATTGTTCACCGAGATCGAAGGGGATACCCGTAACCATATTGCGCGTTTGGACATTGATGGCTTACTGGATCAGAACTTCGCTGCTGGAAGCGTAGACTATGGCGTAATCTCCGCTATAGCAGTTCAGCCGGATGGCCGAATAGTAATTGCGGGTCGAGTGGCCGAGAATGATTACCAAGGGTATGCTAGTCGCTTGAACGGCGGAGAGTGGCCAGTGATCACCAGCGCCCTGCCCCCTACCATCACCACCGCAGGCCAGCCCTTCCAGCACACCTTCACCGCCAGCGGCTTTCCCCTGCCCAGCTTCTACCTCAGCGCAGGCAGCCTCCCCCCTGGCCTGGCCTTGGATGGAGAAAGCGGGCTCCTTTCCGGCACGCCCACCCAGCCGGGCCCTTACACCTTTGAGATAACAGCATATAACTATGTCGTCCCCTCCGACAGTCAGTGGGCCACCATCCAAGTGAAGGAAGAGGAAATTTCCAAACTCTATACTTACTTGCCCTTGGCCACGCGCTAAATCTGTTATACTGCCCCGTATGACAGAAACCATCATTCATACCATTGATCTCAATTTTCAAGGCCGGTTTCGCACCATCGGTGTCTACCTCATCCCACACGCGCTCGGCGGCATGCTGGTAGAAGCCGGCCCTGGCTCCGCTCTGCCCGTCCTGCAAGCTGGCCTTGCCGAACACGGGTTGCGTCCTTCGGATATCACCGATGTCTTCCTAACCCACATCCACCTCGACCATGCCGGCGCTTCCGGCTGGCTGGCGCGCCAGGGTGCCCGTATTCATGTCCACCCTAATGGCGCCCCCCATATGCATAATCCTGAAAAACTCCTCGCTTCTGCCGCCCGTATCTATGGCGACCAGATGAACACCCTCTGGGGCGAGTTTCTCCCTGTCCCAGAAGATAAACTGAACATCCTCCACGATGGTCAGATCATAGAGGTAGGCGGCCTGCAGATTCGGGCTCTCGATGTGCAAGGTCATGCCCAGCACCACTTTGTCTACTTCATCGACAGCGACTGCTTCAGTGGTGATATAGGTGGCATCCGTCTCCCCGACTCCCCCCATATCAGCCTCCCCGCTCCACCGCCAGAGTTCCACATCGAAGCCTGGCGCGAGTCCATCAGCCGCCTCCGCAAGGAAAATATCACCCGCATCATCCCTACCCATTTTGGTATCTACAACGATCCTGCATGGCACCTTCAGGCATTGGAACGCGCATTAGGCGAAGTGGAAGCATGGATGGAGGCTACCCTGCCTTTGGATCTGCCAATCGAAGAGCTGCGTCGGCGCTTTGTTGAATTCGAGAAACAGCGCATGGAAAAGAGCGGGTTGGATACCAGCACCGCTGAAGCGCAGCAGCTTGCCAACCCGGCAGCCATGTCGGCGGATGGCATCCAAAGGTATTGGCGCAAATACCGCACCGGGTAACCGAGTCAAAACAATGCAATTCCCTATTTTACTTATCACCGCTTTGCGTGCTGCCCACAGCGTCGGCGTCCTCACCGGTGCTGGCGTCTCTGCGGAAAGCGGCGTGCCCACCTTTCGTGAAGCCCAGACCGGGCTATGGGCATCCTACCGCGCCGAAGATCTTGCTACTCCGCAAGCCTTCCTGCGCGACCCGAAGATGGTTTGGGAATGGTATGCCATGCGCCGCGCGCGTATTGGGACAGTGCAACCTAACCCCGGTCATTATGCCCTCGCAGAGATCGAGTGTCGTGTTCCCGCTTTTACCCTCATCACCCAGAATGTAGATGGCCTGCATCGCCGCGCTGGCAGCCAGAATGTGATCGAGCTGCACGGCAACATCTCGCGCGTCAAATGTTTTAATGACGGTCAAATTGTAGACACCTGGGATGAGAGTGGCGAAATACCGCCTCGCTGCCCCCGTTGCGGTGGCTTGCTGAGGCCCGATGTGGTCTGGTTTGGCGAAATGCTACCTGAAGACGAGTTACGCAAAGCCATGAAAGCCGCCCGCTCTTGCAACCTCTTCTTTGCAATTGGCACTTCTGGTGTGGTGCAGCCGGCCGCCTCGTTGCCTTACCTCGCCTTGGAGGCTGGCGCACAGGTATTGGAGATCAACCCCAATCCTACGCCTCTTACGCAAGAGGCGACATTTGCAGTAAGTGGCCTCTCTGGTGAAGTGCTCCCAGCCTTGGTACAAGCCACCTGGGGATAAAAAAACTCCCGCCATCCATTCCGAATGGCGGGAGCTCTGATTTAATGTATTGTCACTAAATCGCCACAACGTTGGCAGCCTGCAGGCCTTTCGGGCCGTGCTCTACCGAGAACTCCACTGCCTGCCCCTCGTTCAGGCTGCGGAAGCCCTCACTCTGGATAGCAGTGTGATGCACAAAGACATCGTCACCGTTAGGCTGGGCAATGAAACCATAACCCTTGGATGCGTTGAACCATTTGACGGTTCCTTGAATACGTTCAGACATTTGCTTTGCTCCTTTACAGCATGCGAAAAATTGTTATTGGGCCAAGAGGCTTCCGCCCGTAAATAATAGCGCCGTCAGCAGACCTGGCGGCGCTTTAATACCGAACAGATACAATCTTTGCCCTACTGGAAAAAATTCTACCAGAAATTGTCGAATTCGTCAATCCCACGCGCTCTATCAAATAAAATGTTACCGAAGGATAATCGTTCTGTCAAAAGAAAATGTTACCGAGGGAACGATGTCACCAGAAGAGCG
>JAFGBV010000015.1 GCA_016932955.1 Anaerolineales bacterium | reverse complement strand
GCTTAATTGACCAACTCGACCAGGCGGCGGTCGTAGAGAAGGCCAATGAAGTTCAAAGCCGCCTGGCCGAAGCGAGATTGGATCTCTGCGAGGGTGGCCTGCCCTTGCAGGAGGGTATCGATTAGGGGGCGGGCCTGGGATGTGACTTTGAAGATCTGCGAACGATTGATGAGCACATAACCAAAGGACTCCTGGCGCAGAGAAAAGGCAGCGCGGGGGTGAGACTCGGCAAATAATACGTGCGCCAAAGGAGATGGGAGGACTGGGGCTGAGAATGGGGTAGAGGCGAGGGGGTCCATTTCGGAACGGTTGGCTTGGGCATTGGCGCGACAGCCACCGCGGCAGTAATCGAACATCTGGCAAGTTTTGCAAAGCTCGGGGATATCCTGGCGCCAGCGTTGTACAGCCTTGGATGCCCAGATGGTCTGGATGGGAGTGGCGAGGATATCTCCAACTGTGTAGGGCGAGTGGTTGCAGAGTCGTACCTGGCAGGCGGGGCTGATGGTGCAGTGGGTATCACCGGCGGGGCAGGCCTGGGTGAGCTCGCCGCCGAGGCAGAGGGGGATGTTATTGTTAAATTTAACTGGCAAGCCAGCATGGCGAAACTTTGCCACCTGCTTCACAGCAAACTGGTACTGGTGGGGGGCCAGGTCGGTGACACCAGGGATTGGCATCCCATAGTAACGGCTGAAAGCAGCTACCTGAGCACCAGCCTTCAGCGATATCTCTACTGCTTCAGGCAAATGGTCAATGTTCTGGTGGGTGAGGATGAGGTTGGTGTTGACCGCGACACCTGCCTGACTTGCAAGACGGATGCTTGTGGTAACCTGTTCGAAATGATCCCCGCCGGTGAAGGCGCGGTAGGAGGATGGGGAGTGACCATGCAGGGAGATTAGGATGCCATCTAAGTTATGGCAGGCAAGCAAATTCTCAATCACTTGCTGGGGATTGTTCCATAAACCGTTGGTGAAGATAACGATCGGTTTGTTGACCTGATCGAGTATGTGTAATACCTCAGCAAAGGCTGGGGAGACGGTAGGCTCTCCACCAGTAATACGGAGCATCTCGATGAAGGGGCTGATATTCTCAAGGATAGCCTGGCATTGGGAAGGGGTAATATATTGATCCTGGCGTGCAAAAACATTGCCGCAGCCCAGGCAACTGGCATTGCAGGCTGCGGTGATCTCCAGGGTATAAATATAGGGCACCGAGCAATACTTGATCATACCTCGCATTGACCGTCAGCGAGCAACTCAGCCTTGGTTTTTGATGGCGGCGTCTGTTCGTTGACCTGGGAAGTGAGCGCGACCAGGCACGGCTGTAAAGCGGAGAGTAGAAAATCGGGCAGGGAGGAATCCGCCACCTGGGCATCCGCTTCACATGGGGCAGTTTGGGGCTCACGCCTGGGCGATGTATTCACTGAAACCCTCCACCAATTTACAGAACTGATTCATATCGTCGAGATATTCTGCTGAGACTGGCTCGCCTGACGAGTATACGCCATGTGCGGCAAAATCCTGCCAGCGAGTGTAGATATAGTCGATGTAGTCGCGGATCTCATCGCTGCTCAAGCGGCCTAAGCGGCGCATCAAGAAATCGAGTGAACGGAAGAAACGCCGCCTCTCAAAGAAAGTATCGAAGTAGCATTCTATCAGGTACTGGTCAAATGCAGGACGCAGGTCGGGCTTCTGACCTTTGCGAGTTTGGAGGCGAGCCTTATCAAAGAGAATATTGCCCAAGACACCCTCGCAGACCGCCTGAAGAAGCACATAGTGGTTGGAATTGGCGATGGCAATGGCTTTTTGGTACCACTGCTCTGCTATTTCGAGGTGAGCTAAGCGCTGCTGGGAATTATCACTATCCTGGTCTTCCTGGTACTCGAGGATCATATGGGTGAGGTAAGTTTCCGCCTCGGCATACTGATCTTTCTCTTTCATCTTCGCCAGGATTTCCAGGGATTCTTTCAAGGCGCTACGTGCTCGCTGCGCGTCGCCGTTCTCACTCCGGTCGCGGTAGATTCGGGCTTTGATGTTGAGCACTTTGAGGATACGGCGCTGATTGCCTATACGGCGATATTCAGCCTCAGCCCAGTCCAGGAAATCGAGAGCCTGATCATACTCGCGAATGCGGAAGCGCATGAAGCCCTCGTATTGTACTGCACGAGCGAGGCCTTCGCGCATTTCGCGGGCAATGCGAGGATCAGAATAATTGTGGTAGGCTGTGTAGATCTTCAGTGCTTCGGTGAAATGGCTGGCGGCTTCGGCTGTGTTGCCGATCTCCCACATGATACGCCCCATGGTGAAATCAGCGTGGGCTTTCAGGCGCTGCAAATCGATATCCTCCGCTTTCCCATCGGCTGACATGTTTTGGATGATCAGAAGGGCATGCTTGCAATAGCGGCGAGCCTCGGTGTATTTGGCGAGCTTGCGGTAGGCTTGAGCAGTCTTGAGCAGGATATCGACCGTATCGGCGCTCCAATTCATACGGTAGAACTGCTCCAGGGCTGGTTTGACGGTATCGAGCGCTTGGGAGTAAGAGCCGGCGCGCATCAAGCGGTTGAACTGCTGGCGGATGCTATCAATATGCTCGGGTTGGGGAAGACCCAGAAAGAGCATGGTGCCGTCCACTTCGCTTTCGAGTTTTTCGTATTCGGCTTCAAGATTGGCTTCTTGCCAGGGTTGTTTGTTCTTCAGCGTTTGGGCGAACCTTTGCGCTTGATCCAGGGGCATGCGTGCAAGACGATCAGCTACTACTTCATTCAGGGCGCGCTCGAAGCGCAGCGAGCGATTGCGGGCAGCCCAGATACATTCCTGCAAATAGTGTTCAAAGGCAGCTTGGTAGTGCTTTTCCTGATCGGGATGAATCCCGCCCAGGGTGTATTCGACGTTGCCGATGATACCCTGGTAAACACTAATCAGATCCACGAGGTTGTGTTCGTGGGCTAATTTGAAACCTATGTCGTAATGCCTGCGCACTTCTTCGAAGTGCGCCTCGGCATCCTCTTTTTTATTCTCGGCTAACGCCTGACGTGCTAGCAAGAAGTACAAGTAGCAGTAACTGAGGTGAGCTTCAGCCTGGCGGTAGGGGGAGGTGGCATACTCCAGTGCTTCGTCGACGCACTCTTTGGCTTTGGAGAAGTTGCGATCGTGGCGGTATGATCGGCTGAGGATGTTATAGGTGGCAGAGAGCTCATCTTTACGGTCGCTGCGCTTCAACTCAGCAGTGGCGCTGTTGAGGAGATCGTATGAGCGCACTGGTGGGATGCGTTCGCCAAAACCGGGGATGCGCTTGCGCTCCTGATAGCCAAGGTTGGTATCGCCAATGCGATAATAAATGTAGCCTTCAAGTTGGTCGAGGAGAGCCAGATCGATGGGACTGTTCTGGTGGCATTTGCGAGCGCGATCCCAATAATTACGGCACTCATAGGTGTTGCCGATGCGCCAGTTAATTGTGCCGAGGATGCGGTAAGAATTGCCGAGTTTATCGATCGCGCCGAGGTGGTTGCGGATAATGGTGCTGACCTGGCAATAGAGGGCAGCCTGGTACAACTGGGCGGAAAGCAAGTGGACATTGGCGATATTGTTGGTTATCTCCGCGACATTTCTGGCATCATTCAGGCGGTGGGAATAAGTCAATGCTTTCTGGTAATTGTCGATCGCCTCAGCCCAGCGCGATTGGAGGCGATAGATGAAGCCAAGAGAAGTGTGGGCGCGCTGGAGGTCTTTGAGATGCTCATTCTCCTTGATAGTGGATTTGATCTCCTCAATGCTTTGCGTGAAGCTATCCAATGCTTGCTGAATACCGCGGGAGCGTGGAGCAGGCTCGGAAAGGAGGCTGCGTCGTTTTTTATCCAGGTCGTTGCGCTCCTGCTCGAGGGTTTGGATATTTAGCTCGGCGTCTTTATATTTCGTGGTCCATAGGTTGATGCTTTCTTCAAGCAGGCGTTTAGCATCCTCGAGGGCTTTATTTTCCTTGCCATGCTCGGAGGGAAGCTCGCGACGGGCGATGAGTGCAGCGGCTTTCCAGATCCCCATGCGCGCCCGGGTGTCTTCCTCTTCGCCAATGTGGGTGGCTTTGATGTAGGCTTCAACGGAATCGTATAGGAGCGTATCAAAGTATGACTGCTTGAAAACATGCTCGGAGAGCTCGTAGATCCAATTCCATCCCTGGCGGAGATTTAAGTACATGCCGTGGAATGCACGGGCGAGGAGGAGGGCTTGCCCGTTAGTGCTCTCAACGGCTTGCATCCAGGTTTCGACGGTGGGTGGGGCATCTTTATTTTGCCCGGCGAGATTGTTGCACGTGCGATCATAGTATTGCACGAGGTGCTGGCTGATCTCTTTGCGATAAGGATTGCGCAAGCCAGGGGGGTCGAGTTCCATCCAGGCAAAGTTGTTCAGCATGCGCACCATCTCATCGTGGAGTCCAATGCCGTTGATTTGACCTGGGGCGGAAGCGTAAAGCTTGACGAAGGTATAGAGAGTGTCGCGGTGTTCTTGAATATCTTGCAAGCCACAGTTGACCTGCTCTTCGCTCATGAGGCCATCGAGCTCAGCCAATACCCTGGCATCGAAGCCGCCGACGGCATGGGCGATGTAGTGGTTGACATGGGCAATGAGGAGGATGATGCGGCTGGTGAGGCGCGAGGATTCGTCAAGACCACCGGGCAGTTGGCTGCGTTTGTAGTTAATCACGAAAGGTGTGACGAGGGCGCGCTGAAAGCGTTGACGGAGGAGATCGATATCTGCAGCGAGAGCTTCGCTCTGAAGATCCTGGATTTCCTGCATGAGTCCGTAGATATGCTTGTTCAGGGCAGGATCGCTTCCTTCGAGGTAGCGCAGGAGGCTGGTAATGAGGTTAATTTGGAAAGGGATTCCGTTGGCAAGCCTCCAGATGCGGCGCTTGAATTCATTGTTGATGTTGATGCCGAGGGGGATTAGTGAGGCGGCAGCAGAGTCGAAGTCGGCTTTGGCGAAGTAAGCCTGACAGAGAGAGATCTTGAGGCCTTTCCAGGAAAAGGATTTGATTTCGAAATTGCCAGGCGGGAGATCGTGGACAAGCTGCTGTTGGAGGTGGAGGCTTTCGGGGCGACCAGTGAGGATGATGACAAGGTTTTGGATAGCAGAGATGGTTTCGGCGAAGAAGCGCGGGAACCACAGGGGGGCTTTTTCGAGAGTATCGATCATCACAGCCAGGCGGCGCGTGCTGGAGATCTGGTTCATGCCATCGATGAAGGAGGCTTGGAGGCGGCGGAGATTCTCCTCGCGGCTGGCAAGATCGGTGCCCTCGCCTTTCTGGGCAAGGGCCCAGAAATTGGCAAAGGCGGCGGGGGATGGCTCGTAGCCATGTAATTGGCTGGCGATACGCTGGAGGAAGTTGACGGGGAGGCGGAGTGTGAGGTCGTCAAAGTCGATGGCGCGGAGAACAAGGCATTTTTCAGGGGATTGCGCATAGCCATTGGCGAGAGCGTCTAAGAAAGCGGTTTTGCCCACGCCACCCGCACCAGAGATGTACACCAGATAGCGCCCCTGGGGAGCCCCTAAGCTCTCGGAAATATAATTCCATTCATTATCGCGGCCAAAGTATGAGCCGGGTTTCCGAACGCCAGTCATGTTATGCCTCCCGAAGGTAGATCTTGAAAGGGTCAATGATTTTGTTACGCAGAATGGGATAATGGACAGGGTCTTCGGATGCCAATTCCCAGAGAAGATGATCGATCAAATCATCTTCTTCGACTGACTCGGCAATCTTGCCGATTAGTCTCTTCTGTGACATACCAGGCAAGGGAGCAATATTTTCCAACATGCTTTCCATCTCATCGGCGATGGTCTCTATTTCTTCAAGCAGAGGCAGTACAGCTGCGGAGGCTTTGATGCTGCACTTGAGCACGCAGAGGGAATGGTATAGCCAATCACAGAGGCAGACGCGCTGGTAGTCGCCGGCGGTTGGGCGGAGGTTGTCGGGATCGTAAAGGTAGCGACCAACCATCCAATCGGCAAAGAGATCGCCAGCAAACTGATTAAGCAGGCGATATCGCTCAGGTTCCTTGCCTTTCATATGCAGCATTTGGATTGCCATCAGGCCGGAGACGATATGACCCGAGAAGAATGATGTGACCGGTGAGGTTCCAACCAAGCGACGGTTTTCCAGGCTGCTGAACAACTCGTCGGCACTCTTGTTGAAGTGAGGCCAGGAAATACTGCCTGCGGATTGAATTTTTAGCATCAAGTATTCCAGGGTAGCAGAGTTGAAGTTGCGAAAGACGCTTAACAATCGGAGGGCTTCAGCTTCTTCTTCTTCAATGCCATCCAAGATCTCACTGATTGCGGAGGCGCGTTCCTCTAACAAGCGTTGAGGAATGGAACACTTTTTTGTATTGTCATCCCAGAAGTATTCTTTTTGGGTGCTATACCAGTAAAGCCTCCGCTGAGGATCGTGAACCAGTAAGGAGAAACTCTCTTGTTCCTGATATAACCGCTCAGCAACATCACGGATGAGGCGTGGATGACCACTGGAAGCCCAGGTCAGCTTGCGAGCTAAACGTGAAATCAAGTGCGCCTCGAGGGGAGAATCCTGATCTTCATACAGGCTAATCAGTGTTTCAACATCTCGCTTAAGAAGCGGATCCAACTCGTGGATGACATATTGGCTCTCTCTTAATTTAAGGGGAATATGCTGGGCGACGAAGCGACCAGCCAGGAGGATAAAAACGTGGCCGATCTTTCCATCCAGGCTATCGGATAGATCAGTGACCATTTCCTGCATGATCCAATCGCGCATCGCATTCGATTCGATGGCATCCAGGCTATCCAGGATGAGCAAGGTATTGTCTGGGATCAGGCTGGGGGATGATCGCTTCTTGTTGTTCAGGAATTTTCCCAGGGCTGCTGTCTGTGATGAAAGGCTGGTGAACAATGGATCATCTAAAAGCTCCTGAATATCGACATTGTCAAAAGTTTGAACTAACAAGGGCTGGATGGTTGCAATATATTCGGGGCGGATCTCGCCGACGGCGTGCAAAAAATCCTGGCGTACCTTGCTGGAAAATGGCATTGTTGCTACCTGGAGTAACAGGCTCTGGATTTTTTTACTGGGCAGGTCTGCCTGGCGCAGTTGTGCGCGGATGGCATCCCACAATTGGTCACTGACCCATTGGCGGGCGATCTCCTCCAACACGGCTGCCTGGCTGTCGCAGCGTGTGGATGACTCACGAAAATCGAGGCGGACGAATTTCCAACGAGACTGCCCGCTGCGAATATGTGCACGGCTGGCTAATTCCAAGCAGAGCTCGATGATGGCATAGGTTTTGCCCATTCCTGCGGGGCTATCGAGTAAGAGGAATTTCTTTTTTGCAGGGGGAACCTGGCAGTAATAAATTAGTTTCTTGAGTAAGTCTTCTCGATCAACAAAGTCTGGTATGGTCATGCCGTTTCCCTTGCGCGTGGCGAGAGATTAACCGTGTCTTATTTTACACCCTCGACGGGAAATTGGGGGCATAGCGTGGCGCTTTATCCCACGCTATGCTTTCAAAATCCCAATCTAAACCAAGCGATCCAATTCCTGATATCGCTCACTGGTGATTGTTACCAGGGCCTGGCGGAGTTCCTCGCCGCTAATACCCCGATGGGATAGTTTATGAACCTGGCGAGGCAATTCGCTATCTTGTAATACGTCTGCCAACCAGCGCTCAAAATCACCACGCCGTAAATGGTACTCCAGTGAGCTAAGAGGTAACTCTTTGCATATCTCGCAGAATTCCCAGAGGTTAGCGGCTACCCGGCTGAGGTAGCGACCATTCTCATCGTGAAAATAGAAACGCTTAGGGGCCGGCAGGGGAGCGCGCAGGTATTTGTGTAAATGGCGAATATGTGGGACTGAGCGCGGCCCTACCTGAAATTTGACCACTGCTGGTGGGGCAGGCAGCCATTGTTCTACATCTGTTTGACATAAGAATGCCTGTCCAATCGGGAGGGTGGGTAATTCTGAGAGAACTTGCGACGAATTTGCAATACGGTCAAGCACTAACCGCAGGGCATCCAGGTCTTCTTGTATGGCCAGATGAGTGAGAAGTAACTGCTCCAGGCGCTGACGGAAGGGAGAGGGTATTTGACTGGGGCGGTATGACACCAGACCAAAACCTCCCTGCTGCATGGTTTCCATCAAGAGCCCCGCCAGTTCGCCATCTGGCTCGGATAGAAAGCTTTGGGCTTCGTCTATAAGATACCAGTGGGGGCGACCACGTCTTAAGCGGATACCGTTGAACACGCGCAAAAGTTCCAGCAGATAGGCTGAACGTTCCTCTAAATCGTATACAGACAGATCCAATATTAAGCTGAGGCAACTGCTTTCAAAGAAATTACTCACATTGGCAACACCAGGTAAGGGGTTTTGTGCTCCGCCAAAAAGCAGGGTGTGTGGGCTGGTGCTGAGGGCGCGGTAATCTCCTTCGGGGTCGATGATGCATACCTGATAGCCTTGTTTCAGTAGTTCTTCTGTGAGCAGTCCGGCCAGCCAGGATTTACCGCTGGCGCTAGAGCCAAAGATGCCCAGGTTGCCGTTTAGCAGGGTGGCGGGGTCGATGTTGAGGGGTGTATCTTCCAGGGTGTTCCCCAGAGTAAGGCGGCGATATGGCCGCGAAGAGGTGACGGCGAGGCGCCCATTTGCTAGATCGCGCAGAAAGACTTGCATGCCAATGCCATTATCATGGAGGAGTACCGTATCAGCGAGAGCTTTGATGCCTGGGGGGGCATTGGCGACTGCTACGGCGAGTTCGGCTACTTCAAACAGGCTTCGATCATTCTCTGCATCTCCACAGGCCACCACATTATGCACGGAATACCCCAGTTCATCCAGGGCGTATTTCAAGCCGGTACCTTTGGTCGCGCCGAGGGGCAGCACCATGACGGCGCCGCGGTTATATTCTACCGTTGCACCACCGCCCACTTCGCGCAATACGTTTAGGACGGCCTGGTCATGGGGGACATGTGTAGCGACGATGGCCATGCCACGTTCCAGGGGAATGCTGAGGGCATTCAGGCGGTGAAGGATGGCAGGTGTCAACCGCCCGAAGGGAAAGGAGATGATATCGCGACGCGGAAAATAGACGATAGCGCCATTCTCGGCAACGATTGCCTCGCAGAGATCACCGGTAGGCCATTCGTTGGTCACGCTCTCCAGCATGCGACCCGTAACCAGAATGATCGAGAATCCGGCAGCTTTCAAATGGTGAAGGGCTTGCCAGGTTGCCGCCTCTACTTTCCCATATTCTGCCAGAGTTCCATCGAGGTCGGTTGCCAGGATTGTTAAATGGTTAGGTTGCTGCTGATCTACCTCGCCTGTTTCGATCACGGCGACTTGTGGAGGCTCGGGCAGGGGAGGTGATGGACTGGGGGTGGTTGGGGGAGCGCTGAGCACTAACTCTACCAGGCGGATGAGATCGTTGAGGTGGAATGGCTTTGGCAGGTAGGCGTTAGCAAACAGTAGAACGCGTTGTTCTATCTGAGGCGAACCGTAAGCAGTGATAAGGATGCCGCGTGTATCAGTGCTGTGCTGACGAGTCCATTCGAGAAGTTCCATGCCGTCCTGGCCGGGGAGACGTAGGTCAGTAATCAAAAGGTCGTAATGAATATGCCCCATTTTTTCCTGGGCGGTTTCAGCAGAAGAACAGATTTCTACAGTGTAATCATCGGGCCGAGAGACAGCCAGGGCTTTGCTCAGGGCGCGTGCAACACCGAGGGAGTCTTCTGTGATCAAGATGCGAGCGGTGGTCATGGCTGGCTTCCTGCGTTGTTATCAACCTCGTTGAAGGGGGTGAGTGGTAGGCAAATGCGGAAGCATACCCCTGCATTGTCGGGTAAGTTTTCGGCTTCGATGGTTCCGCCATGCTGTTCAATGATGCCCTGGGTGACAAAGAGACCCAGGCCAGTGCTGTTTGGTTTGGTGGTAAAGAACGGCTCGAAAAGATGGGGAAAGTCCTGAGGATGGATTTGCGAGCCGGAGTTGGTTAGGGTAATGATCAGGTTGGATTGGTCGAGGCGAGCAGCGATATGGGCTTCCCCACCCTGCGGCATAGCATCAATGGCGTTCAGGATGAGATTGATGAAAACTTGTTTGATCCGATCGGGGCGCACAACGATTGGTGGGATTTGGGAAGGAAGATCTATCTTTAATTTGATGTGGGCGAATGCTAAAGGATCTTGCACGATTGTCATTACCTGGCTGAGGAGTTCAGCTAACGAGCAAGGTAAGGGCTGGTTTTCTTGTGAGGGGCGGGCATAATCCAGTATGTGGCGAGTGAGTTCGCTGAGGCGGTCGATTTCCTGGCGGCAGAAGCTCAGACATTCCTCTTTTTCATTAGGATTCAGGTCAAAGTCCATGACCAGCTCCAGGTTACTACGGATGGCTTGGAGAGGGTTTTTAATTTCATGCGCCAGCACGGCAGCCATCTGACCCATGGCAGCCATGCGTTCTGTGTGCAACATGTTGACTTCAAAACTTTTAGCTTCGCTAATATCCTGCGCGGCGCCGTTGATGCGCACTACACGATCCTGGTTCCAAATTGGGCGGGTGTACATGCGCAGCCAACGCACCTGGCCGTTTTTTGATACGATGCGGAATTCTCCAACCGCGGAAAGGCCTGACATTGTCCGATCCATTAACTGTCGGGCGCGGTCTTGATCATCGGGGTATACGATTTCCTGCCAACCTCCTACATGACGCAGTTCTACAGCAGTATAGCCGGTAAGGCGGGTGAGGGCATCGGTGGCCCACTCCAGTGCGAGCCTGCCATCTGCATCTACATCGAGGGCGAAAGCAAGATCTGACACCATTTCGGAGACTTCCCGGTAGCGTGCTTCGGAATCTCGCAGGGCCTCATAGAGACGGGCATTTTCGATAGCGATGGCAATCTCGTCTGCTAATGTCTCGATCACGAGAACATCGTTCTCGTCGAAAGCATTCAATTGTGGACTTTGCACGTCCAGAACACCGACGACGCGCTCTCCCACCTTGAGGGGCACGCTCAATTCTGATAGGGTGGGGATGATCTCGGGGTAGAGGTTGACATAATGGGGTTCCAACGATACATCGTTGGCGAGTAATTTCTTGCCGCGTGCGCCAGCCCACCCAACCATGCCCTGGTTGAGCTTGAGGCGGTGAGATGATGGGTACAGGTTGGCAAAGGAACCTGCCCGGGCGCGCATTACCAATTCCTGGGTTGATTCATCGCATGTGAAGAGGCCGACATGATGGTAATTGAAGCTTGCCTGAACCAACTGGGCTGCCCGTTCCAGCACTTCCTGCAATTCCAATACTGTAGCTACCTGGCCTCCAATTTCGTTAATGAGCGCCAACTGAAGAGCGCGGCGTTTGAGTTTGGATTCTGTCTCTTTGCGTTCATTGACCTCGTTCTCCAGAGCACGGGCAGTGGCCTCTATAGCATGGATGCGCGTTTCTGCTTCGAATTTTTGCCGTAAAGCTAGTTCCGCCTGTTTGCGAGTGGTCAGGTCGTGGATATAGGCGATGACAAACTCTTCGCCAGCGATCTTGATGGGGCGGATGTTCACCTCGCAGGGGAATAGCTGCCCATCCTTTTTACGGTTGGTGGTTTCAAGGCAAGCCTTACCCTCGCTCCTGATCTTTTGGATCAGACCTGGCAGGGTGCTGGCAACCTCAGCCGGCACCAGCGCTCCCACGGTTAGATTGAGCATCTCTTCTTTGGAATAGCCAAACATCTTACAAGCGGCTGTGTTGCAATCGACGATGCTGCCATCCAATTTTTCCAGGAAGAGGGCGTCTATGGCAGTTTCGAAGAGGGTGCGATACTTCTGCTCACTCTCGCGTAGGGCTTCTTCTGCGCGTTTTCTTTCTGTGATATCGACGATAAGCCCGTCGTAGGATTCGATGCGGCCGTTGAGGTCGTAGCGGGGACCAGGCGTGTTCCTGACCCAACGGATAGTGCCATCTTTGTGATAGATACGATGCTCAAGGGGAGTGGCACTTTGCCCGGACCGGATGGCTTGTGCTTGGGCGAGGACGGCTTTGCGGTCATGTTTGTGCACCATGCGAATCCACAGGTTAGGGTCAGCATTGTAATCTTCGGGGGTATATCCGGTTACGGCAGCACAACCGGGTCCATGCGTTGTGGATACAACTTTACCGCCCTTGATGTGAACGGTATACACATAGTCAACCACTGAATTTAAGAGCAACTGGCAATGTTCTTCACTTCGGCGCAGCGCTTGCTCAATCATCATCTCGTTCTGAGGAGAAGCCATCTCATTTGTACCCTTTTTCAGAAATAATCATGAGTGGATCAGCAAAAATCAAACAATCCGTTGGTTGATATCTTCATTATACAGATAATCTCCTGGTGGAGGGAGGTTATTAATCATTAAAAACAAGGTTGAAGCGACAGTGAAGCACCGCTTCAACCTTGTTGATGGATTTTTCGACCTGTGGTTTTAACGGGCAACGAATGGAATATAGAGGGTGAAATCGGATTGCTGGCCAAATGGATAGGCTGCGCCCTGAGAAATGCCGCCCAGGCTGGCGTTGTATGCGCCGACGAGGGCAGTGCTGCCGTCTTCGCTGAGGGCAACGGAGAAGCCGAACTTATCATTGGCGGTACCGTCGGAGGCAGTGAGAGTAATAAAGCCGTAAGGACCCCATACGCCATTGTCGGCACGGTAGAGATAGGCAGCGCCTTGATCGACATTATCGCCAACATCATCGCTGCGAGCGCCAACCAGGGCAGTAGCGCCATCGTCGCTGAGAGCGACAGAGACACCGAAGTTGTCGCCAGCTTCATTGCTGGTCCATCCGATGACTTTCTGCCATGCGCCGCCAGATGGGCAGTTGAAGAGATAGGCGCGTCCTTGGTCTGCATCCCCGCTGACATCGGCGAGGTACGCTCCGACGAGGGCGGTATTGCCATCACCGCTAATTGCAACGGAGACGCCAAATTCATCTCCAGTCAGACCATCGCTAGCGGTGAGATTGACTACCTGGGACCAAAAGCCGCTTGAATGGGTGAGGATATAGGCGGAGCCTTGATCGACATTGTCGCCAACATCGTCCTTGCTAGCGCCAACGATGGCGGTGTTGCCGTCGGCGCTGAGGGCAACCGAGCGACCGAACCACTGATCTGGCTCAGCATTGCTAGGCCAGAAAAAATCTTCAGAAGTCCAGGTGTTAGCGCCTGAACGGGTGAAGGAGGTGACCATGCCATCGGTGCCATCAGGGCTGGGCCAGGTTGGCGCGCCGAGCAGGGCAGTGTCGCCATCATCGCTGAGAGCTACGGAGTAGCCCAATGAGATATCTTCTTTGGGGCTGTTAAAAGTGAGCTTTTCATCAACCCAGCCAAGCAGATAAACGTAATGGAATACATAGCCAGCGCCTTGGTCAATCTTTCCGTCCACGTCGGCAGCATGAGCGCCGGTGAGGATGGTGTTGCCATCACCGCTGATGGCGACGGACCAGCCAAGCTTGTCATTTGCGGCGCCATCGTCTGCGACCAATTTGTAGTGGTTCTCCCAGACACCGTCCGCGCGCTTGAAGACATAGAGGGCTCCCTGATCCGTGTTCTCCCCTATATCAGCTTTGTAGGCGCCGACTACAGCGGTGTCACCGCTGTTGCTGAGAGCGACTGAGATTCCGAAGTTGTCATC
>JAFGBV010000014.1 GCA_016932955.1 Anaerolineales bacterium | reverse complement strand
GCCCCGCACCAGAAATCCAGCGCCAGGATATCCCAGAGGAAGAAGAACTACTAATGCGCAGCCCCGCACCAGAAATCCAGCGCCAGGGTGCTCTAGAGGAGGAGGAACTACTCCAGGGCAAACTACTTGGGCGTGGAGGTTTTCCAGTCAACGATCAAACCCGCCAGGAGCTCGCTATACAGCAAGGCCGTGGCGCTCCCTTGCCCTCGCAGCTCAGATCAGAGATGGAGATGCATTTTGATGCAGATTTCAGTAATGTGCGCGTTCACACCGATGGACAATCAGCCAAGCTCAACCAGCGGCTGCGCGCCCGTGCTTTCACCCACCGTGCTGATATCTACTTTGATACAGGGCTTTACGATCCTGCCACATCCCAGGGTAAACACTTACTAGCCCATGAGCTAACTCACGTGGTTCAACAAGGCGCTGCTGAGAGGCCCAGAAAACAAACGCACCCTGCTCCTGCTGAATTATCCCCCGCCCTTTCATCCATCCATCAAGATGTTCAGCGCGAAGATGACGATGAAGAGACACGCCTGGATAAAATCACTGGAGCGATGGGCTCATCAGCCGTCGGCACAGGCTCCTCGGTATACGAGAACATTATCAACTGGACCACACAGAATCCTTACAAGATGGGGCCGGACGAATGGAGCGCCAAAACCCCCAATGAAACCCAATACACGAAAATGGGCGGTGGAGTTGGTGCTGGCCTTTCAGGTGCGAAAACGGTCTTAGATATCGGTGGAACATACAGCGGTTTTCGTGATATCTACAATGCCCGTAAAGTACGCACCGCCCCCAACGCCAGCCCTCTAAAAAAGGAACTTGCATGGAAGAAAGAAAAAGGTGGCGCCAAAACTGCTGGCGCTGGCGTGCTAGCAACCACTGGCGATGTTCTTAGCACCATCTCTGGGGGAATTACCGCCGCTGGCAAAACTGCCTCAGCACTCAGTTCAACGGCTGGGGGATTTGGTGTCGGTGTAGGCGCCATCGATCTGGGCCGTAATCTGTGGGGCATGGGGCGTTCAGCACACAAAGCGCGCCAGTTAGGCGGCTGGACTGGAAAGGGTGGATTAGTTGAAGAGATTGGCAAAAAAGAAAGCAGCCTGACCGGAATCGAAAATCAGGACAAGAAAAAGGAAATGCAAAGCCTTGGCGATATTGCCAAATATGCCCACAAACATAAGGCGCGTTCCGCTGGGCTTAAGGCGCTCGGTGCGGTAGGTGCGGGGCTGGGCGTGGCGGGTGGAATTGCTGCATTGGCCTCCAACCCGGTCGGCTGGGCACTCGCAGGAGTCGGAGCCGGCGTGGGTTTGGGTATTGGCGCCTATAAGCTCGGGCGCGGGATGTGGAAACGCTCGCACCGCCGCGATAAGCTAACTGAGGCGGAGAAAACCCTTGGGCTCACCCGTCCTCAAGAGAGTAAGATGAAACGCTTCGGCAAATGGATTACTGGCAAGGATATCGATGAGCGCCGCGAAGCAATTAAGACAGCAATGACACAACGAAATGCCCCACCCCTTCCTCCCCGCACTGGTTCGACAACTCCCCCTCCGCTTCCACCACGGCCATTAACACCCGACCAGAAGCTCAATATCGAGCGCGCCCTGAAAACTGAAAAGCAGCGCAAATCTGAGAAACTGATCGAACACATGACCAGCGGTTCAACAGAAGGCAAGGGCTTTGCCAACCGCATTGGCAGCACCCTCGGCGTAACCACATCCGAAGGTAAGGTAAAACAGAGTCGTGGTTGGAAGTTTTGGAAATCAAAAACAGACCTCGATGTTGGTCAGGTAGATACAAAAGAGAAGAAGGAAGAATTGGCCGAGCTTCTGGGTCGAAAGTTGGGGAGCTCATAGCCGATAAAGGAGAATCAACATGGAAAGCCCCACTCTATCAGATTTCATAGCTGCTTTCAAACAGGATGACTTCATCACCCGTCTGGTAGTCGCTGGCGATGAGGCCCCCGTTGACCAGCTAATGGTAGCGCTGGAAGATGGAGACTACCGACCCTGGAACTGGCGGGTGGAGCTGATGTACCTGCCCAACCTGAAAGACCCTTCATTTTTGCAATATTTTGCTCCGCTGCCCTTTGAATATGCTCCTGGACGCGCCACTGAGATAAGTCGCTTCTGCAACCACCTGAACGAGAACCTGCCACTAACCGGTTTTGGTATCTCTGAAGAGCGAGGCTGGGTCTATTTTCGCCATATGATGACCTGTCCAGATAACGGCGCAGATCCCCACTTAGTGGTACAAACCACATGGGCAATCTGGTATCTAATCGACCGTTTTGGTAGCCTTGTGAAGGATATCGTCGAAGGTCACACAAACTACGAACAGGCCTGCCTTGCTCTGCAAGAAAATCTTCAGAATTGGATACCTGAGAATTGGGGCGGGACCAATGATTGACGACCTGGATGAAGTTCTGCGCAGGTTATTAATCCGTGAGATCCCCATTAAGAACGGTGAGGTCGAGATCAAATTCGATCAACCCAAGCGCGAGTGGTCTGCGCGCCTCAGCAGACCGACCTTGAACATATTCTTGTACGATGTGCGCGAAAACCTCAAGCTACGCGGCTCAGAAAATTGGCAAATTTCTCGTCATAAAGACGGCACAGTATCCCAGAAGCGCAATCCGGTGCGAGTAGACTTGCACTACATGATCACCGCATGGGCCAATGACCCTGATGATGAGCATCGTTTACTCGCTCGCGTATTAATGGCGCTCTTCCGCCAACCGCACTTGCCTAAAGACCTACTGACACCCAGCCTGCAGAATCAGCCCGTTCCCATCACCCTGCAAATAGCCCAGGAGGCAGACCTGGATAAACCAACGGATGTATGGAACACGATAGATAATGAGCTCAAGCCTGCTGTGGCGCTCACCATTACCCTGGTACTCGATCCTTACGAGCCCATTGTCGCTCCAATCGTGCGCACCCGCGAGTTACGTTTTGGCCAGGCAGAAGCACCAAGGCTAATTCAAGAATTGGTGGAGAAAGCCGGCCGCACCGTTTATTGGGCTGTGGGTGGCGAATTACATACCCAAAAATCTTATGAATCTCTCACACTGACCCTTGTGGAGCGTGGCGATAAAATCCACCTGGATGAGAACGGGCGCTTCACCGTTGGTCGTTTACGCGCCGGGGACTATACCCTGGCAATCTCCAGCAATGGTGAAGTACTCAAGACGTTCTCTATCACTGTACCTTCCCCAGAATATGAGTTGGAATTGTAGGAGGAAACATGCCCAATACCTCGCGTGATCCGCCACACATAAACACAAATTAGCGGTATTCTAACTAGTACCAGATCCCTACCCATCCAAACCGAGCCCGTTCTCGGCAACATTCTTTCAGGAGTCTAAGATGCCAGAATATCTTTCCCCAGGAGTATATGTTGAAGAGGTCGATCGCGGTCCAAAGCCCATCGAGGGCGTTGGCACCGCCATGGCAGCCTTCGTCGGGTTTACCGAAAAGGCAGAGATCGCCCGGGAAGTGGACGGCGAAATTATCGTCGAAAACTTACTGAATAAACCCCAACTAGTGACTAACTGGTCTCAATTTGTTGAGCGTTATGGACAATTTGCACCAGGAGCATACTTACCCCATTCCGTGTACGGATACTTTGCCAACGGCGGGCCTCGTTGCTATATCGTCAGCGTGCGCACCATTCCAAAAGCCCAAGCCTTACTGCTGAACAGTAGCGGTAAGCCTGGGCTGATCGTCAAGTCACGTCAGGCAGGAACCGAGGGTTTACGCCTGCGTGTCAAAGTCTCGGATGTCCCGGCGCTTCCTGCAGGCAAGAAAGGTAAAGAAGAGACTGAAGATGCAGCCCCCGCAGAAATCCCCGAAGGTGGCGAACAAGCCGGTTTTTCGCTCACTGTCGAACGCGAATTGATGAGCGGTGGCTACCGTATTGAAGAAGTTATCCCAGGCATCACCCTCACCCAAACCAAGGTCGAAGGCCAGACCCAGGTTGCTGTTGCCTATAAAGATAACAAGATGCCCCGTCTGGTGGAATTGTTCATCCCAGAGGGAAAATTCACCGCAGCAGCCCTCTTGCCACAAGCCCAAGAACAACCCTTGATGATTGAAGAGAAGCTTCTACCTGCTCTCAGTTCCAGCGAGTTCCAGGGCGATGTCAGTGAACGCAGTGGCGTGGAAGGTCTGGAAGTTCTGGATGACGTCACAATGGTGATTGTTCCAGACTTGATGTCTCCACCCCCCGGGCAAAAACTTGAGCTCCAGATGATCAAAGCCGTTCAAACAATGATCATCGGGCACTGTGAGCGCCTTGCTGACCGGGTTGCTATCCTCGATGCCCCCCCCAACATGACTCCCCAGGAAGTAAAAAAATGGCGCATGGAGATTGCCGGCTTCGACTCTTCGTATGCAGCCCTTTACTATCCCTGGATCCAAATTATGGATCCTGCTACCAATAAACCGATCTACGTACCACCTTCCGGACACATGGCTGGTGTTTGGGCGCGCAATGATATCACGCGTGGCGTGCATAAAGCCCCTGCAAATGAGGTTGTGCAGGGCGCCATTGGGCTCTCATATCAGACCACCAAAGGCGAGCAGGATACACTCAACCCTATCGGCGTGAATGTGATTCGTTCCTTCCCCGGGCGTGGCATCCGCGTTTGGGGCGCTCGCTCCCTATCCAGCAACCCATCCTGGCGCTATATCAGTGTTCGCCGTCTTTTCAACTATGTCGAAAAATCCATCGAGACCGGCACGCAATGGGTAGTATTTGAGCCGAATGATCGCAAGCTGTGGGCGCGCGTTCGCCGAGATGTGACAGCATTCCTCAAGAACGTATGGCGCGACGGTGCCCTCTTTGGCAGCGCTCCCAGCGAAGCGTTCTATGTCAAATGCGATGATGAGCTGAACCCACCTGAATCGCGCGACTTGGGCCGTCTAATTATCGAAATTGGGCTCGCACCCGTTAAACCGGCAGAGTTCGTCATCTTCCGCATCAGCCAGTGGGCCGGTCCAGGCTCAGAATAATGAACCGTAACTGCACAATGAATGAGGTGCTAAAATGGCAGATCCCTTAGAGAATCCCCTTGTTGCATTTAAGTTCGGCCTCGAGATCGAAGGCAAGATGGCAGGCTATTTTACAAATGTCGGCGGTATCGGCTCCGAGTCCGAAGTCGTGGAGCACAAAGTCGTCAACAGTGAAACAGGCGAGACCATCATTCAGAAGATCCCCGGTCGCCTGACCTGGACTGAGGTCACCCTGAAACGGGGCGTAACCAGCAATATCGATGTCTGGCAATGGCGACAATCAGTGGTGGAAGGGAAAGTAGAGGAAGCTCGCACCAATTGCTCCATCATTGCTTATAATCAGGCCAATGAACCGATGGCTCGTTGGAATTTCATCGCCGCCTGGCCAAGCAAGGTAACTGGTCCCGATCTAGACTCTGGTTCCGCCGAGTACATGGTCGAAGAAATGATCATCGTTCATGAGGGGATGTGGCGCGAAAGCTGACCGAAACACATCCAATAAGATATTCTGTCGGGCATTTACCGAGGAGATAGGCGCATATGATCATATTTAGCTATCCTGTGCGCCTTATTCCCCGGTGTGCATCAATCCCGGCAACAGTGAGGCCACCTGTTCCATACCCGCCGCACTATTCTACGTAGGAGGTATTTCTATGCCCATGTTGGATCCAACCGAGAATACTGGCGCAGACATCGATCTGTTGAGCGTGCATTATTTTCTAGATGTGGGCAATGTGCGCCTGGCAACTTTCTATCGACTGGAAGGCGGCGGGATGGAAGTCGGGATCGCTAAGCACGATGTTGTATTTGAGTCGGGTGAGTCAACCACCTTCATGATCCCCACAACCACTGCCTTCAAGCCTATCACATTGGCACGCGGCATCAACCATAGTAGTGAACTGTATAATTGGTTCACACAGGCATCCTTAGGGCACATATTTAAGGCACGTCGGAATTGCTCGATCATAGCCAATGGTTACTATAATGATATATGGCAACCGTTAGTAATCTGGAACCTGACCAATGCCTGGATTCAATCGATCTCCGGCTTTGAGTGTAACCAATATACCTGGGCTAACCTGGCTGAACTGACCATTACCCTGGTGGTTGAAGCCATCCAGCGTGAAGATCTACAGCCGATCTAACTTCCACGTGATTGAGGATTATCCATGACCTTGCAAACAGAATTTGAATTCACCTTACCAATAGGCTTTGTAGACCGAGAGGGCAACCTGCACAAGAATGGCACAATGCGCCTGGCGACAGCTATGGACGAGATCACGCCCTTGAATGATATGCGCGTACAGTCCAATGAAGCCTACATGGTTATCGTGCTTCTGGCGCGCGTCGTCACCAGTTTGGGCTCACTTCGCAGCATTAATACCAGCATCATCGAGAACCTGTTTGCTGCCGACCTGGCTTATTTGCAAGAATTCTACCGGCAGATCAACGAAACTGGCAAAACAACACGTCAGGTACTTTGCCCGCACTGCAACCAGCCATTGGAGGTCGATCTCGCATCCCTGGGGGGGGAATCGTAGGCTACCCCCTCGAACGCATTTATGAGGAGGTAGCCTATGTTGCCTACCATTTCCACTGGCCTCTCTCCGACCTTCTGAACCTGGAGCACCGCCAGCGGCGACAGTGGGTCAAGGAAATTGCTAAGATTAACCGCCGCTTGAACAGCGGCGAAGGGTAGTTTTGCTGTTGTTTGACCGTGAGCGAATATGAATCAAGATCCACAACTACAGCGCGTTGAGACTGAGGAAGACGAGCCCGAAATAGAAATCGATCTCGAAGCCCTGGCGCGTGAGGTTTATGAACTTCTCAAAGAAGAACTGTGGATTGAGAAAGACCGCCAGGGCTGGCGCAGGCTCTGGTAAGGAGAGGTAAGTATGACCTTAATTCAAACAGTTTCCGGAACTGTCAGTAGCAGTTCGAGTAGCCTGTTGGGACAGCTTGGCTCAGCAGTGGGTAGTGCCATCTCGGGTGCCGCCACATCTGCCGCTGGTATTGGCATCCGCGCCGTTGAGGAGGCGTTGGGCATCCGTTTCGACGCTGCACCCAGTTATTTATTTTATGTAGAACTCTCTGGTGTAATCGTTGGCTTGTTCACCGAATGCTCCGGCCTGGAAATATCGCGCAAGACCGATACGATTAAAGAAGGCGGTGTGAATGATTACGTAACCACCCTGCCAGGGCGCCTCGAGCAGTCCGAGATCACTCTCAAACGCGGTCTGAGCATCTCTCGCGGCCTGTGGGATTGGTTTATGCAAGGTCGCTATGAGTTCAATGTCAAACGCATCAATTTTTCAATTATCCAGGGTGCACCCGGCTTTAACCTGCTCACCATGACCGGTATTGGCGGTTGGCAGCAGGCTGGGAGCGGTTTTGGCAAAATCAAGCATTGGGATGTTGAGAACGCCTTCCCGGTAAAGTGGGAGATTGACGAACTCAATACCTCCAAAGCCGAAACCGTGGTATTCGAGACCTTGAAGATCGCCCACCACGGACTCTCTTTAAGCTACGAAGTTGGCACACCAATGAGCCTGGCTGCCAGTGTGATCCCGTGATAAGTAGATAAAGTTGTGTGGAATGAAGATCGATGAGTGCTGACTCGATAAATGACATGGGCGTTGAGGCAAATAAGCAGGCAGTTCTAGAGCACTCAACAGCATCTGGCAGCGCATTACTGGAACATCTCCTGTCACGTCGCCGTAAGCCAGGCGTCGCTCATCCAAATCTTGCTCTGCCAATACTGGCGCGCAAGTTGCATCGCGCCCGACAATCGATTAGCTCAACCGAGAGCACTCGCCTGGGCACATCAGCACGCGCCTCGGGATCACTAACCGCATTGCAGACATTAGCCTTAGAGCGTCGCATGCGTCATTCTGGTAAGCATGCGGGATTTTGGAAACCCCAGATAGGCGCCATCTCACCTTTGATATTTCAAGCTTTCTCTCAACACATAAAAGGGAATGTTCACATTTTACGTCCCCTGAACATTCCAGCTCCACAACAGGCTGGCAGCGCATTGCACTCGTTCCCATCAGATTTGGATTTAACCCTTCCAGGTAGCATCTCCACCTCCGGCACATCCATGATGGATGACATAGGTTCAGGAACCAAGATAACTCTGCCAAGCCCCTTCTCGATCACTCACCAACCCGGTGGGCAGGTAATTCCGCGCCTGTCCCCTGCCACTCCTCCAGCAAAAGCGCCCCGACCAGCGACATCGCCACAGGCTGGGGAGCTGAAGCCATCCCCTGCCGCGAGTAGCCGTCAGACCGCTCGTCAACCTTCAAAAAAGTTGTCCCCCCGCTCGCGCCTCTACAGTCATGTGGAAGAAATTTTTCCCGAAAGGGCAAGTATTGCACCAGAAACAAGCTTACAATCTGGTGAAATTCCTGAATCGCGCTCGGCTGAATCAACACCTCCGGACACATCGCTGACATCCAAACCTGGTCCAGCGATTCAACGCACACCTGCCATATCTCCCACTTCGCCAAAAACTAGACGGAGACTGCTTCCTGTATCAACTGTGCCAGAACAACCAGAGGTGTCGGCAATGCTGCCGGGCGCTCAAGAAATAGTGCCGCCCACCACGATAGACCAGCATAGACCCACAGATACGGGCAAGGCCTCCAGTCCGCAGCCCGCGGGCACCGTTAAAGAGGATCGTAATGCTGAAATCAGTCTTCAGCCTCACACTGAACCAGGGCAGGGATCTGCTTCAGAGCAGATCCCTCCATTACGGGCAGTTGCACCTGCACCAGCCGGAAAAGTTCATGCTATTCCACGCGCTCGACCAATCATTCAGCGTTTCCCCCAGGAGAAGAAACTCGAATTAAGTCATCCGTTGCGCGCTATTCCCATTACACCGGGTATACTCCCACCTCATATGAGAACAAAACCCCTGCCCGTAAAACGTCAAGCAATCCCTGAACCCGCATCTCCCTCACAAGAGGTGACCGCGCATCCCGATACAAAGAACCAGCCATCGACTTCGGTGCCTACGTTACCCGCCCCGGAAAGTCCAAGCTTGCCGGCAGCTGACGAACAAGTAATAATCCCAACCGAACAACCGGCGCGTGTACACAAGCATACCTATCATCAGAGGATGGCTGTAAAACCAAGACCCGCATATACATCACTTACCTTCCCGCGTGGCGAGCGTAATGCAGTCCAACGCCGCCCGTCCAGGCGCGCTTCTCATATAGCATCTAAGCTGCGGGTGCGTCAGCGGACAAGTCATAAAGCCAGCGATACACTTACCTTTAATAATAAAAAAATCCTTCCCGCATTGACCACGAAACCGCCGGCCCCAGATTTGCGAGAGGCGATAATTGCAAGCGATATTCCACTTACAGATTCACTGGTTCCACCCCAGCCCAATCTAATTCAGATGGCAGAACCTGAAGCGCAAGCCGCAACCCACGCACCCACCCTTCCTGATAGTGAACAAATACAGGTCACCGCCTCTCCTTTACCTCTCCGCAAAAAGACTCCTTTAGAAAAGGTATCAGAACCCTCACTCCCCACCGCGGATGAACAACTCCCCAAGGCAACTACTCCGCGATCACAAGCAGAAGCGAAGGTTACCTTGCCGGAAAAAACACCGCAGGCTGTACCGCGTGCGAAGATGATAGAACCACCGGCGCATCCTGCACCCACTACCCAGCCATCTCCGCGAACACGCCGCCTCCGCATTGGTGCCGGACAACTTGCAATTCAACGCACAAAGGAAGCACTGCCACCTGCCCGACTCGACAAAAGAGCCAAAGGAATCTCTATCCAGCCCACCCCACCCCCCTCCGATAAACCTTATCAATCCACCACAGCAGCCGAATCCCCTGAACCACGTCAAGTCAGCGCGCAAACGAAAGAATTATTTACACAATCGCCACTTCCCTCTTCCTCGACTGAAGCGCCCCCCCGTAGAACAACTTTAGCTGCACACCACATTCGCCCGAGTGTACAAAGGCAGATAAGTCTACGGCGCGCCCCCATCCCGCATCGAGGCAGATATACCCAAAACTTGCCTCTCCCCTCATTACCAAGCAAATCAACATCTCAGCCCGTTAACACGATTAAATCTGCCGAGAACACTGCACCCAGAAGCGCTCGCCCAGCACCTCGGATTACAGAGAAGGAAGTGCTTCCAGCAATGCCGCTTGTTCCTGCCCAACATGTTGCTCCCCGAAAATCTCCTCCCACTGTGATCCCACCCCGACTACCAAGAACAACCACACCAGGCTCTGCTGCCTCAAGCCAATCGCCGCGCAACCCCGATCCGGGTCGCCAAACCCAGGCTGGCAGGGAGCGCCCTCTTGCCATGACCCTTGCAAAGTCCCGCAATACTCAGACGCCAGCACAATCCAGATCCGAAACTGCCGACCTCACGCAATCTTCGCCACTGGAGCCAGTAGCACCACCCAACTCCTCAATCCAGATGATCCAGCGTGTTGAAACAGAGGTTGAAGAAACAGGACAGAAAGAAATCAACCTGAACAGCCTGGCGCAAGGGATCCTACCCATTATCCGGCGTATGCTAGAAATCGAACGCGAACGCCGCCCATTCTAGAGCTGGAGATATCCTTATGGTTAATCCGCTGAGCTCCCTTAACCCCTTGAGCATGATCACCGCTCCAGATAGCATTGCGCGCCCCACCCTCAGCCGGCTAAAGATCAAAAGTTTAGTCGGCACCTCCGATAAGCGCAAAGTTGAGATGTACGCCCAATTCAATCCCGAGGAGCTCAGCATCTCCAAGGAAGTTGTTTGGAGTCTCAAGTCTGAGGGCGGCGAGGACACCGAGACGATCCCAAAACTAAATGCCCCAGTCTACGATTTTAGTGGTGGTAAACCCGCTAAATTTGATCTTTCCCTTTATTTTGATACCACGCAAGAGACATCCTCTTCTGAGCGTGATGTGCGCAAGTACACCAACAGGCTCTTCTTGCTCACCTTGTATGACAAGAGCAATCAACAATTTCCCGATCCTCCACCAGTTGAGATCACCTGGGGCCCCGTGATGCTCTTTATGGCGGTTGTGCTCAAGGTGGAAGTGCATTTCACCCTCTTCTATGCCGACGGCACACCGGCTCGCGCCAAAGCTGATGTTTCCTTCATGCAATATGATCCATCGGATGACGATTCTGGCTCTACCAACCCCACCACGCGCACCGAAGCGCGGCGAACCCACATAGTCGAGCTGGGCGAACGGTTAGATACCATTGCTTATGCAGAGTATGGTCACCCATCTCACTGGCGCCACATCGCACAGGCCAACAACCTGCTCGACCCCTTAGACTTGCGCCCAGGGCAGGTCCTCGCCCTCCCACCATTACCAGGCTAGGTGTAAAAGTAATCCCTGGAGCAATTGCGATGCCTGAAACCTTTACCATTAAAATCAACGGCCAAACACCAGAAAGCCTTGATGCAGATCTGCTTGAGCTAGAAGTGGACACCAATGTTCACCTCCCTGCTATGCTTACCATGGTGTTGGATGACCGCATGGACAACCAAACCGGTAAGCTCGAATATACCGATGGCACAACCTTTGCCCTCGGAGCCGAAATTAAATTAACCATTGAAACTGATGAGATTCCCAGTGAAGCCAGTAGCGTTACAAATATCCTCTTCATTGGCGAGATCACTTCCCTTGAGCCAATCTTCCCTGCCTCCGGTCATTCCCGCCTGCGAGTCCGCGCTTACGATCGTTCCCACCGCTTGGCACGCGGCAAAAAGACCCGCACCTTTGGTGATGCCAATCCCACTGGTAGCGGCATCGATGAATCAACGATTGTCAGCACCATCGCAAATGAAAACGGATTAACCCCCAACACGGATAGCAGCGGTTTCTCATCCGTCAAGTATTTCTACGTATTGCAGCACAATCAGACTGACCTGGAATTTCTCTGGGCGCGCGCTCGTCAAATCGGCTACCAGGTTTATGTGGATGATAGAAAATTGTGCTTCCAAAAGTCAGAAACCGAGCGTGGTACTACTGCCCCTGCTGAGTTAGATTGGGGCCTCAATCTTGGCTCATTTGTTCCGCGCCTGACCACAGTGCAGCAGCTCTCCAGTGTCAAAGCGCACGGCTGGGATGCCAAACAGCAGAGCAGTATCGAGGCCCAATCTACCGCTGTGGCTGCAACCAGCAAACTTCTACCCCAAATCGGCCTGAATAACAAAGGCAGCGCATTGGCTAATACTGCTTTCAGCCTCCAGGCTGCCGAAGCCATCACCGACACCCCCGTTGTCAGCATCAATCACGCCACAGCCCTCGCCTCCGCCCGTCTGCTCGAGACTGAGAGTGAGATCATCCGCGCCGATGGCGTTTGTCGCATGGGTGATCCGCGTCTGATTGCCGGTCGCCAGGTCACGATTAACGGCGTGGGGGAGAAATTTTCTGGCAAATACTTTATCACCCAGGCGCGTCACAGTTACAAAGGCGGTCACTACCTGGTATCCTTTTCTGTTACCGGGCGTGCCCCAAATACCCTCGATTTCCTGCTTCATGCCGAAGCCCCCTCACATCCCAATGAGCGTATCGCGGGTGTCGTGGTTGCAAAGGTCACTAACCTGCAAGACCCAGAGAATCTGGGACGCGTCCAGGTGAAATACCCCTGGTTGCCCAAGAATAATGGAGCTGAGTTGAGCAGCGCCTGGGCGCGTATCACCAATTCCATGGCCGGTGCTCAGTGGGGCACCCATTTTCTGCCAGAGGTTGACAACGAAGTTCTCGTAGCCTTTGATCGTGGCGATATGGATTTCCCTTACATCATTGGAGCACTTTATAGTAATGTCAATAAGCCTCCAGGAGACCCTGCTACCGTGCTCTCTTCGGATAAGAGCAAGGTTGATCAACGCATCATTAAATCTCGCAGCGGGCACACCATTACACTAAATGATAAAGAAGGTGAAGAACAAATCCTGATTCTGGACAAAACCACCAAGAACCAAATCCTCATCGATTCTAAGAATAATGATATGACCACCCTTGTAGAACAGCACTACAATATCACCGCCAAGGGCGACTGTGTGATCAAGACAGATGGCGATACCACAATCGAAGCCAAGGGTAACCTGAACTTAAAAAGCACCAATGGTGATGTTGTGGTAGATTGCACCAACTTCAAGGTCACCGCGAAGAGCAATGCCGATATCAAACCCACCGGCAACTTGACCCTCAAGGCTACTGGTAACGCATCGCTGGAAGGTATGATGGTCTCAGTCAAAGGGCAGTCCATGGTCCAGATCCAGGCCTCCGGGATGACACAGATTAAAGGCAATCCAATCATGTTGAACTAGGAGATCTTATGGGTAAACCAGCAGCCACAGTAGGAGATATGACCGCCACCGGGGATGCCATCACCGGACCCGGCATGCCAACCGTTCTGATCATGAGCAAACCCGCATGCGTCATGGGTGATCTGGTTAGTGGTGCGGCTTGTGTTGGTAGTGTAGTCATGGGTAGTCCCACTGTCCTGATCGGTAATCGGCCCGCCGTGCGGATGGGCGATCCAGTCGCAGGCGCCAATCCTGCCACTGGCGTGCCTGTCTCTACCACAGTGATGGGCACTGCTGCCACTGTGTTAATCGGGCCATAAGTATGGTGTAAGGATAAACTCTCTTGAATAATGACCCATTGAAACGCCTAGAATACCTTGGACGCGGCTTGGCTTTTCCCTTGCAGATCAACCCGCGTGGTGAGATTGCCCTCGTTGATGGTGATGTGGATATCCAACAATCTATTCGTATCATCCTTGGTACCCGCCCCGGTGAGCGCGTCATGCGCCCCGAGTTTGGGTGCCGCGCCCACGAGTTGCTTTTCGAGTCGCGCAATGCTGCCACAGGCGCCATGATGCAGCAGTATGTGTTCGCTGCCCTGCGCCGCTGGGAGCCGCGCATCGAGGTTACCGGCGTGGATGTTGCTACCAATGAGACCTTGGATGGTGCTATTCTTGTTACTGTGCATTATTACATCAAAGCGACACATGATGAGCGAAGTATCGTCTATCCCTTCTTCCTTGCTGGAGAAGAGAACTGGTAAACCCGGAGGTAAGCCGCATGTCAATTCCTGCACCCAACTTGGACGACTTGCGTTTCCAACGCGATCTGGTAGATGAGGCGCGTAAGCGCATCATCCGCTACTGCCCGGAATGGACCGAGTATAACCTCAGTGATCCAGGCATCACCTTGATCGAGCTCTTCGCCTGGATGACAGAGATGATTCTCTATCGCCTCAATCAGGTGCCGGAGAAGAACTATCTCAAGTTCCTGGAGTTGCTGGGTATACAGCGGCGACCCGCCAGCAGTGCACGCGCTGATCTCACTTTCTGGCTCTCAGTGCCCTTGCCGATCAGCCCGGAAAATGAAGAAGCGGTTATCGTTCCACAAGGCATTCAAGTCATGGCACGCAACACCGGCGAAGGTGAGCCAGTCATCTTTACTACCGATCGGAAACTCACTGTTGTTCCACCGCGTCTCACCCAGCTTCGCCGAGAGGAAGATTTTCACAAGAATTACCTGCCTCGCCTGGGAATCGAGGCTTTTTACGCCTTCTCGCAATCTCGCCCCCAGCCCGGGGACACTTTTTACCTGGGCTTCGATGAAGCGCGTGATATTAGCGCCCATTTGCTCCGCCTCAATTTTCAATGCCGTCAGACCGAGGCGGTCGGTGTGCGTCGCGACGACCCACCCTGGGTATGGGAATGCTCCCTGGGTAATGGTTTATGGCAAGAGATCACGCCTTCCAGCTCCCCCGGCGAGAAAGACACGACCGGCGGACTAAACAACGCCAATGGAAGTCTTGTGCTCTATCTCCCAATGGATATGCGTCCGGATGAAGTTTATGGCCGCAGCGCTTCTTGGGTGCGTTGTCGACTGGAACAACGCCGACCCGAGCAGGGTATGTATTCCGAATCGCCGCGCATCACAAGCGTGCAGACTTTTACCATTGGCGCCAGCGTACCCGCTACACACGCGGTAGTTGCTGAGGATGTAATGCTTGGACGTTCCAATGGAGACCCTGGGCAAACATTCTTCCTGGAACATACCCCAATCTTGGATCTGCAAGACGGGGAACAAGTGGAAGTTGAGGAAGTGCAGTTCGGCGAGTTGGTTTTCGTCCCCTGGAAGCACACCGATAGCTTCGCCCATGCAGACCGTTACGAACGATGTTTCGTACTGGATACCGCAAGCGGCGAGGTAAAATTCGGACCCGCAGTACGTCAGGCAGATGGCACTGTGCAGCAATATGGGCGCGTCCCTGAGACTAACCGTCAAGTGCGCTTTACGCGCTACCGCTACGGAGGAGGGGCGCGAGGCAATGTGCCTGCTAACGCGATTCAGGTGATGACCACTTCCCTGGCTTATATTGCCCGTGTCTCCAACCTGCGTCGCTCCCGTGGTGGGATGGATCCTGAGACACTTGACGAAGTCAAGCTGCGTGCACAACGCGAGCTTCAAGCCCAGATGCGCGCGGTGACTGCCGAGGACTATGAATTACTTGCTAAAGCAGCAACCGCTTCTGTGGCACGAGCGCGTTGTATCACCCCACAACAACATCAGCCTGGACGCCAGACCCCTGCTTTGCCCTCCGGCGTAGTACGCTTGCTGATTGTCCCCGCTGTAGGAGACTCACTGCGTGCGCGCGACCTGACCGCACTCCATCTGGATGAGACGTTGGCCGGAAAGGTTGCCAGTTACCTAGATCGATATCGCTTACTAACAGCCATCCTACGTGTGGAGGAGCCGTCATACCTGGGTGTTAAGGTACGCGCTCGCGTTGTCACATCGGAATTCCAACGCCCTGAGGTGGTGCGCGCCAATGCCCTGGATACTCTGCGCGCCTTCATCAGCCCTCTGAAACTAGAAAACAACCCGGCAGTAGGAGCAGAAACTAGTTCAGGCAGTGAAATCATTGGCAATTACTCGCTGCCCGAGGAGATCACTGGCCCCGAATGGGAAGGCTGGCCATTCGGGCGAAACTTATACCTTGCAGAAGTTTTTTCACTATTACAGCGTGTTCCTGGGATTCGCCACGTACTTGAGGTTGAACTCTTCACCCGAGAAGTTGATCCCAGGCAGGAACTATCCCCAGAAGAGGCCGTTGCCGCATCAGCAACAAAGCCAGATGACGAAACCGCGCCCACAGAAAAAATCACCGAACCAGATGATAAATCGCTTGAAGGTCTGGAAAAAGTCACTGGCAGTCTGGTACGTATTACACCGGATACTTTGCTCTGTTCCCTCGAGCACGAGATCGTGATTGCAAGTCTGGATGAGATCGATGGCCAGGAATAAATCAACCGACCCAACATCATTACCGAAAGCCGAAACTCAAAGCCAACCGGTGCTGTCGCACGTTTTTGAGCCACTCAATGCTTACCCTGGCGAGACAGTGTTCCTGTACACCTCGCTTGTCTCAGGTAGTCCGGCTCAGCAAGCCTCAGTGCTGCGGATTGGCATTCCGACCGGTATGGAAGTGATCAGCTCCCAGCAGTTGAGTGGGTCGCCGCTTCCACCTTCTCTGCTCGAGGTAACCAGCTATCGTCCACAGGTTACAGAATTGGTATGGCGCTTGCCAGCTAGCCGTTCGGTTGCCACCTTGGAGCTTAAGACAGAGATGCGCCTTTTGCCAGCTAATAATAACCCATTTCTCTCCAGCCCACTGCGCGGTATGCCCAACCAAGCCCAAGCCATAAGTGTTGCATACCTATCCACTGAAGATGGCAACCCTATCACAGAAGAAAGCACCTGCCTGGTGGTGCATCCCGCAGGTAAGTACCTGCGCTACCTGCCAGAGCTATATGCTGAAGACGACCTCATGGGGCGCTTCCTGATGCTCTTCGAATCATTTTGGAGACCAATTGAGCGCCAGGTAGCTGGAATTGAGCATTACTTCGATCCTTATCTCACCCCTCCGGCCTTCTTGCCCTGGTTGGCATCCTGGGTGGGTTTAGAACTGAACAATGCTTCTTCTAGCCCACCTGGTGCCTCTATGGCGCCAATAGAGCGTCATCGACAGTTAATCAAATCGGCCGTCCTGTTGAATCGCAGCCGCGGCACGGCAGGTTCACTGAAAGCATTCCTCGAAATCTACACGGGAGGTACGGTCGAGATCGCCGAACACCGTGCCAATGATCTTCGTCTGGGAACAATGGCTGTCATGGGACCCAACATTGCCCTGGGCATAGGAAACCATCCACATACGTTTACTGTAACCTTGCACCTGCCCCCATCTGCGCCCGGTAATAGCTCCAAGAGCCAGAGGGATGAATTGTACCGTTCTGTCAGGCGAATCATTGACGAGCAAAGGCCAGCCCATGCCTCCTACGCATTGCAGATCACCGATAGATCTGAATCAAGCTTGTCTGAAGCTAGTACATCCAGAAAAAACGCTTCTTCTAGAACCTCTACATCCGAAAGGTGAATATCATGGGAATCAACGACCTGATCCAACTCTTCCCCTCTAAGCGCCTCAAGCCGATTGACGGTCTGGCAATAACATCTGATGTGTGGGAACTGGCGCACGAATACCACCGCCAGAGCCTGCGCTTCCACACCATCCTCTATCACAGTTGGGGAATTGTCACCGGGCTAGAGGTGATTGCGAGTGATCCACCTGACACATCAATCTTTATCCTGCCTGGGATAGCTGTCGATGCCCAGGGGCAGGTAATCATCTTACCCAAGCCAGTTGCTTATGATATCGGTACGGAGATGGAGGGCATGCTTTACCTGCTGCTTAGCCCAGAAGAGAGCCTGGTAAAACCCGAAAAAGGCCGCACGCAGGAAGGTATGCCATCCTTCCTGCGTGCAGAGTTCTCTATTGCTGCACGTGAAGTGCCCCCAGATAGTCCCTATGTTGAGTTGGCACGTGTCTTACGGGCCAGCCGTAACGCACCATTCCTCGATGCCGATAATCCATTCCAACCCGCTTCGAATGAGCTGGACCTGCGCTATCGTAGGCATGTAGATACCCCGCACGAGTTAAGTGTTGCCGTATGCTATCTGGGTGAAGTGGATGAGAAAAACCATGGTCAGGGTGCGGCAACGCTTGCACACACCTTGGGACACACCACATCGTTTCGCATTACTGTGCAAGATGACTTGCCCCTGGCACCAGGTATTGAGAACAATGCTCTAATTTACCTGGTTGGGCAGGGAAAATTCAAGCTCAGCCCTGGACAAATCAACGGGTTGGCCAATTACATTCGCCGCGCTGGCGGTACACTGCTGATCGAAAGTATTGATAACAAAGCCCGTGTAGCTTTCCTGGACAGCCTCACTGCCATGGAGATCGAAACTGTAGCTATCCCTGCTGGTCATCGCTTGTTGAGCATTCCGCATCTGTTTCCGGCACCCCCATCCGGCGCAGATTTGGGTGCCACCCCCGAAGTGCTGGTCGGCGAGGGAGTAATTCTCTCTAATGCCAATTATGGACGCCTTTGGCTTGGAAAGGCAAATGGATCATTGAGTCGCGAACATCTTCGCTCTGCGGTAGAATGGGGGCAGAATATTATTGCTTATGCTGCGAATCGCTATCGTCGCTTGTAATAATTAAAATCAGGGAATCACGGAGTGTCGGGATGAGTCTCAACAATAGCCTCGAAATAATAGATCGCACCGGGTGGAGAATGGTTACCACACTGGATAAGCAGATCGTTTATATAGGCAGTGATCCGGGGCGAGATGTGTTCTTGGACCCTCTTCGTGGCAGCGGCGTCTCTCCGCTGCATGCACAGTTGATTTTCTCGGCTGAAGTTGCCGGATGCCGCCTGGTAAACCTGGGAAGCACAGAGATCGGCGTGGCTGAAAATGTTCTTCCTCCCCAGGGTATGCTACAGCTTCCCGGCGAAACTACTCTTAAGATCGGTGAATTCACCCTAATCTTCCACGCCGGGATGGAAACGTTGCTGGACCTGCCCAGCGCAGGTAAGAATATCGCTATTGCTGTTTCGTTGCCTTTCACACGCCTCGAACCAGGACGCTCACTAAGCGGCAGTATTCGTGTAAGGAATCAGGGCGATCAGGGTGGTGTGCAAGTGGATGTTGATATTGAGGGACTGGATCCAGCCTGTTACACGATTGAACCTGGCCCGGTGCTCTCCGCAGGCACAGAGAAGGAAGTAGCTTTCCGCATCTATCACCGTGGCAATCAGCCGCCTGCAGGCTTGCGCCAAATAACCATCCGCTCAACCGCATTGCGCGCCTATTCAGGCGAAGAGGTGAGCGTCACACAAAGCATACAGGTTTTGCCCTCCTACGCTTATGAAATGGAGTTGCTTCCGCCTGGTGCGCCTCTTCCTGCAATCGCAAAGCCCGGCACAACCCTGCGCCGTGAAGAGATGCCCCAGCGTGCCCTCGCTTCCATTCCGACTGCACCGATCGCCCCTCTTACACCCCCAAGCAGGAAAATGCAGCCATACCAGGAAATCTGGGAGGCGGCTCAACCGGTTGAACACCCTCCTGAAGCCGTTTCGTTACCTCTCACTCAAGAAAAGAAAGAACCTCCAGAACCCACTTCCTCTACTGAGCCTTCTCCTGCGAAAATTCCCACTGCCCCTCCAGCACGAGTGTATTTGGGTATGCAATGCATTCCTCTCACCCCCAGCATCATTCAGGCAATGAACTTGCCAGCCGGGCAGCGAGGTATGCTGGTGGTACAGATCACACCGCATGGTCCTGCTGATCAGGCTGGATTACAACCCGGTGAGCAGAACATCACCGTAGATGGCTACCAACTTACGATCAATGGCGATGTAATCACAGCTTGGGACAATCAGCCTGTGTCTTCAATCGAAAACCTACAAACACTACTTCTGCAATCGAGCCCGGAGCAGGTAGTAACACTGGATATACTAAGAAAAGGGCAAGCACGCCAAGTCAGTCTCACGCTGGGTTCACAGGCAGCCACAGGCGGTGCTACACCAACCATTATTTCTCTTTCGCGCAAGCCAGAAACAACCACCACCCAGCCTCTCCCATCAGCCCGGGATGAGGCGCCAACACTTACCGCTACATCAAGGAAAGTGTCCCATCCTATTGAAAAAACTGCGCCCAAGAAGCCCACGACTCGGCATAAGGCTTCTGCACCCTCTCCACCCAGCCAATCAGAGGCGACAAGCCCCGCGCTGCCTCCGGCAGAAAAACGACCTCCTGCACGTAGACCAGCAAAAAAAACACCGGCAATAGCCAAGGCTCTTGTGCCTCCCGCACAAGAAACCAAGCCCGTTCAACTGCCTGCCAAGCCCTCGATTCCTACCGCGATGCCAGCTATTCCTCCTTCCAATCAGGCTACGCCTGCATCCACAGCAGATGTTCCACGTAAAGGACCGCAGCCCGAAGAACCCCAAACTGTAGAGCAAACCCTCCCCATCGACGATTGGTGGTCACCCATTACACCATCTCATCAAGAGGCTGGAAAGCTCACTGCTGAACAGGAAACGCCAGTGGTAAAAATCAAAGCCACACATCCTACCAAACCTGTTGTTTCAGAGAAGGCGCCAGCAGAATTACTGACCGCCGAGAAGCTACGTGAAGCTCCCCTCGCCAGCAAAACCAAACACGCCAAAACAGATGATTGGTGGGGTAAAGAAATCAAAACCCTGGCAGATAGCGCTGAGGTAATACAACTTAAAGCCAGCGCGTCAAAGGAAGATGAGTCAGAAGGTGAGGAAGAGACATGAGCCATAGCTTTCCACCTGGCCTGCTGAGCAATCCTCTGCCATTAACTATTCCGCCCCTATTCGTGCGTTTGCTCACCATTGCTCTATGGGTAGGAGCAGGCTTGCTCCTTCTGCTTATCTTCATCCTTGGCCTGCGCTGGATTTCGCAACAGCGTAGGCGCCTTGGCAAACAGGTGTTCCATTTACATTTTGCCAACCAGGGTAACCTGAACTGCCACTATGCTCTGCAAGCCCAGGAACCTGTCAATGTGTTGCGTTTCCAGTTCTTGCTCAATGGTATTGAGTTGCCTGTTTTCACCCCACCCGTGACCCAACCCACCCAGGCAACTTCCGTGCAACCAGCCGCGCCAATCCCACAAACCGCCCCAAGCGCTTCCGCTCGTCCCGCGCGCAAGCCACCTTCCGGCTTTAAGAAAAAGAGCGCCCAGGCACGCAAATCCGCTGGGACTGTAGCAAGCATTCTCTCCACGCTTGGCTCTCTGCTGCCCGGGTCAGCAGGACGCCAGGCAGCTCAGGCGGGTTCTAAAGTCCGCGCTGGACAGATGCAAGCCTCCCGCGCTGCTCAGATATCGTCTGAAGCGAGTAGCCTCCCCGGGGGGAAACCATCAGAAATCACTTCCGCTTCACCCCAGAAGAGCTCCCCCAGTACGGCTGCAGTACACGCGCAGGCAGCCACTACCGCCTCCACATATACCGTAACACCTGCGCCAACCGCGCCTACAACTCAGTTCCCCGGTAAGTGGGTAAAAACCCCCTTCATCTCACCAGGTGATAGCATCCTGCTTGACCTTCATGTCATCCCCAACAATCCTCGGCGCTCGCAGCTCTACACTTTCAAAGTTGTTTCGCGTTGCATAGAGGCATATACTGGCGTCGGATCTGGAGCGGTTGGGCTCGCGTCCGAATACGCAGAAACCGGACAGATGCAGATGCGTGGTATTTCCTGGTTGGGCATCTATTGGCCACACTTGCTGTGGATCCTGGTCAACATTGGGATAGGCGTGGCAGTCTACGGATTCCTGGCAATCCGCTTCCCACTCTCATAACGAGGTAAAGGTTCTGGATATGCCGACACAAGATCGCCTGGAAATCATCGCCCCCTCAGGTGAGGTTATTTTTTATAACCTCGACCCTGCAAAAGGTATCTTGAACATCGGTAGCAGCGCCGAAAACGATATCATCCTGGAAAGCGGCCCCGGAACACAGATCCAGAACATACCACCTTTCTTTGCCGTTCTTGATTGTCGCCAGCGACCTTATTCTCTCCTCGTTATCGGCGAGGCAACCAATGCCCGCCTGCGTGGAGAGCAAAGAGAAGGTGGCATAGAGCCTTTATTGCCTAATCTGCGAGTTGTTCTGCAACCCTGGGAAACAATTGAGGTTGGTGGTTTCTCCATTATCCTCCTGGCTGGCGATGGCGCCCCAAGCCCCCCTGCGCGGATTGGTGGCAGACCGATTCCTTCTGCGCCAGCCGCACCGACGCCGAGGGTCGCTGAACCCGGCGAAGCACCCACTGCTGTCTCTCGCCTGCCAGCTCTTGGTGAGACCTTTCCCATCGGATTGCATGCCCGTCCACCCGATCGCGCAGATGAGATCGTGTTCACTGAAATGGCATTACGTGATTCAACAATCGATGTCGAGCAAACTGCCACCTTCCCCATCACGATTGCAAACGGTGGCAACATTGTTGCCGCATTTGACATTCATGTTGAGGGCATTGAGCCCGAATGGGTTTCTATTATTCCACCGCGTATCAACCTCCTAGAGGGCGAGCGAGGAACTGTCAATATAGCAATCAGCCCACCACGATTGCCATCTAGCCATGCTGGTGCACATCACTTTGCCGTCATTGTCACCTCGCCTAATTATCCCGGACGCTCCAGCCTGCGCGGTGCAACCATAACGATTAACCCATATTACGAATTTTCCGTAGGCGAGCTCTTTCCTCGTAGCCTGCGCACTTCCTGGGTTAAACGCACTGCCGAGACAGCTATCTCCATCACCAATCGTGGTAACAGCCCGGCCACCTTCCGGATCGATGGCTCCGATGACGAAAAAGCCCTAAATTTTGAGTTCAAAGTACCTGGTGAAGAAACAGCCCTTGCCGCACAGGCCGAAACCCGATTACCTGCAGACGGCAACCTCTTCCTGCCCATTCGCCTCACCCCTGCCAAACGTGCCCTCATCGCGCTACGATCACGCACCTTTCCCTTTACAATCTCCGCCTCGCCGCTAATAGGCGGACTGACGCCCCGGTCTGTTTTGGGTCAGCTTTCCCGTTCACCTCTTATTGGCCCCTGGCTCATATTATTTGCAGTATTGTTTATCATTTTATCGATTGGCTTTCTCTTTAACCCGCACTTACAATTCGTTAGCGAGCCCAATCGCAGCATTACCGCAGGGCAAGATATTCTCCTGGAATGGAAAGTATTTCCTCCCTCTCCATTAACCCAACTAACCATGGATGATGGCGCTGGGCAAGATCCCGTCGTTGTCCAGGGTGTTTCTCTCTCGCGTTCACCGATCCAATCCACCACATATACACTGAAAGGCGAGACATGGCTCTCCCGCATGCTTCCCTTCTTGGGACTGGGTGATCAGGTCACCCAGTCAATATCTGTCAAACCAATTACCCCTCGTGTGATGCTATTTAGCGCTGAACCTTCTACCGCCGCGCCAGGGCAACCTGTCGTGATATCCTGGATGGTACTTAACGCTGATGCACTGACCCTCATCAATAAAACCGATGGGGTCGAAGAAACCGTTCCCGCTATTGGTTCCCGACAAATAACCGCTGAAAAAAGTTTGATCTTCACCCTGCGCGCCATCAATTCCTCCCTGCCTGACTTCCCTGTCGAATTTCCCCTTGAACTTCAGGTGTTCACCCCCGGTGTGCCCCCTCTGCCTGAACCAATTATTAATTCATTTATCGTTTTTCCAGAAGTGATCACTGCCGGCGAAAGTATTTCGATAACCTGGGCGATATCGAATGCAACTGTCGTCTCCATCGATCCAGTTGCGGAAGAACTGCCAAACACCGGCGTTGCCTCGCATACCCCAGCAGAAACCACTCTTTATGTCCTTTCGGCCTCCAACGGGCAGGTCACTGTGCGTGATATCCGTCAGGTGACAGTCAACCCAGCACCTCCCGAACCAGAACCTGCAGAAGCCCCGAAAATCGAGATCTTCATGGTCACTCCAGAAGAGTCCGTGATCTCTGCAGGTGGCAGCGCCACCGTACGAGTTGATTGGCTTGTCACCGGCCCCTTTACCAATATTCAGCTTAACATTGGACCCCTAGGAGACGAGTCCATTTCCTACCTTCCTGCTCTAGGTCACAAAACCTTCACCCTTAGAGAAACCACCTCTTTTGTGCTCGTAGCTACCAATGGTGACAAACAGTCAGTAAAAGCCGCTGAGGCGAAGATTCTGATCGCGACAGCAATCCCTAGTAGCACAGTCACTCCAACACCGTTGCCCTCACAAACACCTACAATCACAATCACACCCACGCCAACCAATACATCACCGCCCACTTTAACTCCTACGCCCAGCACCACACCCACCGCTCCTGCTCCACCTGTGATCGAATCCTTCACCGCCCAGCCCGTAGATGTCACCATCGATCAGGTCGATTTGGTCAGTTCTTCTCCGCCCACCTACGAAGTTGGGGCTGGGTCAGATGTACGGTTGAGCTGGAACATTACCAATGCGCTCACTGCTACTCTCTCGGGCATTGGTGAAGTACCTTTAGTTGGCAGCGTAGATATAGAAAATGTGCTAACCGATCAGAGCTTCATCCTCACAACCAGTAACCAGGCAGCAACCCGCCAATCTAGTATCAATCTTGATGTAGTACCGATCAAGCCGCCGCCAGCCCCGTATAATATCACTGGCAGTTTCGTTACCAATCCTAACCCACCACACACTGCAACGATCAATTGGGAATACAACCGCCCAGAATTGATAATCGGATTCCGTATCTACCGCGGCCAGGGATCTGGATATGTTGTGGTAGCAGACGAGAATGATCTCAATGCCGATGCACGCTCCTGGGAAGATGATGACGCACTAACATGCTCCACTTACTATGTGGTTGCGGTGTATATTGATCCCCTTTCTCCCGACCCATTGGAGTCCGCTCCAAGCACGAATGACTGGGATACACCATGTCCTTGAGAAACGCCGCGATCGTAGTTCTTTCCTTGCTGCTCGTGAGTTGTGCGCCAATTCAAGAAGCGTATCAGCGCTTGCGAGGCAATATTCCGATCAGCACTGCCACCCCCGAGACACGCATACTCACCGTTTATTCAGCTTTTCCCCAGGATCAAGTAGATGTTTACCGTCGCTACTTCGAGCAATCACATCCAGGCATCCAGCTTGAAATCCAAACCGGTACCAGTTGGGAGCTAACACGTCAATTGATTGCCCAGAAGGAGAACCCTCCAGCAGATGTATTGTGGGGTGTCAGTGCAGCAGCAATGGTGCGCTTACAGGCGGAGGGATTGCTGAACCCATACGAACCTGCCACACCCGAAGCCGCCTTACGCTTAGATCAGGTAATCCTCCGCATGCGGGACGCCAACACCCCCCCATATTGGGTCGGCAACAACGCCATCCTGGTTGCATTCTGTGTTAACACAGACCTATTAGTGCAAGAAAGCCTGCCCATGCCCACCTCCTGGCTTGACCTGCTAAATCCAGTGTACGAGGGACAATTACTCTTCCCAAATCCATCCAAATCCAGCGCCGGATACATGGCAGTATCAGGCTTGATCCAAACAATGAACAGCCAACCACCACGCGCCGCTCAGTTATTAGAATGGGGCAGCGCACAAGATCTTGAGGGAGAGCTGGCTGCCTGGTCCTATTTGGCGTCTCTCAACCAGAATATTATCATCTACACCGACTCGGGAAGTGATCCTTGCCAATATGTAGCCCAAGGCGAGGTCCCTATTGGCATATCTTACGGTGAAGCAGCGATACCTTATTTGAAGGAGGGTTTCCCACTACTGGCTGTGTTTCCTGTTGAGGGCTCCGGATATGATGTGAACGCAGTAGCCCTCATTAAAAAACCTAGTGGCAGCGATCTCTCGGCCGCTATGGAGTTCATTGATTGGACCCTTAGCGATTCCGCTATGCGCCTCTACGCTTCCGATTATCCCGTAACGGCAATTCCTACGGATATGCAGCCTCCCCAGGGCTATATCAGCAGTCCCCTCAAACAGCTCATTCCATATGATCATGTTTGGGCAGGAGCTAACTACGAACGCATCACAGGCCAGTGGTTGAATTTTTATGAAAGTCGTACCGAGACAGGAGGTCTCAATCCGCTGATTGAAACTCCAGTGCCTGCCACGGTTACACCCACACCATGACAAACGAAGCTCTCGATTACGATCTACCAGAAGTGACGTGCGCTGCCGCGCAGCATATCGGCTTCTCACCACGTCTTCATGCCGAAGAAGACCACAACCTCTGCCAGGTAATAGTCACAGCCGGAGGATTATATCTACAGTTGGGTATCATCGCAGATGGCTTTGGAGGAGCGATCGGCGGCAAACATGCCGGGCAGTATATCCTGGAGGCAGTATTCCATACCATCCAGACCTCTCCCCAGATTGATATCCCCACACTGCTCTCCGATGCAATCCAGGGTGTGCACCGTTCACTGCAGCAAGCTGCAGCTTCAAACTTACGCCTGCGGCATACCGGTGCTGCTTTAACTGTCGTAGCGATTGATCTACAAAGTATGTTGCTTTATTTGGCTCATGTGGGCAGTAACCGTGCCTTTCTGGTACGTCGTAAAGCTTGCTTCCAGCTCAGCCGAGATCCAATCTCCCCATCCTGCTATATTGGTGCCCCAGAGACGCCCGTCCTGGAGGTCGACCTGGGTATCCTTCCCGAAAGTGAAGCTGCTGAATATTTAGAACGATATGAGCAGGATACACTTCCTCTCGAGCCAGGTGATGTGATTGTGCTTAGCTCTGACGGGCTGACCGCACCTGCCCCCGATACAGGTATCCCCTTCGTCAGCACAGAAGATATTACCCATACTGTACGCCGGCAAGACCCAGAAAGCGCTGCTAGCACACTGGTCAATTTAGCCCTGAACCGCCAGGTTCACGACAATATTACTGCCGTCATTCTGGAGATGCCGGGTAAAGGCAAACATCTCCCGCCTGTTGCTTGGGCAGTAATTCTCATTTCCTTAGCCCTGATCCTTCTGTTTATAGGTTTCCGAACAGGGCTTTTTAGCAAACCATCACAGCAAGCAGTACTTACCGCCAGCCCCACTTTACCCCCGCCTACCGCGATTCCCACACCCGATATCGCTGCCGGGTATGCTGAGCTGCAAAGCTTTACTGCCGGCTCATATAGCGCTTACATCCCGGGCTGGGATCCTATTGATCCGGTGCCAGGCCAAAAGATCCCCTTTGGTGAGGGAGTGCGTATTTGGACCACCGATGCCCCTGCAAAACTCACCCTAAGTGATGGGGCGAGTATTTATCTAGATGTGGAAACAAGCATCTTCCTTACATCTCTTGCCCTTTCAAACGAGGATGAGTTTTTCACAACACTGACCCTCGATCAGGGCAGCCTACTTGTTCTAGCAGAAGATCTACAGGTGGATGCTGTTGGTGGTCTGTATCAGGCAATACTCCATAATGGTGTGATGGGGGTGACTTTCTCCCAGGCAGCAGCCAGCTTCCAGGTAGATTGTTTGGGTGGAGAATGCCTGGCGACAAGTAGCGCACAATCGGAACCCATTGTACTCGACTCAGGAAGTCGTGGTGGTTTTGAGCGTCTGCTACAGTCTGATTCAACTGCCGCACAGTACGATTCCTGGATGCTATTGGGAGGTTTAGATGTTCCGCGTCCCACGGCGACATCCACTTTCACACCTACAAACACACCCACGCCAACCAATACACCAACCCCTACCTTACGGCCTACATCCACTTATTCTGCCCCATCTGCTGGCACAGCAGCCCCCACTGACCGCCCAGATCGCCGCGAGCCAACATCCACACCTGATGCAGGCGGCGGATGAAGTGTGGGGATTTATTAGAGGTGTGCTATGAATCAACGGATAACGGTGAAACACGCACAATTTCTGCGCAGAGTATTATCGCTGCTTCTGCTCCTCCCGCTCGTGCTGCAGCTAGGTTTATACCGCCAAGTGGCAGCAGCAAATGAGAAAGGTATCCCACTAAACCACTTCACCGCCCCAACAGCAGCAGGCGTGACAATAAATCCGACGACAATAGACATAACCGAAGGTGGTGCAGCCAGCAATTACTCAATCGTACTCACCGAGGTTCCCACCGCCACCGTCACTATCACGCTCACACCCGACCCTGATTCACAGGTCAATGTCTCCCCAGGAACATTAACTTTCACGACTGACAATTATGATTCTCCACAAAGTGTTTCTGTCAGCGCTGTTAATGACTTAATCGCTGAGGGAAACCACTCAGTTACCATCAACCACAGTGCATCCAGCGCAGACCCCGCTTATGACAGCATTTCAATCACCTCACTCATTGTTAATATCTCAGATGATGACATCGCCGATATTAAATGGGAACCGGAGTCTATCAGCTTGGCAGAAGGCGGCATCGCATCTTTTTACAACATTACCTTGAACAGCCAGCCTACCGCACCGGTAACAGTCACTTTGACTACAGATGACCAGGTAGGAGTCAATCAGACCGAACTGTACTTTAATGATAGCAATTGGACAACAGAACAAAACGTGATCATCACCGCATTGGATGACGATGTGGCGGAGGGAATGCACACCGGTGTGGTCACCCACACTGCAGCTAGCAATGACCCCTTCTACAATAATCTTACAGCAATCGTCAATGCATCGATCACCGATAACGATACTGCCGGCATTACTTATAGCCCCTCGTCAGTGAATGTTTCCGAGGATGGTGCAGTAGAGTCGTACTCGGTGGTGCTAGACACCAAGCCCAAGAAGCCAGTTACCATCACCATCACCCCCGATGCGCAAACAACCGCCAACAAAACCACACTCACCTTTAATGCCAGCAATTGGGATACAGCACAGACGGTCATTGTTGGCGCAGTCAACGATGCCGTTGATGAAATATCACCGCACACCGGGTATGTCAGTAATGTAAGTGAAAGCAGCGATGCAAACTATGATGGCATCCAATTCACCATTACAGCCAACATCACCGACGATGACGAAGCTGGAGTAATTGTCACACCGCTCAGCCTGAATGCCACAGAGGGAGAAACACCATCACCCACCTACAATATCCGCTTGAACAGCCAGCCTACTGCTACCGTCACCGCCACCCTTACCATCGCTCCAAGCGGGCAAATCAGCACCAGTCCAACCCAGGTGATCTTTACGAGCGCTAATTGGAGCAGCGCGCAGAATGTTCAGGTAATAGCAGTTGATGATTTCATCGACGAAGAGGTTATGAGCGGCACAATCACGCAAACAGCATTGAGCAATGATCCCAACTATAATGGCATCAGCATTGATAATGTTGAGGTAACAATCAACGACAATGACACCGCCGGGATTAGCGCCGCACCAACCACCGTAAGTATCTCTGAAGATGGCCTCACCGCGGTGTATTCAATCCAATTGGATTCTCAGCCAACAGGCTCTGTCACAGTTCGAATTACCCAGAGCGTGCAAGTAACCACTGTTCCCATCCAGGTCACTTTTGGCACAAGCACCTGGGATGATCCACAAGAGGTGACTGTTTCTGCTGTAAATGATGATATCGATGAAGGGAATCATATTTCACAAATCGCACATACATCTGAGAGTACTGATCCGCTATACAATGGACTTTCCTTTGAAGTAACCGCGCAAATCGCCGATAATGATTTTGCCGGAATCACGGTTCAGCCCACTGATCTTGACTTATCGGAAGGCAGTGCAAGTGTGCCTTATACGGTCGTGCTCGATTCTGAGCCTACCCAGCCCGTCACCATCAGCCTTTCCCACAATGCCCAGGTAGAACTATCGCTTCAAGATCTTTATTTCGATAATACAAATTGGGATCTTGAGCAAACCATAAATATCACTGCCACAGACGATTTCGTTGCCGAAGGCCCCCATGCTGCAACAGTTTTCCATGTCGCGTCCAGCAATGATCCGAAGTATGAAGGCTTATCCGAGCAATTGGAGACGCATATCACTGACAACGACACAGCCGAGATTCTAGTTGCGCCGCTCACCGTCTATGTTTCTGAGAGTGGCGATACGGAATCCTACCAGGTGCGCCTCAACAGCCAACCCACTGGTGTAGTGACGATAACTATCTCACCCGATAGTCAGTTAGGTGTGAGCGAGATCGTGATTACCTTCGATAGCACAAATTGGAACACTCCCCTGGATGTAATTGTTTCTGCCGTCAATGATAGTGTTGCTGAAGTCACACCACATTATGGAACGGTCACACATTCTTCCGCGAGTAACGATCCTAACTACAACGCCGTCAATATTCCTGATATTACTGCCGAAATAGCGGACAATGACGCGCCAGGTGTATTCCTTCGCCCAAGCGTAATCACAATTGCGGAGGATGGTATCAGTGCTCCTATTACTGCTACCTATCAGGCAGAACTCACCACCCGGCCTCTGAACCCTGTCGTTGTCAATGTTGTATCTTCGCCCCAATTCACAACCTCGCCCACCAGCCTGACTTTCACACCGCAGAATTGGAACCAACGTCAGACCGTTACAGTTACCGTTGTGGATGACCAGGTGGCAGAGGGCGACAAAACAACACTCCTCCACCACACCGTTAGTAGTGAAGACACATTTTATGATCAGCTCAAAGTCAATCCCTTGAAGGTAAACATCCTGGACAATGATACCCCTGGTATTGAGATTGACCCTGGAGATACACTTATTACTCATGAAACAGGCTCCTCGGTTACCTATACGATAAAACTGACCAGTCAGCCAACAAACACCGTCAGCCTCGTGATGGAAAGTCAAAATCCAGATGAAGGCCAGGTGTATGATCCCTATGGTTGGGTAGCAACTTTCTATACGCACACCTGGAACACCCCGCAGACAATCACCATAATTGGCATAGATGATAGCCTGGATGATGAGGCAAAGCCTTATACCATCACCATCCAGGCGGCAAGCCCTGACCCGGTGTACAACGATCTTACTGGCACAATACATCTGATAAACCTAGATGATGATGGCCCGCGCATTTCTGTGGAAAATATCAGCGTCACAGAGGGTGATGTTGACTCAGTGGATGCGGTTTTCACAATTAGGCTCGACCAGTCGACAGCACAAGATGTCTCCGTGCACTATCAAACAATGAATGGCACAGCCCTGGGTGGCAGCGACTTCACTGCGATATCAGGCGATTTGATTATCCCAGGAGGACAGACCAGCGCACAGGTAGTCGTCGAAGTATTAGGAGACACACTGGGAGAATCGCGCGAAATCTTTTATTTGAGACTAAGCAACCCCACCAATCATGCAACGCTAGATACGAACATCGCCGAATGCTTAATTACTGAAACCGATCCCATATTCACCCGTCTTCCACTAATAGTTCAAAATTATTCCACTCTAATTTTGATGGATGATTTCGACACCCCATTAGGTTGGACAATGATTCCTGAAAATGGCGCTGGTTCCTATCTGTCAAATGGGATGTATCACATCACGCATACTTTACCGAACCGCAATGTGCGCACAATTGCGCCGGTTAACAGCGCTGATATTTCCCAGAGCTTTGCGATCAAAACGACCGTTTCCCTCGCCCCGGGATCGGATAGCGGTACACGCTTTGGTATATTGTTTAACTGGATCGACCAATTTCGTTTTTACCGCTACCTAGTCTGCCCCTCAACGCAGGAATACTGGATCTATAAATTCCAGCAATCGTGGGTAATCCTGGCATATGGCAAGTCTACTGCCATTAACAGCACCGGCGAGAACACTCTGCAGTTAGTACGCAATGGCGGGGAAGTCCATGCTTACGCCAACGGTTCCTTGCTTACCTCTCTTCCCAATGAAACGACATATCTGGGAGGCGGTGCAGGCCTGACTATTCTCTCCTCGCCATCTCTGGCTGCGCAAGACATAGCAGATGCCGCCTTCGACTTCTTCAAGATCTGGGAGTATTCACAGTGAGATCTGCGCAAGAGTCTAAGCCTCCTTCCTCCTCGCCACCGTTCGAGACAACCCAACTTACTCCCCTTCGAACACCCGTGGAGCGTTGGCGAGTTCTATTGAACCTTCTTCCCGGGGAAACCCGATTGGTTATCCCAGTGACGATACTGGCATTATTATTAGGTTCAGCCCATGTGCTGGCGCGTATCGTCGGTAACACACTCTTCCTGATACGCTATGGCGCAGAAGGCATACCATACATTTACATTTGTGCCGGCGTTCTCACACCAATATCAGGCTTACTACTCACGCGGCTTGCTAAACGCATTCGCCCATCCCATTTGTTGGCATATAGTCTTGGGCTTTCGCTGTTGGTACTTGTCGGACTACGCATCATCCTCAATCAACAGCCCGCTACTGTTGAAGGTGCCGCAGGTATCGTAGGGCTGGTTTTGTTTATTTGGGTTTATATCCAATCAACGCTAACAAGCCTGGGCGTAAAAGCACTTACCGATCGTCTCCTGGATGCACGACAACACAGACGCATGAGCAATCTCATCAATGGCAGCGAGGTGAGTGGGCGCATTCTGGGAGGGGTAGGAACAGCGTTGTTAGCAACGCTATTGGTAAGTGGTAGCAGTTTTTCCATCAGCGATATCCTGATATTTGCGGCAATCGCCACCGCTGGAGCGCTGATTCCACTAGCGTACCTTTCACCGCATCCTGCAATTTCTGCGCCGATTCAACCCTCCAGTTCTCATCCACGATCGCCTCAAGACTTTCATCCTGCAGAAAGTATAAGCGGCAAGAGTTTACCACCTTCCTTGACGGAAATTAATCTTGGCATACTCAAGACGCGCTATGTGCAATTACTGATCGCGCTGACACTTTTTGCCCTTGTAGGATACTTTTTTGTAGACCAAATTTTCCAATACCAGATAATCAATATCATTTCAACTCCGCGGCGCCTAATGATCTTCTTCGGCCTGTTCGAGGCCCTGCTTAGCACCGCAACATTGGTTGGGCGTGTCACTGTGGGTAGACCCATCATACATCGCTTCGGTATATTAGCTGGTTTGCTGGCGCTGCCTGTGATTACCACCTTTGGTGTTCTACCCCTGGCCGCCGCCGGCTTATTCTGGCAAAATGGTCTAGTCATCTTCTGGCTTGCAGTAATGACAAAGTTCATCATGGTTGTTTTCCGCCGGGGCATCGAGCACCCTGCGGAACATATCCTTTTTCAGCCTCTGCCTGATAAGGATCGTTCTCAGGCTCAGGCATTCATGCGTGTGGTTGCCGAGCCAGGCAGCGCTGCGCTGGCAGGAATTTTGCTTCTGGTTCTCCCCGGTAAAGCCACTTTGCTTGCATTTGTGCTTGCAGCGATACTGGTATTGTGGGTATTGGCAGCCGTATTCATTGGCCAGGAATACCATTCTAAACTCACCCATGCAGTCAACCAACGCAGCCTGGGGAGCACTGGGTTTAGTACGGCGGATGCATCCAGCTTGGCTGTGTTAGCCCGTGGACTAGAATCGCCCAATCCGGGATCTGTTTTGTACATCCTAGATATTTTAGAGCAGGCAAACCATCCCATCTTGCAGGAATCCCTTATCCGCTTACTCAACCACCCTGTGCCAGAAGTACGCCAGGATGTGCTCACACGCATCGAACATTTAGCGCTTTCAGGCAGTCGTGAAGATATAGAAAAACTACAAGGAGTAATCCACACGCACCTGCAAAGTGAAACATCACCCGCTGTCAAGGGAATGGCATTGCGTGCTTTGGCTGCTTTAAGTGAAAATGAGTTGCTAGATGAATTAGCAACCTATTTCGATCACCCCGATGTCGAGGTGCGGTCTGGCGCGTTAATTGGTATGCTGCGTAGCGGCGGGTTGGAAGGAGCGTTGGAAGCAGGCGATACACTTCTTGAGCTGGCTTATTCCTCCGAACCCGCCCATCGCATCCAGGCAGCAAAGATTCTGGGTGAGATCGGGGTCAGCAATTTCTACCGTCCCATACTGCGGCTTCTGCGAGATCCCGATTATAAAGTGCGCCAGGCCGCTCTAGCTGCCTCAGGAAAGCTTAAGAATAGCCGCTTATGGCCATTTGTGATCCAAAGCCTTGATGCAACTAACCAATTAGCGGCAGCGCGCCTGGCATTGCTGGAAGGTGGACCTTCCGTACTGCCCTTCATTGAGTTTGCCTTACAGGCTGGTTACCTGTCAAAACGTGCGCGCATCCACCTGGCTGAAATATGCGGAAAAATTGGCGCCATTCCTGAAGCGCGCCAGAAAGCAACCACCCTTTTGCTAAATTACCTGGAGGAACCAGAGCCAGATGTCCGCCTGGCGGTTCTACGCTCATTGAGTGCTTGTGGTTATCATGCTGGTCGTAGAGAAACAGCGCGCCTTGAAATGCTAGCGCAGCAAGAGGTGCAGCAAGCAACTTGGCGACTTGCGGCCCAAGCTGACCTGCCAAACCAGCCGCCTTATCACCTGGCATACTCCACATTAGGAAGCCAATATCATCGCCATTGCGAGCAGGTTGTGTTGCTGCTTTCTTTCTTGTATGAAGCCCCACCATTATTGGATGCATGGAAAGCCATTCACACCAGAGCACGAGATATTAACGCGCAAAGTCTTCTTTTAGATCGTCTAGAAGACTCTATCCCTGCAGAAGCGGGACGGATGCTCCTGCCACTGCTCGATAATCTGCCTATCGAAGAACGCCTGCGCCGCTTGCATCATATCAGCCCCCAACGCACACTAGGAGTAATCCCCCGTCTCGAAGAATTACTCTTCAGCAACGATCCCACTATCACTCCCTGGCTGAAAGCTACTATACTATGGGCGTTGGAACAACTAGATCCGGCTCTTCATCGCACCCACATCCAGGAACTGCAACAATTATCTGATCCCTGGACAACTGAAACACTTGCCCTGGTCGCACCCCAAGGAGGCTCAAAGATGTTGTCACGCATCGAAAAAGTGCTCATCCTGCGTAATGTATATATCTTCAATGACACTCCCGATGAAGTATTAACTGAAATTGTGGCAGCGCTGCAGGAAACCACCGTAAAACCTGGCCAAAAAATCCTTCACCAGGGCGATATGGGACAATCGCTTTATATCATCATAGACGGGCAATTGCGTGTGCATGACGAAAGTGACATGGATTCAAGTCTCGCGGAGAACAAGCAAAACGAAGCCGGCGGTGGGCGTACCTTTGCTTATCGCCAGGCAGGCGATGTGATCGGTGAAATGTCGATCCTAGATGGCTTGCCAATCTCAGCTTCTGTCACCGCCACCCAAGAAACCCGCTTGCTCTGCCTGGATCAAGAACATTTCTTTGATCTGATGGCGGATAGGATAGAGATTGCCCGCGGCATCATTCGCATGTTAGCCCAACGCTTGCGCGCCTTGATGGCAAAGACCGCCTCAATTTCTGGACAGCAAGGATTGGTAGACACAGAGGCTGAGTCAACGTCTTATCGCATTGTGTCCCTATAAAATTGTTCACCGCAGCGATTTCACAAATCCCCTTTTACCAACCCATATCGAAAAGCGGCCACAACTGCCTGCGTCCGGTCAGAGACACCCAGTTTAGCGAACAATGAACTCATATAATTCCGTACAGTCCCCTCAGAGAGGTATAAGCGGTGGGCAATATCCGCATTGGTGAGGCCTTGGGCAAGGAATTCAAGTACTTCCGACTCTCGCTCACTCAAAACAATTTGTGTTGGTTCAGTTGCCCGAGGTGTGCTCTTTGCCAGACTGGCAAGTAATTTTCCCCCTATGGCTGGGTCGATATAGGCGTTACCGGCTACAGTACCTTTGATGGCCCGGATCAGTTCTTCACGCGGGAGATCTTTTAGCAAATATCCATCTGCGCCGCTGCGAATAGCATCGAATAACCACTCATCGTCATCATAAGTAGTAAGGATGAGGATGCGCACCTCTGGATACTGTTCTCGAAATTTCCGCGTCGCAATCACTCCATTCATCACGGGCATTTTGAGATCCATCAATACCAATGTAGGCTTTACACGTGATGCCAGCTCCAACGCCTCAGCACCATCCTGCGCTACCCCCACAACCTCCAGTTCTCCATCTACCTCCAGGATTCGCTGCAAACCCTCGCAGACAATTTCTTGATCATCACAGATTAATACTTTGATCATTACTAGCCTCCCATGTAAATTGAATGCATGTTCCCTGTTCAGGAGTGCTTTCAATCGACAGGCTACCACCAATCATCGCTGCGCGTTCCTTCATCCCTTGCAACCCATATTGACCGATATCTTGAGCATTGGTCAAGGCAAATCCCTTACCACTATCCGAGATTCTTAGTACCAAATGGCGGGATTCCATAGCCACTGCGAACCGCCCCTCCGTAGCCTGGGCATGCAGCACAATATTCTCCAAAGCTTCCTGCGCAATCCGATAAACGCATTGTTCGACATCTGGAGGTAGCGCTGGTAAATACTCGGGAATATTTATATCAATATGTGCACCGCTACGCTCAGCCGCTTCTGAAACAAGATTGCGTAAGGATAGGCAAAGGCCAAGGTCCTCGAGAGGCTGTGCACGCAAATCCTTGAGCGCTCGGCGTGTTTCGACCAATCCCACCCGCGCCGTCTGCAATGATCGGTCAGCGAGCCTCAATGTCTCGGTTTCCGCTGGATCAAGCGTGGTTTTAAGTGCTTCTAAATTGATTGCCAACCCACTCAGTGTATGCGCCAAGGTATCGTGCAGTTCACGCGCCAGTCGATTGCGTTCCCGGCTAATTGTCAATTGTTCCAAGGTTTCAGCATATTGGCCAAGTTGGAGATTGGATTGGATCAATTTTCTCCTTTGAGCCCGCTGCGTATCCATCAATTGACCCACAATATGCCCCACCGTGCCAAAGGCAAACGCCTGGATGAGTGGCATCGCCAGGATCGGCAAGGTCTCCAAAGTAATTTCCCGCATAATTGCAAATAGTACAATTAACCCCATTGCAGTTGTAAAAATGGTAAATGCCAGTACATGCACAAAGCGGTACTGCCACGCAATCAAAACCAGGGGAATGACCAGTGTTGGCAACATTAGCCAGCTCCGAACAATCATCAGGGTCGCGCTAACCCCGTACGGTTCAGCCAAATATACGAAATTGCTGATCACAGGGATGAGCGTCGCTATGCCCAGGCAAAATGGTAAATACCAGCGACCCAGTCGCCGCGCCAACCATGGCCAATATAAAAATCCCCACAAAATCAGGTTGGCTACAAAATTCGTCAACAACTGAACATGTGTAGCCCAGACCCAACCCGAAGCAATCGCTGTATAACCCCATAAGAGCGCAAAGTATAGTGCTGCAACACCTGTGAAATAACGAAATATCCTCAATAAGCCAGGTTCTAACATAGTGCTCATGCCTGCATCATACCACGAAGCATCTTCGAATACTTGTCGCCTGGCATGATTCATGACTCTGATCATACGAAGATGTGATTGGCGTCATAGATCTTTATGGCTGGCCACACCCGCGCAATTAGGATTTTTGCCACTATAGTGGGGATAAGACAAGATCGGAGTGCCAGGTGTCAGAGATAGCAATTCGAGCACAAAACATAACCAAACGCTACACATCCCGCAAGGATCAATTTGCTATTCAAGATATCAGTTTGGAAATACCGCGAGGAACTCTGTTTGGGTTAGTGGGCCCAGATGGTGCAGGGAAAACGACAACCTTACGCATTCTATCCTCCGTCCTCATTCCCACCAGTGGATCAGTCCAAGTCGCCGGGTTTGATCTCCATTCAAATGCTGAAAAGGCACGCCAATCCATCGGCTATATGCCTCAGAACTTCAGCTTGTACCCAGATTTGAATGTTCTGGAGAACTTAAACTTTTTTGCGCAGGTCCACCAAGTGCCTGCAGAACGCAAGAAAGTGCGCATTGCTGAGATGCTGAGCTTCACCCGTCTTGAGGATTTCCAAAAGCGACGCGCCGCCGCGCTATCAGGAGGAATGAAAAAGAAGTTGGCGCTGGCCTGCGCTATGATCCACAATCCCAAAGTATTGATCTTGGATGAACCTTCAACTGGTGTAGATCCGCTATCCCGCAGGGAGCTTTGGGAAATCCTCTCAAACGTAGTGACCAATGGCCTGACAGTTCTTGTCAGCACTCCTTACATGGACGAAGCTGAACGCTGCCACCAAATCGGCATACTCTATGAGGGTCGATTGCATACATCTGGATCACCTGGAGAGTTGATTCGCTCTCTGCCCTTCCAGATCATTGAGGTCAAAGCTCGGCCTCGCAAGCAAATGCGCCAAATTGTCGCTGAAACGAGTGGTATCCTGGATTGGCGCCCGGTGGGCGATCGATTAAGATTGAACGTTCCCAATGGGGAAGCATCCAAGGAAGTCATCGCATCCCTAAAGAATCGCTTCTCAAATGAAGGTTTGGATGTAAGGCTGCTGCAACAAACACGGTTAACAACCGAAGATGTTTTCGTTCATATTGTCAACGCGCAGAAGGATAATCAATGAAAGAGCAGGTTTTTGCGGTCGAAGCTCATAATCTAGGTAGGCGTTTTATTGACTTCAGTGCCGTAAAAGAGGTTACCTTTTCGATTCCCAAAGGTGAAATATTTGGCTTGCTTGGACCAAACGGGGCAGGGAAAACTACCACCATCCGTATGCTTTGTGGCCTGCTCAAGCCAAGCCAGGGAAAAGCCACCGTACTGGGCTATGATGTCAGCCGCCATCCCGACGAAGTAAAACGCCGTGTCGGGTATATGTCGCAGAGATTCTCACTCTACAATGACCTGACCCCCGCAGAAAACATCTTGTTCTACGCAACCATTTACGGCGTTCCCGCCAAACAGCGCAAGCCACGTATCCAAGAACTAATCGAGATGACTGGCCTGAAAGGGCGTGAAAGGCAATTGACTCGCAGCCTTTCTGGAGCCTGGAGACAACGTTTAGCACTTGCCTGTGCAATTGTCCACAATCCTCCGATGCTTTTCCTCGACGAAGCAACCGCTGGAGTGGATCCTATCTCTCGCCGCGCCTTTTGGGATTTGATCTACTCGCTCGCCGGGGAAGGCACCAGCGTACTGGCGACAACCCACTACATGGATGAGGCCGACTTCTGTAACATGATTGGCATGATGTATCAGGGAGAATTGATTGCACTGGCTAGCCCAGACGATTTGAAAGAAGAGATGCCAGGTACGCTGGTGCAAATCGATTGCTCACTCCCCGGGAACGCACAGGCTGTTCTACGTGAGTCCCCAGAAGTGACCAATATCGCACAACATGGCGCGCAGATCCACGCCACCCTTAAAGCTGCATCTGATATTTCGTTGCTGTTATCGAGATTCCAGCAAGCCAACATCCAGGACTGTTCTGTTGAAGCGATCCAACCATCCTTGGAGGATGTGTTCCTCACCATGATTGATCAACGCAGGGCTGGCGGTTCTACTGATTTTTAAGCACCAGGGAGTAATCTATGGAACGTTTTTGGGCTATCATGCGTAAAGAACTCTTTCATATATGGCGCGACCCGCGCACATTGGGGTTAATCCTTGCTCTCCCAGCTATGTTACTTGTTTTACTCGGGTTTGGCATTTCTGGCGAAATACGTAATACCACACTCGCCATTGTTGATTTTTCCAAGACAGATCCCAGCACAGAATTAGTGCAAAAGTTTGTTGCCAGTGGCGATTTTGCTCTCTCATATGATGCCAGCAATGAATCAGAGCTAATCAACCTCATTGATCGCGACTTAGTGGATGTTGGTATTCTAATTCCTGAGGATTTTGGGAGAATGTTGACCACCGGAAGCCAGGGAAACATCCAAATCTTCGTGGATGGTTCAATGAATCCAACAAACGCAATGATGGTACAACTCAAGCTTAGCGCCATCAGCCAGATGGCTGCTGAAAATATCTTGGTAGAACGCGTGATGCGTAGCGGCTCCGCCTCTGGTTTACAGATACCTTTTGAAACAGCCACTAAAATTCTTTACAATCCAAATGGGGATCAGGAGCTCTATATGATCCCCGGACTGGTACCCATCCTGCTCCAGGTGCAAACCCTGATTCTGTCAGCCCTGGCCATTGTTCGCGAAAGAGAGCAAGGTACAATGGAACAGCTTATCGTCACCCCCATTAAGCCTTGGGAATTGATGTTAGGGAAGATCATTCCCTATCTTTTCGTAAGTGTCATCAACTTCTTCGCTCTGATCTACCTGAGTGATCTCCTATTTGATGTGAAAGTAGCAGGAAGCCTGGGTGAGCTTGCTAGCCTCAGTTTGATCTTCATTATTGGGTCGCTGGGTATGGGTGTTTTGATCTCCAATATCTCCCAATCCCAAATGCAGGCTGTGTATATTGCTGTTTTTATCGTACTGATCCCGGCAATCATCTTGTCTGGTCTCCTCTATAGCCGCGAGAATATGCCGATTGTAACTTACTGGTACAGCGAGCTTTTGCCTGTTACCCAATATCTGGAAATTGCGCGTGGGATTATCGTACGGGGTGTCAGCGCTGGAACCCTTTGGTGGTCATCCACCTTCCCACTGATTGTCCTCAGCATTATTTACTTTTTGGCCAGCGTATTTGCCTTCCGGAAACACTTATAAGAATTTCGATATCCATTACAAGGAGAAATATTTTCATGAAACGCATACACTTCCTCCTAATGATCTGCACCCTCGTTTTTCCTCTGCTGCTGAGTGCCTGCCAATCCAGTCAGAATAGCACCACCTCAGGCTCTGGGATGCTCTCCGCCACAGAAGTGCTCATCACACCAGAAATTGGCGGTAGGGTAGTAGAGATTCTCGTTGCAGAGGGTGACACTGTACAGGCAGGCGATCCGCTATTTCGTATCGAGGATGACCTGCTCCAAGCCCAGGCGGACCAAGCCCAAGCAGCAGTGGCTGCTGCAACAGCGACTCTGTCAACCGCGAATGCTCAATTAGCCCTTGCCCAGGTTCAGCATGATATCGCTGTCCAGGGAGCTCTGGTGCAGGATGTTCTCGCACAGCAGTCCAATCAGAGCACAACAACTCCGGATGGTTTTCAACCAGCCTGGTATTTCCAGCCCAGTGAAACCCTCGAAGCTGCCAGGGCAGAGGTAGACACAGCACAAGCAGCACTCGAAGTTGAACAGGCTAACCTTATTAATGAACTAGACAAAGCCAGCAACCAGGATTTTAGCACTGTTGAGCAGAGGCTTGCTCAAGCACAGGCGGCTTACCTGACCGCCCAGGCAACCCTTGATCTCGCCCAAGACACAAATGACGATAATTTAATCGATGCAGCCCAGGAATTAATGGATGCAGCCCAGGCCGAACTTGATGTCGCCGATTTGAACCATGCCAATATGCTAAACACAGCCTCTGCAGAAGCAATCCTGAACGCACGCGCACGGGTAGCAGTAGCCCAGATCAGGCTGGATAATGCACGATATCAGCTAGCGCAACTTCAAACCGGAGACGATTCTCTTCAAGTTATTGCCGCACAGGCTGCTGTAGACCAAGCCTCTGCTGCACTCGGTCAAGCCGAGGCCAACTTAGTTCAGGCACAGGCCTCTGTTCAGCTCATCAACCTGCAACTGGAGCGTACAGAGGTGAAAGCACCTTCAACTGGGCGGGTTCTCGCCCGTAACCTTGAGGTCGGCGAAATTGTGGTGCCTGGAAGCGCCGTAATGAGCATTGCACCACTCGATCAGCTAAATCTGATAGTCTATCTACCCGAAGACCAATATGGCCAGGTACAGATTGGCGACCCGGTGAACATCACAGTCGACTCATTCCCCGACAAGTCTTTTAGTGGACAGGTAATCCGTATCTCAGACGAAGCTGAATTTACACCCCGTAATGTGCAAACCGTAGAGGGTCGCCGAGCAACAGTATATGCAATCGAGATTAGCGTCCCCAATCCTGATGAGACCCTGAAACCCGGAATGCCTGCTGATGTAGAATTCAGCAGCTCGGGTTAGCAGACATCGCGTTTATTTCGGGTCTGTTTAACGAATGTTCCATACCTTATCGGTCCGCAGAAATACATCGCCTTGCCGGGTATCTAGCTCTACCACCCCCTCAACAATGTATGGCCCTGAACCCTTCAACGCCGTTCTGCAGCGCCGGTACACATCACTGTCAATAACAACGTTCAGAATGCCTTCTACATCTTCCAATGCCATGAAATAGATTGATTCGCCTCGGCTGGTCTGGCTCCGTCGCCATGTCTGGCGCATGCCCGCCACGCGCACCCGTTGCCCCACGCGTTCCGTTGCCTCAAGGGTGTTCAAAGCGTTAGCATTGGCAATTTTCTGCTCTACCAACTCTAGCGGATGAGCAATCACGCTGATTCCCAGCACTTCTTCTTGCGCAGCTACTTTCTCCGGTAATTCCCAGTCCTCTCCCCTCACTTCAGCCTGGAACATAGATAACTGTCCTCCCCGCCATCCCCCTAGGGAAATACTGTAGAGCAATTCAGGAATAGTGCCGAAACCATCTAATGCGCCTGAACGCGCGAGGTTATCTGCCTCTTGTGGGCGCGGGTCAGTTCGCGCGAGAAAATCTATTAAAGAGTGAAATGGCCGTTCCCGTAGAATAGCTGCCTGCGTACGCCTTGTCAGATCCTGCACCTGGTCTAACCCCATAAATAGCACTGGCATTTCATCCAAATATTGTACGCTGAATTCTCGCTGAGAATAATTTACATGTGGTGCCTGGATTGTTAATCCCAACCGGCGCGCCTCCATCAGATAAACCCGCTGAGAATAATAACCGCCCCAATTCGCCAGAACCGCCGCCATTAACAGTTCCGGGTAATGAACCTTGCACCACACTGCCCGCCACGCTATTTGTGCGTAAGAGGCCGCATGCGCTTTTGGAAAGCCATACCCTGCAAAAGCTGCCATCAACTCCCATACACGTAAGCCCACTGCTTCTGGAACCCCGGATTTCCCCAGCGCGCCTGCAATAAATTTTTCTTTCAGAGTTTGCATCTGCTGCCCAGGATCAAAATGTGACATAGCCCTTCGTAGTAGATCCGCCTCTGCCAGGCTTAACCCTGCCAACTCATTGGCTATGCGCAACACCTGTTCCTGGTATAAAATGACCCCATAAGTATCTTTGAGCAAGGGTCCAAGAGATGGATGTAAGTGATTGGGTTGCTCTAACCCGCAGTGGCGTCGTACAAATGCATCTTTCAATCCCCCGCTGAGTGGACCGGGTCGGTATAACGCTAACCCGATCATAATATCATCCACGCTTTGTGCTTTTATCTCACAAAGCGTTGCTCGCATCCCTGGGCTCTCAATGGCAAAGCAACCGATTGTGCGTCCATGCATAACAGCATCGCGCGTTACCGGATCATCCTCGGGAATCCCATCCAGAAAATCGATACTCGCAGAAGAAGGTCTGCCTCGCGCAACAACAACCGCCTCTGCCACATCCCCCAAAACCGTCAGCCCGCGGATACCCAGCAGATCAATCTTCACCAAACCCATCCGCTCCACAGAGCCCAGGTCGAATTGCGTGATAATAACCCCTTTGGCTGCCATCTGTGTTGGCACCAGGTCGGTTAGTTCGCCTGGCGCAATCACGATCCCGCCTGGATGAACTGACAGATGGTGCGGCAACCCAATCAAGGCTCGGGCATCCTCCATAATTGACCGGTGAAGAGGTTGAGGAAATTTTCTCCCCAATTCCTCATAGGCATTGCCTGGGTCTACATCACTCACTCGAGGCCCATACCACCGTTGCGGCAGTGCCTCAGTTAATTCACTGATTTCTTCTGCCGGCATTCCATAGGCTTTTGCCACCTCCCGTAACGCCGACCGGCTACGAAAGCAATTTATCGTACAAACAGTAGCAACCCGTTCTTGACCAAAACGCTCATAGACATAACGGATCACTTTCTCTCTGCGGCGCGAGCATAAGTCTGTATCAATATCCGGCGGAGTTGCCCGAGCTGGATTCAAAAACCGCTCAAAGTATAGATTAAGCCGCAGTGGGTCAGGCGAGGTGATCCCCAGGCAGTGTGCCACCAGCGACGAAGCAGCCGAGCCGCGCGATGAGAGTGGTACCCCGTTTCGCCTGGCGTAGGATAGGATATCTTCTACAATCAAGAACAATGCCGCATAACCGCATTCATCAATTACGGCCAGCTCATGTTCCAGGCGGGCATTCACTTCAGGTGTGAGCGATCCATACAAACGCCGAGCCCCCTCTTCAGCCTTTCGCCTCAGTACATCCAGAGCAGACATTCCCAAATCCACAAAAATGTCTGGATAATGAGCCTCCCCCAGGGGAAGCTTACACTGGCAACGCTCTGCGACCTCAATCGTGTTCGCCAAAGCATCCGGAAAATCCGCAAAACGCACCGTCATCGCCTCCCTGGAAAGAAAATAAGCATCCGGTGGTGCCACCTCAGTATCGGATACATCTTTTATCGTAGTATTCTGGCGGATTGCCGCAAGTACGCGCTGAATATGATCCTGCTCTGGTCTAAGATAATGAATGTCATGAACTGCTACGGCTTTTAGGCTCAAATCACGCGCCATATTAATCAAACGCTCAATTACCATCCCCTCTTTCGTGCTGTGCCAATTCAAGGAAACATATAATCGGTCGGTATAGATATCTTTGAGCATCCCCAACAACCGCTTCGCTCTCAACTCATGATCACCCACCACGAGTTGAGCCACCATCCCGCGCTGTCCCCCACCCAAGCAGATTAATCCTTCTGACTCTTTCGCCATTGTCTCAAATGGCAACGATTTCCCTTCTCCGCCAATACAACTTGCCAGTCGGCACAGGCTGCGCCACCCCACCTGATCCATAGCAAGTAGTGTCAGCACACCGTCGCTTGCAATCCCCAGATCAGAAGGAGCAGTAACGCTTACCTCCAAACCCAGAATTGGCTTGATATCTATTTCCCGGCATGCGTCATAGAACTCCACTGCCCCACTCAAACTGTGATAATCAGTGAGTGCCAAGGATGTCATACCATCCTGCGCTGCTGCCCGGACAAGCTCTTTGGCTGGCGTTACGCCGCGCAAGAAAGAATAAGCCGAATGTACCTGCAGATGTGTAAACATGCTCATATTGTAACTGGAATTTCAGGATTGGCTTTCACACTGGCCCCATAACATCTGTGATATGAATTGCTCATCTCTATTCTTGACTTATTGGAGAAACTTTGTTATATTATTCCTACCCCCCCCAGGGGGGAGGGGTAGGAAGTCGACAAAATGAGCAGCGAGACAAGATTACGGCGATTAAAGACAATCGAAGGTCACCTGAAAGGCATCATTCGCATGGTTGAAGAAGATGCCTATTGTATCGATGTCATCCGCCAGATCCAGGCAGTTGAGGCGGCATTAAGCAAAGTAAGTGCACAGATATTAGAAGAGCATCTCAATTCTTGTGTAATCACCGCCGTCCGCGGTGACAGCGAGCAGGAGCGTGAGCGTGTACTCAAAGAAATTTCCGAAGTGTTCGAGATGTCTACAAAAGTATAGCACCGGGACTCAAGCATAAAGCTCCGCGAACAACGCAAATTACCGGTATAGGAGAATAACATGACGACAGTAAAATACATTATTCCAAATATATCTTGTGGACATTGTGTTCACACAATCCAAACCGAGTTGTCCGATCTGGCCGGCGTAGCATCCGCTAAGGCAGACGCCAATAGCAAAGTCGTAGAGATTGTTTTTGACTTGCCTGCCACAGAACAACGGATCAAGCAGCTATTGGCTGAGATAAACTATCCAGTCGCTTGGTCATCGTAAATTCGATTAGCGCCCACTCCTCAATTGTTGCCGGGGCGAATCTGATGATACCGTGCCCGGAGCGTGATTATTAAGAGACCATAATGCCTCAGCAGAAACAACTGATCCTCCCCATTACCGGTATGACCTGCGCCAACTGTGTTGCGGCGGTAGAACGCAATCTCAAAAAACTGGATGGCGTGCACGCTGCTACGGTCAATCTCTCATCAGAGCGAGCTAACATCGAGTTTGATCCCCTCAAGTTGAGGCTGGGGGATCTGGTCGCCCGCGTTGAACGCGCTGGTTACGGAATTGCAGCAGGTCAGGCAGATTTGTTCATCAAACATCTTTCGGACGATAACGATGCCCGACGTCTTGAATCGGTTCTCACCAAGCAAGAAGGCGTTTTGAGCGCCCAGGTAGTATTTGCTGCCGAGAAAGCGCGGATCAATTATGTGCCCACAATCATAAGCCAGGCAGAATTACGCAGGGTAATTGCCGACGCAGGCTTCGAGTCCGTGGAGCTAGGCGGAGAGGCTGAGGACATTGAAGCGCAAGCCCGTGAGCGCGAAATAGCCCACCAGAAACGCATGCTCATTACAGGTTTGTTCTTCACCATTCCACTCTTTTTCCTCTCAATGAGCAAGGATTTTGGGCTTCTTCCAGCCTTCGTTTACGACCCTTCAGCATCACAGCACATGAGCGGAATGCGCGAAGCTAAATGGTGGTTCAATTGGCTCCTGCTCACCCTGGCCACTCCTGTACAATTCTACGTAGGTTGGCAATATTATGTAGGTGCTTTCAAGGCGCTGCGCAACCGCTCTGCAAACATGGATGTTCTTATCGCCTTGGGCTCTTCAGCCGCTTACCTTTATAGCCTGCCCATCACCTTTGGTTGGCTAGAAGGGCATGTTTACTTCGAAACCGCTGCTGTGATTATCACATTGATCAAACTCGGCAAATTCCTTGAAGCGCGCGCAAAAGGACGCACGAGTGAAGCGATTAAGAAATTAATGGGGTTGCGTGCCAGGGTTGCTCACATCATTCGAGATGGTGTAGATATTGAAGTACCCATCGATGAAGTTCGCGCAGGTGACATTGTGATTGTGCGCCCAGGCGAAAAAATACCCGTAGATGGGATTGTGGTCGATGGCCGCTCAACAGTTGATGAGTCAATGCTGACCGGCGAATCACTTCCCGTAGAAAAAAAGTCCGGCGATCCAGTCATCGGCGCAACGTTGAATAAACTGGGCATGCTTAAATTTGAAGCGACAAAAGTGGGAAAGGAAACCGCTCTAGCTCAAATCATAAGGCTGGTTGAAGAAGCTCAGGGTAGTAAAGCTCCCATACAACAAATAGCAGACAAAGTATCAGCCGTTTTCGTTCCAGCAGTTATCCTCATTGCCGTGTTAACCTTTGCGGGCTGGCTGCTACTTGGTCCCCCGCTTCCCGCAAACGCGAATATTGATTCATTTACGCGCGCCTTGATTAATATGGTAGCAGTGTTGGTAATTGCATGCCCTTGCGCAATGGGGCTGGCAACCCCAACAGCCGTAATGGTTGGTACAGGCAAAGGGGCCGAGATAGGCATCCTCTTTCGCAACTCCGAAGCCCTTGAACGCGCGGGCAAGGTCAACCTTGTGGTATTAGATAAAACAGGTACCATTACCAAAGGCCAGCCCACTGTCACAGATGTTGTAACGGACCAATCGTTATCAGAGAATGCGCTATTAACTCTGGCTGCATCCATAGAAAAAGGTAGTGAGCACCCATTGGGTGAGGCACTGTGGGCTGAGGCAACCACCCGCAACCTTACTCTGGATGAGCCAGAAGGTTTCAAAGCAGAGTCTGGTTTCGGCGTAGAGGGAGAAGTGAACGGTCATCATGTTGTAGTTGGCAACCTACGTATGATGAATATCCGCTCCTATCCTTTGAATGGTATGCTGCAAATCGTCGAGCAACTACAAGCAGATGCGAAAACCGCCATACTCGTCGCTGTCGATGGCGTTGTTCATGGAGTCATCGCAGTGGCAGATACCGTGAAAGAGTCATCCCCCAGAGCGATTGCCGAGATGCAGCGCATGGGTATTAAAGTAGCCATGATCACTGGTGATAATCGCAAGACCGCCGAAGCAATTGGCAAGCAGGTAGGGATAGACATGATCCTGGCAGAAGTCTTGCCAGATGGTAAAGTCGCAGAAGTAAAGAGTCTACAACAAAGTGGCATAACCGTAGCAATGGTAGGGGATGGAGTGAATGACGCCCCCGCTTTGGCTCAGGCAGATGTAGGGATGGCAATTGGCACAGGCACCGATGTTGCCATGGCAGCAGCACCTGTAACGCTGATGAGCGGAGATTTGCAAGGAGTAAGACGAGCAATTGCCCTATCCCGCAAAACGGTCAACACAATCAAGCAAAACTTATTTTGGGCTTTCTTCTACAACGCAATCCTGATCCCATCCGCCATGCTGGGTTACCTCAATCCAATGCTGGCCGCAGGGGCTATGGCATTTAGCAGTGTTTTCGTAGTGAGCAACAGCCTGCGCTTGCGTAAAGTTAAAATCGATTAGAACATTACAATGGATCTATTCCACTTGCAACAAAACCCTAGTCAAGTCAAATGATAATGTTACCGAAGGGGCATGGTTCTGTCAAAAGAAAATGTTACCGAGGGAGTCAGCTCCTTTCATGG
>JAFGBV010000155.1 GCA_016932955.1 Anaerolineales bacterium | reverse complement strand
TGGGCTCCAGGTCTGACAAGCGCCCGGTGGGGAGCGTGACGGCGATCGTGAACATCGTGGCGGCTGCCACCTGGACGCCGGCGCTGGCGCTGCCAACCCAGCCTGTGAATGCCACAGACACCCCTTCCAGCGCGCAGGACTCTGGCGTGATTGCGACCGGCGCGTATGTGCAGGTGTCGGGGACGGGCGGGAGCGGGCTACGGCTGCGCGTTGAGGCGAGCCTGGAGGCGCAGGTGCGTTTGCTGGGGGACGAGGACGAAATCTTCGTGGTCGAAGATGGACCGGTGCAGGCGGGCGGGTACACCTGGTGGTACCTGGTCAGCCCGTCGGACGAGACGCGCCGTGGCTGGGCGGTGCAAGACTTCCTGGTGGTCGCTCAGAATCCATAGGAAAATAATCTGTTAACGTTTGCTTATTTTGTCCTTTCGGTATATAGTAATAAAGGATTGGAGTTTAGCCGAGTATATCTATGAGACCTGTGAATGTAACTGCAGACCGTACGGCGAGTGTAGTAACCATTGAGTGGAGCGATGCCCACGTCAGCGTGTACCCATTTACTTTGCTGCGGGCTGCCTGTCCGTGTGCGGAGTGCCGGGGGGGACACGATAAAATGAGCGCCACGCCCGACCCGGATGTTTTCTATCTTCCCGAGCAGGACACGCCCGCCACGCATATGGTCAGCATCGAGGGGGTAGGAGCGTATGCGTTGAGCATCCAATGGGAAGATGGTCACTCATTTGGGATTTATAACTGGAACTACCTGAGAGCCTTGTGCCCCTGCGCGGAATGCCGGGTGGGTGCCGATCATGACGGATGACCCGGTTGGGGATGTCTATTCCTACGTAGAGCGGGCGTACGTCCGGCTGCAGGCGGGCGATATGTTGATCCGCTGCCTGGAAGACGGCTCGACCTACCCAATCCAGCAGTTGGTCGAGGGGCTGATCCTGGCAGGCCCGCAGAGCCTGGATGACCTGCACCAGGTGCTGCTGGAAGCTTCGTCGCGCAAAGCGCAGGTTGAGGATGACCTGCGGCAGGTTTACGTAGAGATGAAGCGCGTCTTGAAGGAATATGGGGTGGAGTTTTCACCTGAGGCGGACTACAACGCAGCGGTGATGTTCAGCCCGCTGGAGCTGATCGTGCTGATGCGCTCGCAGGGGGTGGAAGACCCTGAAAAACAATCTGCCTGCCAGCGGATCTTCCTGGAAAGCCATAACTTGCTCAAGAATCTAAGCGCAAATCTCCACTTGTTAGCGGAGATTGAGCATTACTTACAGGATTGGTCGTGGGGGTTGACTTATCAGAAAGCCCGCCAGCGGGCAGATGCTGATGCGTCCGAGTTATAGATAATCTTTTAGATTGTGTTCTACCGCGTAAGCGGCGGCTTCGGCGCGGTTGCTGACACCCAGCTTCGACAGGATACTGCTGACGTAGTTGCGCACGGTGCCTTCGCCCAAGAAAAGCGCCTTGGCGATTTCGCGGTTGGTCTTGCCTTCGGAGACGAGCAGCAGCACGTGGCGTTCCTGCTGGGTGAGGGCTGAGAAGGCGGAGGCCTCTTCTTCGCGGGCAGCTTTGCGCACTTCCTGAAAGATCCTTTGGGTGACTGCCGGGTCGAGCAGGGCTTCGCCGCGGCCCACGGCTTCAATGGCTTTCACCAGGTCCTCACCGCCAATCTGCTTGAGCACGTAACCTGCTGCGCCGGCGCGGATGGCGGAGAAGAGCATTTCATCTTCCGCGTAGGAAGTGAGCATGATCACCTTGGTGTCGGGGTATTTATCGGCTATTTCCTGGCAGGCTTCAATGCCAGAACCGCCCGGCAGGCGGATGTCCATCACCACCACATCGGGGTTGAAATTGATCACCCGCTCCACGGCTTCGCGGGCTGTGCTGGCTTCAGCAATCACTTCAAAGTTCGGGTGACGCTCTAAGAGCGCCTTTAAGCCGAGGCGCACAACTTCGTGGTCATCTACTAATAAAATACGCTGCTTGGTGGTCATAGACACGCTCCTCACAGATGAGTATAGTCGATTGGAGGTTGTCTGGCAAGGTTAAGACTCTGGAGGGGCCGGCTGTGGAGGTTTTTCGCGGCGAAAATCGACAAAGCGGTATCCGATGCCGCGTTCGGTCAAGATGTATTTGGGGTTGGCAGGGTCTTTTTCGATCTTTTGGCGCAGGTAATTGATATACAAACGGACGTAATGGGGCTGCTCGCGATATTCGTACCCCCACACGTTGGTGAGGATTTGGTCGTGGCTGACCACCCAGCCGGCATTCTGCACCAGGTAGTAGAGCAGACGATATTCGGTCGGGCGCAGGTTGATCAAGTTGCCATCCACCCAGATTTCATGGCGGTCGAAATCGAGCCTGAGCGACTCGTCCACTTCGATGATCCCGTGGGTGCTCTCGCTGGTGATCTCGGTCCGGCGCAGGACAGCCTTGACCCGGCTGACCAGCTCACGGGGGCTGAAGGGCTTGGTGACGTAGTCATCGGCGCCCAGCTCCAGCCCGTGAATGCGCTCTTCTTCCTCGCTCTTGGCGGTGACCATGATCACCGGCACGGTACTGATGCCGCGGATGGTCTTGAGCACTTCAAAGCCGTCGAAATCGGGCAGCATCACGTCCAACAAGACCAGGTCAGGCATGGCGATGCGGAGCTTATCCAGCGCCTGGGTGCCGTCGTAGGCCTCGGTGACACGGAAGCCGTCATGCTCGAGGTTGAGCCTGATGAAACGCGCCATGCGCTGCTCGTCTTCGACGACCAGAATACGATAATTGCGAAAACGGCTGTCAGGCATCATACGATCTACTCGCGCACAAAGCCGATGATGTCCTCATCTTCTTTGGTGGTCATGATCTCGATGAAATTCATGCGGGCCACGGGCCAGTAGACGGTGGTCACATTTTCCGCCAGGTAGTGCAGGTCTTTGCCATCGAGGCGGCGCGGATTGCTGACTGCGACCAGCAAGTCGGTGGGATCAGGCAGCCTTTCGATCTCACCAACGATGGGTTCTTCCCCTTGAACATGGAGGATGATAGAATATGGCATGTGAACCTCTTATTTGCGAATGAGCAGTTGAATTCTCAGTTTTCCCAGGGTGACAATATCGCCATGCTTGACCACGGAGGGGCGGTGGGGAGGCAATTTTTGTCCGTTCAGGCGCGTGCCGTTGGCAGAGCCGAGGTCGGTGACCAGCGCCTCTTGTTTGCTCATGGTGAGCGAAACATGCAGGCGCGAGACACCATTTTCGTAAGCCTGGAAGGGAGCCAGGTCAATGTCTGGCAGGATGGGCTGCCCTTCGGCAGAGCGACCGAGGGTAAATTCATTCTTCCCGGCGAGGGGGATGATTTGACCGGTATCCAGCAGGAACAAAGAGATGGCGACATCGTTGGGCGGGGAGGGGATGGGTGACTCTGGTTGACCGGTTTGCAGGTTGGCCAGATTGTTGGTCAGGTTTTTTCCGATCGATTGGGTTGTGACGGTGTGGATCCCTACTAACTGTGCGCCACATTCACTGCAAAACAACGCACCAGGGATTTCTTGATGCTTACAATTGGGGCATTCGATCATCGTATTACCTCCGGTCCTGCTGGCAGCAGAAGTGCACGGGTGCCGTATTTTATCCTCTTTTCCCCCTCTTCGCTAAACGTCTGATTTTGTTGGATATGGACAACTTCGCCCAGTACAGACCTTGCTAACTCATTCTGACCTTGTGCGAGAAGATGGGTAGCCAAACCCTGCAAGCGGCGGGTGGCATCATCCACATTACCCTCTTCAAGATCGACGCGGGCTCGCTCCTGCATACGATAGAGGGTCAGGCGGGACATGGCCTGGATAATCACGGGGGGCGGGGCAGTGACATCGAACTCCTCAGCGAGCGGTCGCTCGATATCGAGGCGTTCGGTAAATTTTTGCCGTTCTGAACGACCTGGAATTTCGTAGGAGAGGTAACCTTTGGCAAGGGACATGCGCTGGCCGTCCAGCGGTACGTCGTCCACTAAAAATTCCAGGATCAGGCTGAGTTTCGAATTGCGCGGCACATTGCCAATGAGCAGCGGCGAATCGGTCGGCAGGGGAGAAATTTCGGGCTGGATGCGAAAGGCATAGTTCAACTTTACGCCGGGCGGGGTTTGAAACGTGTAAGTCACCTGCTCGCTGAAACTGTGACCCAGCCTGGAAATCTTATCCAGCAAGAAACGTTTCAGGTCTTCGGTATGCGAGACAAATTTGCTGCTGCCGCCGGTGCGGGAGGCGATGATATCGAGGAAGGAATCGTTCCATTGCCCGCCAATCCCCAGGGAGCTGATGCCCACACCGCTGAAGTTTGCCTGTCCTACCAGCCTCAGGCATTCATCCTCATCTCCGTAGGTACGCCCATCGGTAATCAGGATGATATGGTTGATGCGGTTCTTGGAGTGGTAGTGCATGACTTCAGCGAAACCTGCCTGGAGTCCCTGGTAGATTTCCGTGCCGCCAGCGGCATGCAAGAGCTGGATCTTGCCGCGGATCTCTTCCTTGTTGAGCAGGCTGCCGGCAGGGATGATGACCTCTGCCTTATCGCTGAATTTGACCACCGAGAGAATATCGTCGGGCTGTAGCTGGCGGATCAGCTCGAAGGCAGTCAACTTGACGGTATCCAGGCGGATGCCGTGCATGGAGGTCGAGCAGTCCAGCACCAGGCAGATGTTGAGGGGCGGGGTTGGCAGGGCATCTTCGCCAATGCGGGCTTTGAACTCTAACATGGCATAGACCAACTGCGGCTCTGGCATCCTGGTCAGGGTGTCGCGGCTGTAAATGAGCGAAGTCGCCAGGGGTAGAAGAGCCTGCGGCTCGGAGGGCAGGCTGCTATCGTAATTTTTTTTCTGGTTGGGGTCGGTCAGGACATCAAAAGCTTCCTGGACGCCGATGAATAATTCAGTTTCGCCGGGTCGAAGGTTCTTGTCCGGATGCAGGCGGCGGGCCATTTCCCGGTAGGCATGGCGGATTTCATCAAGACTAGCATCCCGCGGCAGCCCCAATCGCTCATATAATGTGTCTTTATCCATGTAGCGAACCTAGTCTGGCATGCGCACCACGATGACGGAGATATTGTCTGGACCGCCGGCGGCATTTGCCGCTTCGACGAGCAACTGGCAGGCTTGTTGAGGATCGGCAGCGGTTGCAACGATGTTGAACAGCTCGCTTTCGGGAATCACTCCCCACAAGCCATCGGAGCAAATCAGCAGGTATCCGGCGCGGGGAATCTGGAGGGTGGAGACATCTGGCTCGACCGGCTCACCCTGACCCAGGGCGCGATAGAGCACATTGCGCTGCGGGTGGATGGCAGCCTCCTCGGCAGTGATATGCCCCAGCTCTTCCAGCCGTTTGACCAGGGAGTGGTCATGGGTAATGCACTGCATCTTGCCATCGGCGTGGATGAGATAGGCGCGGCTGTCGCCGATGTGGGTGATGGTCAACTGGTTGCCCAGGAGCAGGACGGCGGTCATGGTTGTGCCGCCTCCGCGTGCGTCTTTGAGGATGCCGCGGTGGGCTTCCTGGGTGCCGGATATCATGATTTCCTGCAGCGATTCTTCTGAATGATCTCCGCCAAGACCGAAGAGCTGCATATACAGCTTGCGGATGATGTGGTTTGCCATGGCGCGCACCGACACGCCGCTGGCCACTTCGCCGTGCTGGTGACCGCCCATGCCGTCAGCAATGATGTACAGCCCAAAGGGCAGCTGCGTGGTATCGCTGATCAGGTTGGTGGTCAGGGTGAACAAGGCATCTTCATTGTGCTCGCGCAGCTTGCCAACCGAATGCCCGCAGCCGACGATGAACTGTGGCAGGTCAAGCTTTTTGAGGGTCAGCTTTTCGGCGGGGATGGTCGGCTTTTCAGAAGCACGAATGATTTCCTTCTCGATCATCTCGGGGCTTAACGGTGTGGTCTTGGCCGGCTCTGCAACGGGAGCGGCTGGTTCTGGGGTTTGGGTTTTGAACAACCTTTTTATAAAACTGGTCACAATCTTCCTCCAGGAAGAACAATACAATCTGCCTTAAACGCTGACCGCATAAACAGTGTGGTCGGTGGAGCCAAAGTAAACAACATCATTAACTGCCACGGGGGTGCCGGTAATGGCGCCGCGGGTAGCGAACTTCCAGCGCAAGCGTCCGGTACGGTATTCCAGGCAGTAAAGAGAACCGTCGATCGACCCGCACAGGACGGCATCTTTGGAGATGATGGGCGAGCTATTGACCTGGTTTTCGGTGGTGTAATGCCAGACTTCCTTGGCGGAGTGGGTGTCGATACAATAGAGATTGGCGTCCACTGAGCCAATGAAGATGAGATTATCCACCAGACAGGGGGTGGAGATGGTGGCGCGGTTCATGCGGAAGCGCCAGAGCACATAGCCAGAGCGGGCGTCCAGGGCATATAAAACCGAATCCACCGACCCGGCGAAAATCACACCATCGAAATAAACCGGCGAGGAGGTGATGCCGCGTTTGGCTTTGAAGCGCCATTTGATGGTGCCGCCGAAGTCGATGCAGAACAGGTCACCGGCTTCGGTGCCAAAATAGATGTATTCGCCGACGACCAGCGGGGTGGAGCGAATGGGTGCGCCAGCGTCCATGCTCCAGGCGCGCCTGCCGTTCAAAGCATTGACGGTATGCAAAAATTCATCGTCGGAACCGATCAGGACGTGACCTTCGGCGACGTGGGGTGAGGAACGGATCGGCCCTTTCGTAAAGTAGGTCCAGATGACCTTGCCGGTGCGCGCAGAGATGGCATGCAGGCGCATATCTTCAGAGCCGAAATATACGGTGCCTTCGTAGAAGGCTGGTTTACTGACCACGCCCCGGTCGGTAGGATACTTCCAGATGAATTCGCCCGTGCGAGCATGCAGCGCGTACAGGTTGTTATCGTATGCGCCGACATAGAGGATGCCATCCTGGATAGCAGGCGAGCCGCGCACTTCATCTTCACATTCAAACTTCCAGAGTGCTTTGATGTCCTCGCTCTTTAGCAGGCTGGGCGTTCCAGAGGCTGCCCCGTGCCCAGAGAGCAATCCCGTCTTGCGCCCGGCGGCGATCAACGCTTCTTTCATGATTTCAGCGCTTTGGAAGCGGTCGGTGGGATTGTATTGGAGGGCGGTGTAGATAATGGCTTCTAACTCAGGGGAAACAGCAGGGTTGATGGTCTGGATCTTGCGCTCTGAGAAAGAGAAGGGCGGCTCGAGGCGTGGGTCGCGGCTGGTCAGCATGTGGTGCAAGGTGGCGCCCAGGGCGTAAATGTCAGCGAAGGGAGTGGCGTCGCCTTTGTATTGTTCGGGAGGCGAATAGCCCTCGGTGCCGATCATGGTGCCCCGCTGACCGGTTTGGAAGGTCTTGGCAATGCCAAAATCCACCAACATGATGCTGCCATGCGAGTTGAGCATGATGTTGGAGGGTTTCATGTCGCGGAAGATGACCGGCTCGGGCTTGTAGTTGTGCAAATAGCTGAGCACGTCGCACAACTGGACGGCCCAATCGATCACCTGAGCCTCGGGCAGGAAGCCCTGGGTTTCGCTGATGACCGCCTCTAAATCCTTGCCGTCGATGAATTCGAGGATCAGGTAAGAGCGCTCATTATGGGTGAAATAATCGTAGATGCGCGGGATGGCGGGGTGGTTGAGGGTAGCCAGGATATTGGCTTCACGCTCGAAGTTGCGCACAATGGTCTCGTGGATGGAGGGGTCGCGAGCCAAGTTGACCATTTCCTTGACCGCCACGCGTTTGACCACGTTGGGGAAGTGCAAGTCGCGGGCGCTGTAGACCGCGCCCATGCCGCCCACACCGACGATGCCCTGAATTAAATAGCGATTGACCAGGGTCGTGCCTGGCTGTAGATGATCTGAAAATCTCGGTTCTGAACCATCGTCCAGGTTTTGCGTGATGCGATGGGTATCCAGGATCAGCCCTCCATTCCGCGCATACCGTCAGGTGAATGCTTGATTATTGCTCAATTATAGCCAGCATTGCCAAAAAAAACAAATGTCGATTAACGCCAGTTTGGCTCGGCTTCGGGTTTGTTAGCCAAGACCGCCTCGATGCGCTCGATGACCTGGGGGGTGAGCTTCTCGAGGATGTCCAGGGCTTTCATGTTCTCGACCACCTGCCCGGGTTTGGAGGCGCCGGTGATGACGGTGCTGACATTGGGGTTCTTCAGACACCAGGCAAGCGCCAACTGCGCCATGCTGCACTCCAGCTCACCGGCGATGGGCACGAGCTGCTTGACCTTCTCGATGTTATTGCGGGCGGTTTCGTTGGTAAGGTTTTCGCGCAACCAGGTGTAGGCGGGCAGTGAGATGCGGGTGTCGTCGGGAATGCCTTCGTTGTATTTGCCGGTCAGCAGGCCGCTCGCCAGGGGGCTCCAGATGGTGGTGCCCAGGCTGATGGTGCGGTAGAGCGGAGCATATTCGCCCTCCACCCGCTCACGGTGGAACATGTTGTATTCAGGCTGCTCCATCAAAGGGGGGATGAGATGGTATTGGCGGGCGACTGTCACGGCTTCCATGATCTGGGCGGCGCTCCATTCGCTGGTGCCCCAATAGAAAGCCAGACCCTGGTCGATGAGGAAGTTCATGGCGCGCACGGTTTCCTCGACCGGCGTGTGGATATCCGGGCGGTGGCAAAAGATCAGGTCGACGTAACCGGTCTGCAGGCGCGCCAGGGCGGCACGGGCGCCTTCGATGATATGCTTGCGGGACAGGCCGCGGTCATTGACGTTGCGGCCTCCCCAGAAAATCTTGGTGGAAAGCACAAGGTCTGAGCGCTTCCAACCGGCTTTCTTGATCACGTTGCCCATCACCACTTCGGCGTTGCCTCTGCCATATGATTCGGCATTGTCGAAGAAGTTTACCCCGGCCTCGTAAGCCGCCGACATGCATTCGAAGGCGACGTCTTCACCGACCTGCTCACCAAAGGTGACCCAGGCGCCGAGGGAAAGGGCTGAAACCTGTAAGCCTGAACGTCCTAAATAACGATATTCCATGTGTAGTGCTCTCCTTTTGGTTAATTTTATCTATTCTAATCTAATCTATCCGGCAGATGCCTGCCTGGGTTGGATTTGGGTGCGGCTGGTCGCCAACAGCTCTGAGGAGGCTGCCGCCAGGGTGGGGTAGCTGGTTTTGGCATAGTCGCGCCCGGCGGTGACGGGGAACGGCTGCTCGCCTTTCAGCGTGGTGATCACACCGCCGGCTTCCTGGACCAACAGCCAGGCTGCCGCCAGGTCCCACACTTTGGGGGTGGCTTCGAAAGCCACACCCGCCGCGCCGCGGGCGAGCAGGCAAAAACTGTAAGCCGCCGAGCCGAAGATGCGCGGCTTGTAGGGGATGCTGACGTGGTAGCGCCGGTGGGTGCGTGAGCAGCAGGCGAAGAAAGGCCAGGGCTGATCCGAGACAGGCAGGCGCACGTGCATCGGCGTGCCGTTCCACCAGGCGCCCCGGCCTCGCTCTGCCACGTACAGCTCGTCGAGCAGGGGGAAGTACAGCACGCCCAGCACGGGTTGCCCCTCTACCAGGCGGGCGATGGACACGCCCCAGACGTGCAGACCAAGGCTGTAATTGGTGGTGCCGTCGAGCGGGTCAACGATCCACACGGCAGGCTGCAGGGAAGCCAGCCCGGTCTCCAGCTCCTCACTCAGCAAGGGCTCGCCGGGTGCGCCCTGGTGGATAGCCTGGGCGATGAGTTTGTCTGCTGCCAGGTCCACCTCGGTGACGAAGGAGCGGTCTGATTTGAAGGTGGCAGGGGTACCGGCAGGCTGGAAGCGCTGTTTTTCAAGCTCACCGGCTTGCCTGGCAAGGTGGATGGCAAAGTCGCGATATGAATCCATGGGCTAATCCTGTGCGGCTTTCATGGTCTGCTTGGGCAGCAAGAGCACGCCAAGGGCGGCGGTCAGGCTCAGCAGCGCCATCCAAAAGAAGGTCGAGCGCAAGCCGAGCTGGTCGCCCAGCGCGCCAATCAGAAAAGCCGAGGTGGACTGCATGATGAAAGAATAGGCCATATAGACCCCGTTAGCGACCGAGCGATGCTCGGGCAGGTGGTCCTGGACGAGCGCCAGCAGGACGGGCTGCGTGGAGAGGGAGAGGAAGCCCAGAATGATCAGGAGGGGGATCAGCCAGCCGCCGGGGAGGGCGAGGAAAGCGAAGACGAGCAGCGGGGCGATCAGCGAGGTGATGAACAGGACCGGCTTGCGACCGATGCGGTCGCTGAGGGTGCCTCCAGCGAGCGCGCCAGCCACCCCGGCAAGCTGGTAAATTGCCAGGGCGCTGCCGGCTGCCAGCAGGGTGGCGCCTTCGCTCTTGAGCAGGGTGGGCAGGTAGAAGCCCAGGCTGGAGATGAGCAGGCTGCGACCGGCGACGATGATGGCAATGGGCAGGAATAAGCCGCGGGCGGCAGGGAACAGGCCGCGGAAACCGGTCTGGCGGGCCACGTGGGGGGTGATGTTGCGGAAGCGCAGAAAGATGATCAGTGAGGTGATCCAGCCAATGGCTGCCAGGCGATAGAGGCCTTCCAAGGCAAACATGGATACGCCCCACACCGCTACCAGCGGGCCGAGGGTGCGACCCAGCTCGCCGCCCGCCATGAAGAAGCTCATGCCTTTGCCAACCTTACTGCCCGAGACGCGCGCCACCACCGCCGGGGCGGTGGCATGGAAAGAGGCGACGCTCAAGCCGGCGACAGCCAACAGGATGGCAAGCATCATGTACGTGGGGGCCGTTCCCATGGCGCTCATCAGCGTAGCGGTGATGGCGGGGGCAAAGATGACCATCCAGCGCAGGTTGATCTTGTCATCCAGGTAGCCGATGAGCGGGTTCAGGATGGAGGGGAGCTGAACCAGGGCGGTGAGCGTGCCCGCCTGGGTGAGGCTGAGGCTAAGTTTTTCGATCAACTCTGGCAGCAGGGGCGAGAGAAAGGCAGAGAAGGTGTCATGCAGGAAGTGCCCGGCGCTGAGCGTTACGGCGTTGCCTGATTGGAAGGGTTGGTCGGCAGTTTGGCTAGGTGTTTGCGATAGGGTAGAAGTTTGGGAGGTCATGATCCTGTACCGGTAAGATTAGTGGTTTTCGACAATCTCGACATAGTCCTGGCCGACGCTGTCCTGGGTGGAAGCGCTGAGCAGCTCGAGCAGGTCCTGGGCGATGGTGGCTTTGTATTCGGCATCGCGCCGCGACCAGGTGCGGCTTTTGACTTCCAGGAAGTAGCCCAGGGAGGGGTTGGTGAGGTGGTCGAGGTTGATGTAGAATTCGGTACCTTTGAACAACACCCGCCAGCGCAGGCGGTCTTTTTCGATGACGGTCTCGCGGGCTGGTTTGAAATACTCGCGGTAAAAGCGCAGGCTGTGGCTGGCAGAGGCGATGAAGCGGCTGCGCGAGAGCAGCACATCGCTGGAGAAGCTGCGCTCGCGGGCCGGGCCGAGCAGGGTCAGGCGGTAACGGATGTTGCTCACCTGGTTATCTTTGTCGACATATTCATCTTCGCGGTAACGCAGGTGACCTTGCTCGGGATCGCTGAAGGAAAAATAGGTGTCAAATTCGTGGTAGTGGCGGTGGTGCAGCACTTCGATCTCGGGCTGCTGGACAGACTGGATGACCGGGGCGGGGTCGCTGAGGCGCACTTTTACCTGCACCTCGAAGCTCTCGGCTTCGGTGGCGCCGGCGATGGCAATCAATTTGGACAACACCGACTGCTCCCGTTCGATCAGGAAGGAGTCGATGCGGGAGGCCAGCGCTTGCGCCTCAGCCAGCAAGGCTTTTTCATCGAGGGTGAGCAGGTTGCGCTGGCGCATCAGCCATTTCCCATTGACCATCACATCCATCACATCCGTGGCGTGACCGGCATAGACCAACTGGGCATAGATGCCCT
>JAFGBV010000154.1 GCA_016932955.1 Anaerolineales bacterium | reverse complement strand
TGATCTATGATGAAGTAGCGCTGGGATTGCGCTTGAGACATGTGCCAGAGGAGCAGATTGCTAAAAGGGTAGAAAAGGTGCTCGATGTCTGCGGCCTGGCGCCTTTCAAGGACTGGCCCATCTCAGCGTTAAGTTACGGGCAGAAAAAGCGTGTGACCATCGCCGCCATCCTGGTATTGGATCCCAGTATCATCATCCTGGATGAGCCCACGGCTGGACAGGACTTTCGCCACTATACTGAGATCATGGAATTCCTGGTGGAAATCAACAAGCTAGGCGTGACGATCATCCTGATCACCCACGATATGCACCTCATGCTGGAATATACCCCCCGCGCCATTGTTCTGGCTGGAGGCAGGAAGATCGCCGATACCGCCGCCTCTGTCGTCTTGACAGATGCAGGGGTGATCGAGCAGGCCAACCTGAAGGAGACCTCCCTCTTTTACCTGGCCCACCTGGCAGGCATTGATGATGGCACCAGCTTCGTGCAGGGATTTATTGATTACGAAAGGAGGGTGAAGAATCGATGAACACCAAAATGCGGCTATTTTCCTACAATTTCATCGAGACCCCCATCCACCGTCTTTCCGGTCTGACCAAACTGATCTGCTTTCTGCTCCTCACCTTTGCGGTCATGTTTTCCTATGATATCCGGGTCATCCTGGCAGTAATGGCCTTTTCCATCTACGTGCTTTGGATTTCGCAGATCAAATATTCACAGATCCGTCTGATGGTGGTCTATGTCTTGATCTTCCTGATCACCAACGCCATCATCTCCTACTTCTTTGCCCCAGAGCAGGGCGTCAGCATTTACGGCACCCGGCACGAGATAGCCAAGTTGTTTGGCCCCTTCCATCTGACCTGGGAGCAGCTATTCTACCAGGTCACCAAGTTCTTCAAGTATTCATCGGTCATCCCTTTGGGAATCATCTTCTTACTGACCACCAATCCCAGTGAATTTGCTTCCTCCTTGAACGGCATCCACGTCAATTACAAGGCCGCCATTGCAGTGGCTCTAACCCTGCGTTATTTTCCCGATATCCAGCGCGATTATCACGACATCAGCCTGGCACAGCAAGCCAGAGGGCTGGACCTGTCCCACAAGGCAAAGTTCACCGACCGGTTCAAGAACGCTCTGCTGATCATCATCCCCTTGATCTTTTCTTCTCTGGAAAGGATCGATGTCATCAGCAATGCTATGGACTTGCGCGGCTTTGGCAAGAATAAAACCCGCACCTGGTACACTTCCAGGAAAATGACACGGCTTGATTACATAGCTCTGGCTGTTTCAGCGTTGATCTTCCTCGCCACCATTTGCGTGTCCGTTTTTATCAACCACAGCCGTTTCTATAATCCGTTCCTATAAAGGACGCTAAAAGTGGCTCCCTTTCATTTTGGGTATATCGTTGCGAGGCTTTGGCGCTTAAGTCTCCTGTCCATCCTGCTGCTGTCGGGCTGTGCGGTCGCGCCCAGCTCAACAACAACGCCAAGCAGCACGACTCAACCTCCTCTCCCAACCGCCCTGCCCACCCACACGACCACACCCACCGCCTTACCCAGCCCAACGCCCACCGCGCCGCCCAGCGCTACTCCAATCCCACCTTGGGAAGTGTGCTCGCCGCTGGAAGGGGTGGCGATTGATGATCTGGCAAACCGCATCGTGAACCCCTACGCACCGCCAGCGTCTGGTTCTGACCTGCCGCATCACGGCCTGGACCTTGCCGACCCCGGCAAGGGGCAAATCGCAGTCGCCGGGCTGCCTGTTCAGGCTGTGCTGCCGGGCACTGTGGCGATGGTGATCGATGACCGCTTCCCGTATGGCAACGCAGTGCTGGTCGAAACCGGGTTGGAATCTGCACCAGAGGGATGGCTGGCGGCGCTGCAATTACCCGCACCAATGCCTACCTTATCCTTCATCCCTGCGCTGACCTGCCCGCAGCCAGAGATCCTGCTGGATTGGGACACACAAAACCGTTCGCTCTACCTGCTGTACGCCCACCTGCGCGACGCCCCAACCCTGCAAGTGGATGAGGAAGTAAGCTGTGGGCAGTCAGTAGGTGCGATTGGGGATTCAGGCAATGCTCTCAATCCCCATTTACACCTGGAAGTGCGCATTGGGCCGGCGGGGGTGCGCTTCGGCTCATTCGCACACTACGACGCCAGCGCCTCACCAGAAGAAATGCACAGCTACTGCGTATGGCGGGTGAGCGGCTGGTTCCAGCACCTCGACCCGCTGCATTTATTCAACTCACCATAACTGCAATTACTGGTAAATAATATGGGTTAGGGGATCTGTAGGGGCAGGTTTGTAACCTGCCCCCAAAAAATGGGGATTGCTCCGACGCAATAGCGCTGCCTCCCCATCACATGGTCAATCGGAATCATCAGGTTGTTTGGAGCGCGTGCGCTTCGTTTCGCTGCGCTTGCGTTTGCCTTCCAGGCGTTTCATCTTGGACGCCAAAGTGGGACGGGTTTGATGGCGCGGGCGGGGTGGGACGGCGGCTTTGCGGATCAGCTCAACCAGGCGTTCCAGGGCAGCCTGGCGGTTTTGCTCCTGGGTGCGGTACTGGCGTGCCTGGATGACCAACACACCATCTGCAGTGATG
>JAFGBV010000153.1 GCA_016932955.1 Anaerolineales bacterium | reverse complement strand
GCGGATATATGGGGGTGTTTTGCGGGCGGAGCCCGCAAAACACCCCCATACCTGCCCTCTGTAACGGCAAGTCCCAATGAGCCCGAGATTTCATCACCAGGAAATAGCAAATATCTCTTATAATCTTGCATTACGTGTTGATAAAATAGCAAGGTTTAGACTATCCGGTAACCGCAAAGAAAGCTCTGCGCTGATGTGGCATAAAATCGACCTGCTCATTGCCCTGATCCAGCAACACCTGGCGCGTCGGCCTGCCATGGCGCCCCGTGATGTGTACAAGCTGCTCTACCAGGGCGTGCGAGGCCCAGAGCATATCATCACCTCTCCCCAGGCATTTACAGAGCGCTTGCAGACCGAATGGGATTCGCTCGACGCCGGGCCAGACGACCCACTCCTGGAATCTATTCACCCAGATCACACCCTGCTGCGCCTGAACTTGCGCCCCTTCAAAGCCATCCACGGCGACCTGCAAGCATTGACAGCCGCCTGCCTGCAAACCGGCCAGCGCCCCTGGGGAACCCAAGCTGAGCTTCAACAAGCCTGGGAGCATTGCTTATCTGCCTGCCGGCAAAATCATTTCCCTGGCTTGCAATTAGGTGACATGCTCACCTTTGCTGCCTGGCTCCAGGCCAATGACTACCCGCCCGTTCATCATTCTGAAGGCTACCGCGCGCTATACCTGCCAGCCTACCGCCTGGTAGCAGCAGATATTGGGGTGTAACCTTAGCCAGGTCCTGACATCAAAACAAGATAGAAATCCTTTAATCCGGAGCAAACCATTGACCACGCGCAAAGAACTTATCGCCAGGCGCCGCCAGCAGCAGAAAATCAACCGCATCCTGCTCATCTTTGGCGGGCTCTTGATCATCACCGCCGCAGCCATCCTGTTAACTGACAAGCCTTCCTCCCAGGCGTCCGGCCCAGCCCAGATCGGCAAACCCCTGCCCGATTTCAGCCTCACCGATATCAACGGCAAAACCGTCAGCCTGAGCGACTATGCCGGCCAGGTGGTGCTGATCAATGCCTGGGCCACCTGGTGCCCGCCCTGCAAAGCTGAAATGCCCGACCTGAACGCCTACTATCAAGCCCACCAGGACGATGGCTTTGTCATCCTCGCCATCAACGCTGGCGATCCCGCAGAGGAAGCGGCGGCTTTTGCCAAAGAAAAGGGCCTGGCTTTCCCGGTCCTGCTCGACCCAAGCTCCCGCCTCCTCGGCGCCCTGGGCATCAATAGCTTCCCAACCTCCATCCTGGTCGGCGTAGACGGCATTGTCAAGTCGATCCACGTCGGCATGTATTCTCCCCAGGCATTGGAAGAAGAGATCACCCCTCACCTGCCCTGATCCGCAGCGGCGTCAGGCAAATTTTAGTGTACAATTCATCCTGTTTGGTAAAAAAGCGTCCCCTTACAGCATCGCCCAGGGGCCCAACTTGCCCTTCACCGGAGGACTGACAATGATCACACCAGCATCACTGGCCTTTGCATTTGGCCGTAATGTAGGGATTATCAAGGATCAAGTGGCCGGGTTGAGCCAGGCCGATAGCTTGATCCAACTGCCATTCCGCGCCAACTGCTTGAATTGGGTGGTTGGCCATATCATTACCAACCGGCTGGCCATATTCAAGGTTCTGGGGGTAGAAGACATCCCCTTCGACGCTGCCAGCCTGGGGCACTATGAGTACGATTCCAGGCCGATCACCGGCGAAGAAGAGGGCGTGCTGCCATTGGAACAGTTGATTGCTATGCTGGAACAGACACAAACCATCCTGACGGAGCGGCTGGGGGCGATCAGCGCGCAAGAGCTGGAACGTCCGTTGGTCTTCTTCGGCGAGCGAGAAATGCCTGTAGCGGAATGGGTGTTTTTCTTTTATTTCCATGACTGCTACCATACCGGCCAGACGGAGATCCTCCGCCAGGCAGCCGGTAAGAACGACAAGATCATTTAGCATCACCCTTCTCATCAAGAAAAGGAATTCCCATGGCTAAGATCGATACCCTCGTACAAGATTTTCTCGCTCAGAAACGGATCGCTGTGGTCGGCGTCTCAGATAAACGCGAAACCGGCTGCAACCTGAGCTACCGCAAATTCAAAGCAGCGGGCTACACGGTGTCTGCGGTCAACCCTCGCATCACCACCTTCGAAGGCGATCCCTGCTATCCGGACTTAAAATCGATCCCCGAAAAGCCGGATGCCGTCTTCATCCTTGCCAGCCCAAAAGTCACCGATCAAATCGTTCAACAGAGCGTTGACTTGGGCGTCAAGCATGTCTGGATGCACTGCATGATGGGCACAAAGCCAGGCCTGGTCGCGGGTATGACCAGCGTTTCGCAAGAAGCAGTGCGCATGTGTAAGGAGAACAACATCGCCGTTATCCCCGGCGCCTGCCCCAACCAGTATCTCAAGCCCGATATCGGCCATGCCATCATGCGGGTCATGTTCCGCACCCTGGGCTTTCACAAAGTGGACTGAACCAACCAATGAGCAGAATATTGGTCACTTACGCCACCATGGCTGGCTCAACCGCCGAAGTAGCCCAGGCAATCGCCGAGCAGTTCACCAAAAGCGGCGTGCAGGCAGATGTGCTCCCCTTAAGCCAGATCAAGGATATAAAGAGCTATGCTGGTGTTGTTGTTGGCGCACCGATGATCATGGGCTGGCACCGTTCTGCCCTGGGATTTCTCCGCAAGCACCGCCGTGCTCTGCAACATGTTCCACTGGCTGTTTTCATCACCGCCATGAGCCTGACCCGCACGGCTGATACAAACGTGGAAGGCATTTCCATCTTTGTGGACGAAAACCTGCCCAAGCCGCCAGCAAAAGAAAACAGCCTCTCCTTCCGCGAGCGGTACGCCACCCTGCCCAACTATCTGCGGCCCATCCTTCGCGCCACCCGTCCTGCAAAACCCGCCAGCGTCGCCATCTTCGGTGGGAAATTGGAATACGGGCGCTTGAAATGGTGGGCTGTGTTATTCGCCATGCTCATCATCCAGGCCCAGCCAGGCGAGAAACGCAATTGGCCCGCAATTCAAGCCTGGGCATCCAGCATTTTGCCGGCCTTTCAGCCAGAAGTGAAATAGCAGGCGCTACCATAGTTAGGAGGATGTGATGGTCCATAAGCCGCAACGCATCGTTCGAAATAACCCCTTTCCCAGGGTGAGTGTTCAGGGGAAAGGCTGTATGGTGATCTTGGGCATACTGGCAGCGGTGTTGCTCTTGTGGGCGCTGCTTTTGCCCGGCTTGTGGCCGATGAGTTGGTTTTTGTTCAGTATCTATAGCAATCCGATCGGGTGGCTTTTGCTGTTCGTTATGCTGGGGGTCACAGTGGCTTTGGCAACGCGCTTGAAGCTGAGGGTGAAGGCAGTGGGAGCCTTGGTGGGAGCGGCGCTGATGCCGCTTTGGGTGTTATGGTGGATCATTTCCGGGTCAGTGATGCTGCATGGGCTGTATGAGCGGACGGCCTATGAGCCGGTGGCAACGCTTGTGCCGCTGATGGAGACGCGGGCAGTTTCGTATGCCGAGGCGCAAGAGAATTTCAAGAATCAAAACCCCGATACACGCTTTGCGCCGGGAGATTTGGATTATGTGAATGGCCATTGGGTCGCGGAGTTTGGGCCAAATGGCGGCTTCGACCTGTTGAACAAGTTGATCTACCCCTCCCAGGGATTCTTCCTGTACGATCCAGCCGGTGTGGATAAGGTGCAGATTGTGCGCCAGAAGATGCCCTTTGCCGAAAATGGGTTATTGTGGAATTCAGCCGAGTTTTTCGTCCGCCAGCACGACCCCTTTGTGGAATTCCATGAGGTGCTCTATGTGCCGGATGGAAACAGCGATTATATGGCAATGATTAGCCTGATCAAGCGCGCCGGGTGGGCACGCGTCCCGTATGTGGCAGAGATTGGCTTGATCCATTCGGATGGCAGTGCGGAGTGGCTGGCGCCGGAAGAGGCAGAGGCAGACCCGCGCTTGGAGGGCATACAGATTGAGCCGGAGTGGCTGGCAGCGAAAAAAACTGAGGCTTATGGGTGGCGGAATGGCATTTGGGCAGGATTGATCACGCGGCAAGGGCGGGTGAGCGTGCAGCGCAGTGCAATCAATGAGGAGAACAGCGCACCATATCACCTGGTTTCTGCCGACGGAATGATGTGGTACACCCCGTTTGGGCCGCTGAATAAAGATAGCCTCAAGGGCATTATGATGGAGCCATCTAACGTGATCGATGGACCCGTGTATGTGTGGGAACTGCCAGGCGACCAGGCTTATCAGGGCGTGGATGCCCTCGCCACCGAGATCAAGGCCGCGCCAAACCACCCCGCAGATGTGAACTGGCTGCGCGTGAGCCAGGGGGAGGAGAGTGAAGTTCGCAGCGGGGATACGGATGTGATCGAACTTTTGCCTGCCCCGCGCTTGGAAAATGACCGGGTGGTGCTGTATTTTTCCGGCTATGTGGCGATTGACCCTCCCACGCGCACCCGCTTTTACGTGATCATTAATGCCGAGACGCGCGAAGTATTGCAGGATGTGTATTCGGTGGCCGAGGTGAATGCCTGGCTGCGCGGCGAGCTGACGCTGGGGGTGCAGCACGGTGGACAGCAGGGGGCAGCGGCTGGGTCAGGGGTGAATTTGGCGGAATTGAGCGAGCAGGAATTGTTGGATTTGTTACAGGCAGTGGTAGAAGAACTGAGGAGAAGGTAAGGAGTTCTAACAGCCACCCAGGCGCCACCCAATCCCACTAGCCCCCCTGCCTCCAGTGCCAGCCCGCTTTGCTCGGGCAATCTCGGCGCCCTGCTAGCCTTTACCATTGCAGCCTGCATCTGCAGAGTATTCCATCCCTCGCAATAGTGTATCAGTCAGACAGGCTCTAAATGCCTGAAAGCACATTCAATTTCATCATAGATAAGAAGGACAACCAGTGAGCCAAAAAATCCTTGTCACCTATACCAGCCGCTTTGGCGCCACCGCCGGTGTGGCTGAAGCAATTGGAAAAACCCTCACCGAACATGGCGCGCAGGTGGATGTACTGCCGATGAGCGCAGTGAAAGATTTGTCATCCTACCAGTCAGTGGTTGCCGGCAGCGCCATCAACGGTGGCGCCTGGCTGCCCGACGCCATGCAGTTCATCCGCACCCACCAGGCCGAGCTGCGCAGTAAGCCTTTCGCCGCCTTCCAGGTATGCATGACCCTGGCGATGAAGAACGGCGAGCAATACCGCAGCCACGTCGCCAACTGGCTCGATCCGGTGCGGGCGCTCGTGCAGCCTGTTAGTGAGGGGCTGTTTGCCGGCGCGCTGGATATCAGCAAGATCCCCTCTTTCAGTGACCGGCTGAAGTTTCGCCTCAGCGTGCTTTTTGGCGTCTGGCGAGAAGGCGATCACCGCGATTGGAATGCCATCCGCGCCTGGGCTGATAACTTATACCTTACCTGCCTTCACTCGCCCGAATACGCCCCCCAGCTCAGGTCATCGAAGCGGGAGACATAATCTTCCGAGAAGTATTCTGCTAAGTCTGCGCGTCCCTGCAGGTGGTAGCCAAAAAAAGCCGCCGCAAAATGCGCTATCCAGGCTATATCTTCCTCATTGTAGATCATCATGTGGTCCCTGCCCACAAACGAGATCAGTGCTTTATCTGCAGTGCCCAAGTGCTCGTAGATGAGCAGATTTTCCGGGTACAGATCGTCATCCGTGGCAACCAGCATCAACACAGGCCGGTCAACCGCCGCCAATCCTCTTTCACCAAATAACCACCACCCTTCCCCTGCCAGCGGCATCACAGCCCGGATGCGCTCGTCCGTCATCGCCTGCCATAAGCCCTCCTCGCTCGCCGCACTCGCCGGGCCTGCCAGTGCTGAGAATTCATCCCACGCGCTCGCCGGGGCGCAGTCAAAAGCCGAAAGCGCCAGCAAAATCGATTGCGTCACCGCATCCGGGGTTGGGCACTGCGCCAGGTAATAGGCAGAGTCGATTCGCGCCCCGCTCACTGCCAGCGTGTTGTAGCCGTCGAAAGAATAGCCGATCACCCCCGCATGGTTGGCATCGATCACCCCTTCCAAACCCTCTAGCGGAGTAGATGCCACCTGATTCAATGCAAATAGAATATCCCGCGGCTGGTTGACCATGTTCTCATCCATTTTGGGGTAAGTATCAATGTTATCCACGCTGACCCAGGTAAAGCCATGCCTGACCAGGGAAGGAGCCAAATCGTAAGCCATCTTCGTGGACGAGAGCAGCAAAGGATAAGGCGCCCCGCTGATGTCTGGGTCAAGCCCCATGCTGACCGCCAGCGGGTCGCCCGTTGTGCCTTCCGGCAGCACAGCCGGATACCATACCGTGATACTGACTTTCCGGTCAGCGCGGTTGGCGTCCACAAAATAATAACTCCGCCTGCCGAACTGGTAGGAGCCTGGCTTTGAGAGTGGTGCAGGTTATGGGGCACAGGCAGCCACAGCAAGCATGAGTAGAATAAAAGCCAGGAGAATTACCCCCGCGCATGCCAAACCGCCTCGAACTTCCTGGGCGCCAACCTTATTGATCCACTATCCGGATCGCCCTCAGCATGACGATGGATGCCACCGGCAGCAGCGCCGCCAGCAGAAAGGTCGCCGTAAAGCCCAGCCATCCGATCACCAAACCGGTCACTGCAAAACCGATCACCCCGCCCAGCCAGGAATTGGATGAGTAATACGACATCGCCTTGCTCAGCGATGCCTTATCCACCAGGTCAGCCACCAGCGCCGAGCCGACCGCGCCGCTCACCGCCGTCTGCACGCTCGTCAGCGAGATCACCAGCCAAAACTGCCATAGTGGTTGCGCAATTGCCAGCAGCCCTAACCCGAACGCCTCCGCGAAAAAACCGATCAGCAGCAACCATTTCCGTCCAAAACGATCGGAAGCCACCCCCGAGAGCAGGCCAACTGGTAGCACCACCAGGCCCGCTACCACATTCGTGCTGGAGATGGCAGAAGCGCTGAATTCCAGTTCATCCATCGCCAGTGAGCGCCCCAGGATGCCGGCAAAGTTAGCCACCATAGGCGCCAGGCTGGCAATGAAGAACAGCCAGAAGACCCAGCCCAACCCGGTTTTAGCCTGCCCACCCTCAGCCTGGTCGTGCGCCGGATGCGCCACCTGCATATCCTTCACCATCCATGCCGCCAGCGGCCAGATCAAGCAGAACAGCGCAAAGGCAGCAAACATCGTCGGGAAACCCCAGCGGTCGACAAGCGGCCCCGAAGCCATCCCGCCGATCAGCATCCCCACCGGGCCGGCCAACGAGAGCACGCCAAACACCTTGCCGCGTTCTTCTCGCCCCGCAAATAGCCCGGCCAGTATGCTGGTCAGCGCAAAGCCCATCCCACCCAAGAACCACAAAACAGCCGTCGCCGCAATAAGCTGCCACAGGTTGCTCACCAGGCCCATCAACCACAGCACCGGTAACCCAACTGCGCCGCTTATCACCAGCGGTATCCGCCGCGAGCGCAACCGGTCCGAAATCCAACCCGCCGAAAGCGCGCCAAGCATGATCGCCACGTACGAAATCGCCAGGTATGCACCTGCCGCCGCAGAAGATGCTCCCAATTGGATCGCATAAACTGGCAGCAGCGGCAACACCCCATTCCCCACCGTCCAGGGAACCAGGCTGCAGATGAAGAGGATAAGGAGTTGTCGTTTTTCCATGAAGGGCCTCCTTAGGCGGGATCATCGAACCGGCTGGATGTTAATCACCATCGGCAAGTAGAACGGTTGCCTCAGGATTACCGTTTCGCTAATAAACTCATATGCCCCGATGTCAAAGCCTGCCCCTTGCGGGCGCGGCGTGCCCAGTAGGTCTCGTGCAACGACCGTCGCCACATTCTTACCCGCATCCATGCACGGGCTGCCGTCCTGCAGGCGCAGGTCGAATGTCGCCGCGCTGGCAAAGTTTGGATCCTCGTTGATCGCGGCGGTATCCCACACCGGAGCGCTGCCATCCCCGTACCAGCAATTCAGGTGGTATCCCCCCGGCAGCCCAGCCGACTCGCCTGCCAGGTACGGCTCGCCGGTGGAATAAATGATATTGTTGCTGAAGTGCACCGTCGTCGAGCGCTCCAGCGCCCCCTGGTCAAACAGCACGCTGCCCGTCTCGCCTGGCAGCGCCGCCCCATCCCAGCCGTTGCCGTACAGCGTGTTGTGATAGATATACACCGTCGTTTGGTCAATTTCCTCATGCCCCGTGTTGATCCTTAGACCCGTATGGTAGGAAGCATCATCCACCCATTCCGGCCCCAATCCAGCCTGGATGATCAGATTGTTGTAGATCCAGTTATCGCCAACCACATAATAACCCAGCATGATCCCATCCCCCCTCTGGTTGACGATCACATTATCATGGATGCGGTGCAGTTGGATGTAAGCTGAAGCATCCTGCTCGCTGTAGATGTTGATCGCCCGGTTGGCAAGGTTATCGTGGATGTAATTCCACGCCACCTCGCGGTTGGACTCGCTCGGCGGGCGCGGCGGGTCATCCTGCCGCACACCCTTGATATAAATGGTATGGTAGAGTTTGGAGCAGTTCGCCGAGCCAACCTTCTCCAGCTCATTGCCCAAGATCGACAGGTTATTGCCGCTTCCATCGATCGCCCCATCCATCCCATCGCCGTTGGGCGCCGTGACGTAGTTCCCCACCACCCGGAAACCACTCTGCGCCGGCAAACCCACCTGCCCGGTGGTGACGGTAAACTTTGCCAGCACCCAGTGCGTAGAATAGCCGCCCGTATCCCCGTTCCACACCCAAAAAGCGCGCTCAATACTTGCGTTGCCCACCTGTGATACAGCCCCTGGGTAGACGATCAGCGCCTTGGGCTGGCTTTCCGTCCCATCGCTGCCCAGGTTCACCGCCGCCCCATAGTCCGTCTCGCTCGTCTGGTCCACCCCGTCGCCGATGTAAGCAATGTCGCCCGCCGCCAAGCTCTCCGCGGCATGCAGGATCGTCCGCCAGGGAGCACCCCAACTGCCGTCGCCATGATCGTCATCGCCCCCCGTCGTGGCAAAGTAGATCTTCCCCGCCCGCACCGTGAACGGCAGCGAGTTGGACGTTTTCCCCTCCACCACCACATAGATCGAGCCCACGCCGTCTTGCGCCAGGTGGCTCACCTGGAAAGACACCATCTGCATCTGGTGATAGGTGTAGAGGTCAGCCGGGGCGGTCGCGTTACCCCAGAAATAATACGATGCTGCTTCCACCCCGTTGGCGTACACCCGGCTCCCCCCCTGCGTGCTGCCCAGGTTCCGCCCCCAGATGGTGACGATCGCCCCATCCATCCCGCTCCTCCCCCCCGAGGTGTCGCTGTTCCCGCTTTTTGGGCCGCTGGTGATGTCCGAGAAGTACAGAACGGGATCGCCAGCCCCAGCAGTCGGCGCGCTTTCAGCCTGTGTTGTGGTTGCCGCTGGGGAAGGCTGGCTGGCGGTTGTGGAGCAGAGCAAAGATAGGAGCGTCCAGCAGATCACCATGCGCATGGCATGCCTGGTCATAGCCTCCTCCTTTGGATCAAAACACTTACTGTGACTGTCTGGTGACAGCTAAAGCAACGCTTTGCAAATAAACTAATCTTTGACCACTATCGGCAAATACACCTGCATCGTATCCCCCCTCACCTCATCCGCCCCGATATCGTGGATCGCCGTTCCATCCTCATCCCCATCCTGCGGGCGGAAATCCCCCTCGAAATCCAGCGCCGGCGCCTCCACATCCCAGCCCGCGTCCACCGCCGGCGACCCAGCCTGGAGATGAAAATTCGCCCCACCGGGGTTTACGAACATAGGGTCGCCCTCCACGTAATCCTCGCCATACACCTCATCTTCATAACCGCGGTAACCATCGATCAGGTTGTGGTCCACCGTCACATTTGCCGCCGGGACATTCGCTGCCACCGCGATCTGGAAGGTCAGGTTTTGGCTGGTGATGTTATTGCGGATGGTCACGTTCTCCGCCTGCGGATTATCGGCAATGATCCCCCCGCCCCAATCCACCTCGTTGCCGTTATCGTACAGCGTGTTGTTGATCAGCAGGATCGTATCCATCGGGTGGCTGTCCGTGCAGCAATATGAGATTTCGATACCGTAGGTGTTGTTCTGGTAAGCCACATTGTTGTAAAGGCGGATGTTGCTGAGCTGCCCGCCCTGCTCCGAGGCCACCGCCAGCCCCGCCCCCTCAATTGAATGGTGCACAAGATTCTGGTAAACATCGATATCGTGGGTGTACTTATCCCACGCGTCCACGTAGATCGCGTTCCTCTTTGAGCCATTCACCTGGTTATCATAAGCCTGCCCGTTGGAATCCCCATCTTTCAGGCAGATGCCCTCCTTCTGGCAGTTGAGCACCACATTATCCCGCACCACAAAATCGTCCGTCCCTGCCACTGTGATGCACTCTTGCCACCCGCTCAGCCCCGCCCATTCGATGCGGTTGCCCTGGATCGTCACCCGCTGGCTGCCCCACACCCCAATCCCCGAAGACTGCGTCTGGTCGGTGGAGACGTTCTCAATCACGATATCGCTCGAGTCCATCACCAGGATCCCCGCGTTATCATTATACGGCCCGGCGTGGATCACCCGCAGCCCCGATACCCGGATGTAACTCTGGCTGGCGATCTCGAACAGCCCCGCCAGGTCATCCGGCAGGGTCACGCTGCTCCCGTCCAGCGTTGCCGTCTCCCCCGGGTACGCCGCAAAGGTGATTGGGTTGCCCGGGCTCCCCGAGTGTTGCGCCACCACCTGCTCGGAGTAGGTCCCAGCCCGGATGTACACCGTATCCCCTGCACCCAGGGTTTCGGCGGCCTTCTGGATCGTCTGCCAGGGTGAGGCCAGTGTCCCGGGGTTGTCATCATCCCCCGTTGGTGCCACGTAATACACCCCGCCTTGCGTTATCGTGTTGCTGATCTGAGCCGCGGCTGGTGAATTCCCCCCGCTGATCACCAGAATCGCCATAAATACCAGTAAGAGAGGCATGATTTTCTTCATCTTCCCTGATCCTCCCGCGTATGGAATTGACGGTATCCTCTCAATAAGTTGGGGTTTGGGGTGCTGCGAGCCACCCCAACTTCCCCCTTCTTTTGAGAAGATACAATTGACGAATATCTAATTATCGCGCCGATTTTCTGTTATGAAACATTCAACAGAAAGTTATTCCCCCGCTCCTAAACCCCCTTGACAGCCGGGCCGATACACGCTATAATGCAACCGGTTGCAAACAGAGAACAGATCATGAACCGCAAAATAGTACGCACCATCGAGGATATTGCCCGCCTGGCAGGCGTTTCAAAGTCCACCGTATCGCGAGCGCTGAGCGACAGCCCCCTGATCGCCGAGCAGACCAAAGAGCGCATCCGCGCCATCGCCAAAGCCCACGACTTTGAGATCTCCATCCCTGCCCGCCGCCTGAGCATGCGCCAGAGCCGCACGATTGCCTTTGTCACCCATGCTTACCACAAAGATTTCTGCGTCACAGATCTGTTTGCTCTGGAGATGCTCGGCGCTATCTCCGGCGCGCTGGCTTACCATCACTACGACCTGCTCATGGCGCACGTGGATCCCTATGACTCCACCTGGATCAGGCAATACCTGGCTACTGGTCGGGCAGATGGTTTTATTCTGATGACCTCCACGCGCAAGCAGTACCACATCAAGGGGCTGGTGGAGAGTAAGGCGCCCTTTATCGTGTGGGGCATGCCGCTGCCGAACATGAATTACTGCTCCGTCATGGGCGACAATTTCACCGGCGGTAGCCTCGCAGCCCGTCACCTGGTCAGCAGAGGTCGGCGGCGCATTGCCTTCCTCGGTGGCCCACAGCAAGAGCTTGAGGTGCAGCGCAGGTATGATGGTTTCGTGGCTGTTTTGGGCGAATCCGGGTTGCCCGCTACGCCTGAGCTGGTCGCTTATGCCGATTTCACCCCCGACTCAGGCGCTGCAGCCATGCGCCAGCTCTTGACCCAGGCGCCTGATTTAGATGCTGTCTTCGTCAACAGCGATGCGATGGCAGTCGCCGCCTTGGATGTGCTCCGTCAGGCGGGGCGGCGAGTGCCAGAAGATGTCGCCGTGATCGGCTATGACGATGTGTCGATCGCCGCTCTCAGCCAGCCAGCCCTCACCACCATCCGCCAGAACATCCCCATGGCAGGTAGGTTGCTGGCAGAAAACCTGATCCAGTACCTGCAGAAGGGCATTGTGACCAATGTGTCTATCCCAGTGGAATTGGTCATTCGCCAGTCAGCTTGAGCAGCGATCGGATATTTTTTTACCCGGGGTTGCAACCGGTTGCAAATCAACTCCCCGCCAAGAGCATGCTCTTTTTTTTAGCAGCTGTTGCAACCGGTTGCAGCACAAAACACCAGAAAGGAGTAAACGATGTCCATCTATCACGTAATCACAAGCCAGCGCATGTCGTTGAACAATGTTTTCCTGCGCTTGAACTACCAGGCCCGCCTGGCGCAGTTCACTGAACGCCTCCTGCGCCGCCACCAGCCTTTGGCGGATTTCAACCACTTGCCTGGCATCCAATCCAACAGCCGCACCTACAAGGGCTTGCGTGATGTGGCGCTCTTGCAGATCAAGGGCAGCGTAAACCGCAAGGGCGATTTCGACCGCCGCTTCCGGCCGCTGCGCAAACATTTGCGTGATCGCTGGGTGAACAATTACATCCTGCTAAAAACAGACGCCTGGCCGCCGGTGATCCTCTACAAGGTCGCCGAGGTATATTACGTCATGGATGGCCATCACCGCGTTTCCGTGGCCCACGCCACGGGAATGCAGTACATCCAGGCGGAGGTTTGGGAATACACCCAAGAAACGAAGCCCGCCGTCCAAAAGCATCTCCCCACTCCCCTCCCGCACGCAGCCACGCCCTGCTCCTGCAAGCAGAGCGTGGTGCGCATGTAATAACCGACCTGGGATATTGCAGTTTCCTGCCATAGCCCAGGTCGGCTTTCCTCCTGAAAATTCACACAACCTTATACCACTTTACAGTACCACAGCGTGTTCGAGGCGCGTTGGAAGCCCACCGCCTCAGCCGTGCGCTGCATAGCCGTGTTTTGGCTGCTGGTCCCCAGGATTGCCGTATCCATCCCCCGCGCCTTGAGCAGGCCCATCCCGTGCAGCATCAGCGCCTTAGCCAGCCCCTTGCGCTGGTATGCCGGGTGCGTTCCCATCGGATCCGTCCAGCCCTCCTTCTGCCCCCCGGCTCGCGGCGCATCATCCGGAAAGATCTGGCACACGCAGAAAGCAGCCAGCTCGCCGTCTGGCGCCACCGCCACCAGGTCCAGCTCCGGGATGAAATCCGGAGCGCTCATGATCGTCCGCCGGTATTCCACCGTCATATTCTCCGTGCCAAAGGCGGCGCGGTGCAAAGCCACGTATGCCTCCACCTCACTCTCGCCCCCCATCGGCCGGATCGCGAATCCCGGCGGCAGCGCCGGGTTGGGGATTGGCTCGTCAAGTGAGCGAGCCATCAGGATCGAAGACTCCGCCTGGCGCACGAAACCATGCCGTTCCAGGAACTGCAGGCGGGGCAGGTCGCTCTCCAGCGCACTGGCATCCAGCGTCTGCCTCTCCCCGCTTTCCTGGTTGCGCCGCCGCACAGCCCCCGCTGCCCAATCGATCATCTCAGTTTCGAGCGCAGGTGTAAGCTCATTTGCAGCAAAAACATCCACCAGGTTCTGGTACTGGCTCACATACACAAACCCCACCAGTTGCCCGGATTCCTTTTCCCACAGCCGCGCCGTAATCTGCACCTTCGGGTCGGCTAATTCTTCATACAGGTCTGCCGCGATCGGATACACCGTCTGCCCCCCGGCGCGCAGCCTACGCGTCAACTCGATCATCGCCCGCAGGTCAGCAGTGCCGGTGTAAGAACAAGATTCCAAGGCACTCATAGGATTCCTTTGTCAGCTTATTTTCGTATTCGTAAACCTTCAATAAATTCCACCGCATGCGCCACAGCATCGATCGCCGCATGCACCACGATCGGCGCCAGCAGGGATTGCGTCCGCCAGTAGAGCAAGCCCGTAAACCAGCCGGTCGGGCTGAGAACCATGATCGCGTAAAGCAGCGCGTTCAACAAGCTCGGCTTCTCGCCCAGCGGTCCCACCTTGTCCGCGCGCCGCAAATAGATCCCCGGCGCGTGGGCTAAACCGAACAGCAGCGAAGTGAGGCATATCCCCGCCAGCGGCGAGCCAAGCGCATTCACCAGCCGTGTCTGCACAAAACCCCGGAAGAAGAATTCCTCCACCAGGCCCACCTCGAGCACATTCCACACAAAAGCCACCGCCAACCCCAATCCAACCTGCCTGCCGGAAAACTGGCCTTCGCGCATCGGCCTCGCCGCACTGCCTGCCACATAGTTGAAGCCGCCAAACACAAGGATCAGCAGCGCGGCCGCGAAGAACTGCCCTGGCACATCCCCCCCAGTAAACCCCAGGTCAGCCCAGGATACATGCCAGAATAGGCGCAGGCATGCCAGAGGGATCAGCACGAAAAAGAGCAGCTTGAACGAGATCGCCGCGATCTTTTCTTTCAGGAATTGTCCGGGCAGGTTCTTCGGCGCAGGCTTCACCACCAGCAGAAATGCCATGAAGCACAGGTAGGCTAGCGTAAAAGCAAGCTCCGCCGTGGAGGGGCGGGTTGTGATCGCAACCGCCTTGACCGGCAGCGTGGCTAAATAGACCAGGCCCGTAAAGACGCCCCCCACAATCACCACCACCATGACGCTTTCCGCCAATGGAAACGTCTTCCTGCGCACGATAGCCAGGGCTACCGCTGCAATGAAGATGACGCTATAGGCAATGACGATCACTTGATCAGCGTTCATAACTTTCTCCGCCTGTCATAGCAAGTGACTAATTTTAACCCGAACTCGTGATTTCCGCTTGCACCCCAATTTCTCTTTCAAGTGCTCTGTGTTGCCGGGATGGGATGTTCGCCCCCACCAGCCCCGGCTTTAGCCCAGGCTTGGCGCCTGTTCAATGCCAGGCCCGAACTGGCTTTTGACCTGCTGCGCTTCGGCAAGATCCATTCTCGTTAAGCCGTGAATTCACGGCGCACAAATAGCACATTTGTTCTAAAAATATGCTATAATCATCCTATGCCATCCTTCTCCGCTGCCATTTGCCTCCCTACCTTCCCCAGCCGCCTCTCCCCGCGCCGCCTGGAGCTGGCCCTGACCAGCCGCCGCCCATGCCCAGGGATTAGTCGTTCCTCGTCGTTTTAGTCGTTCCTCTTTTTTGGGGGTCATGGGGTACTTTTTTCCCAAAAACCAACCGCACAACCCCCGCCCGACACTATCCACTGCTTCATCCGCTATCCCCTTCTCTGAGCAGGCCTTTCAACTTTCTTCAAGCCATCCCACCAAACGTTCATTCCCGCGCGTGGGAGTGAATCCTGTTATATAATATAAAGCAGATCACCGTATATGGAAATTCTGCGCGCTGATCGCTCAACCAGCCAACATCCTTCGATACCCCCCTGACCCTTATGAGCAAAACCATCAAATCCATCACCCAGCCCAAGCTGCGCCTGGAAATCCTCACCCCCCAGGAAGTTCAGCGCATCCATTCCGCCACCCTGCAGGTCATCGAGAAAACCGGTGTGCGCTTCCCCTCCCAGAACGCCCTCGAGATTTGGGCTTCTCACGGCGCTGATGTCGACTTCGAGCGCAAGGTCGTGCGCGCCCGCCCCGAGCTGATCGAAGAGGCGCTCAAAACCTGCCCCCCGGCTTACCCGCTGGCCGCCCGCGACCCTTGCCAGGACCTGCCCCTTGATGGCAACCACGTCTACCTCGGCACCGATGGCTGCGGCGTCGAAGTGATTGACATCCACAGCGGCGAGCGGCGCACCACCCTCCTGCAGGATGTGTGCGAGATCTCCCGCCTGGCAGATGCCACCCCCGAGGTAGCCTTCCATTGGGTGCCCGTCTCCGCCCAGGATAAACCTCCCGAAACCCGCGGCCTGCACGAGATCCACGCCATCTGGCAGAACTCCACCAAGCACGTCCAGACCGAGAGCATCTACAATGCCCGCGAAGCGAAGGCCGCCATCGAGATGGCCTCCCTGATCGTCGGCGGCAGGGATGAGCTGCGCAAGCGCCCGGTGCTCTCCCTCATGCAATGCACCGCCTCCCCCCTCGGCCACGATGGCGGCTCGCTGGATGCAGCCCTGCTCGCCGCCGAGGTGGGCATCCCCACCGGCTTCATGACCATGGCTGCCAACCTCACCACCGGCCCCGCTACCATGGCTGGCAACCTCGTCGTCGGCAACGCCGAAGTCATCGCCGCCACAGCCCTGCTCCAGCTCGCCTTCCCCGGCGCGCCTGTCTTCTACGCCGCCGCCCAAACCGCCTCCGACCTGCGCACCGGCGCCTACACTGGCGGTGGTCCCGAAGATTTCCTTTATGGCGCCGCCACCAACGTCCTCGCCGATTTCTACAACATTCCCCTCTCCATGGGCTCCTTCGCCACCGGCGCCAAAGAACCCAACTGGCAGGCTGGCATCGAGAACAGCCTTTCCACCTTCATGGCCTCCATTGTCATGTCCGATATGCTCCTCGGCTGCGGCTTCCTGCATGGCAGCCGCATCTGGTCCTTTGCCGAGATGATGCTCGATTGCGAGATTTTCTCCATCATCCATAAAGTGATGCAAGGCATCGTCGTTGATGATGACACCCTCGCCTTGGATGCCATTCACGCCGTCGGCCCCGGCGGCAACTTCCTCACCCACAAGCACACCCGCCAGCACATGCGCGAGGTCTTCCTGCCGCAGTTCATGGATCGCCGCCCCTATAACGAATGGGAAAGCCGCAAGGATGATGCCCGCGATTGGGCTGTGGAGAAAGCCCGCACCACCCTCGCCGCACACCAGCCCGACCCCCTCGACCCGCAGGTAAGCGCCGAGATGGCTCGTATCATCGCATCCCTGGAGGCCTGACCAATGCAGCCCCGCATTGACCTGCTCACCCCTGAACTGATCGACCAGATCCTGGACGAAGCCTTCCAGTTGCTGCGCCAGCATGGCATTCTGGTACAGGCGCCTGAGGCGCGCCAACTCCTCGCCGAGGCAGGCGTTCCGTTCGATGAAGAGATCGCCTTCATCCCAGAGCAAACCGTCCGCCACGCCCTCGCTACCGTCCCGCATTCTTTCCACCTCTACGACCGCGAGGGGCAGCCGCGCGTGGCGTACGGCGGTGACGCCGTGCAATTCGACCCCGGCTCTTCCGGCGTGCACATCCTCGACCCCGAAACGCTGGAACACAAACCCTCCATCACCGCCGACCTGGTGCGCATCGTCAAGGTAGCCGAGATGCTGCCCCAGTACGATGCCCAATCCACCGCCGTCGTCTGCAACGAGGTGCCCAAAGCCATTGGTGATCTCTACCGCCTCTACATCGTGCTCTTATTCTCCTGCAAGCCCATCGTCACTGGCTCCTTCTCCGTTGAGACCCTGCAAAGCATGATCGATATGCTCGCCATCTTTGCCGGAGGCCGCCAGGCCCTGGCGGAAAAACCCCAGGCAGTCTTCGATGTTTGCCCTTCCCCGCCGCTCATCTGGAGCGAGTTCGGCGCTCAGAACCTGATCGAGCTGGCCCGGGCGCAGGTCCCCGCCGAGATCGTCTCCATGCCCCTTGCCGGAGCTGCTGCCCCAGTCACCCTGCTCGGCTCGGTGGTCCAGCATGCCGCCGAGTGTCTCAGCGGGATCCTCATCCACCAATTGGCCCAGCCGGGTGCCCCCATCGTCTGGGGCGGGGCTCCGGCGATCTTTGATATGCGCTATGGCACCACCCCGATGGGCGCTGTAGAAACAGCCATGATCGACATTTGCTATGCCCAGGTTGGCAAGACGCTTGGCCTGCCCACTCACGCCTACCTGGGAGCAACAGATGCCAAGCTCGTCGACGCCCAGGCAGGGATGGAGAGCGCCGTCACTGCCATGCTCGGCGCACTGGCCGGGATCAACATGATCTCCGGCGCGGGCATGCTCGATTTCCTCGCCTGCCACAGCCCCGAGAAGCTCGTCATCGATGCCGAAGCCATCGGTATGGCCCGCAGGCTGTTGGCTGGCGTCGAGCAGCGCACCCCAACCCTGGCAACAGCGCTCTTCGAAGGCATCGCCTTCAAGGGTGACTTCCTCAAGCAGAAGATCACCCGCCAGCTCTTCAGCAAGGAGCAGTACCTGCCCTCGCCGGTCATCGACCGCAACTCCATCCGCGGCTGGCAGCAGGCTGGCAGCCCCGACGCATTCACCCGCGCCCGGGCGCGCACCAACGATCTGCTGGCTGCCTACCACATCCCCCACCTGGACCACCTCCAGGTGGATGAGTTGCGCCGCATGGTCACCTCCCTTGCCCGTCAGGCTGGCATGGAGACCCTGCCCCCGCTTGATTGAATCAAAGGAGGTCCGGCCAAACCTGCAACCGTCCAAATCGTACGCCAATCTGTTCACGAACCTGGAAAGAGAGGATAATAATGCGCAAGAATAATTTGCCCTTCCGAATTTTCGCCATTGTGGTGATCCTGAGCCTGTTCCTCGCCGGATGTGGAACAAGCCAATCATCCAAGTCGGTTGCCACTTTCATTTACACCCAAGAATTCGACACCCTCAGCCCCTTGTACACTGACATGTGGTTCGCCTGGACCACCTGGCAGCTTTTCCTCCACTGGGCCTGGGAGTACGACTCGAACAACGAAGCCTATCCCGTCCTCGTCACCGAAATCCCCTCCATCGAGAACGGCGGGATCAGCGCCGATGGCAGAGTCATCACCATGCACCTGCGTGATGATCTAGTCTGGTCTGACAAGGAGCCCCTCACCTCCGCAGATTTTGTCTTCACCTGGGAGATGGCCGTTAGCCCCAACAACGCCGTCACTTCATCTTATCCATACAGCAACATCGAATCCGTCACCGCCCCCGACGAGCAGACAGTGGTGATCACCTTCACCGATCCCTTTGCACCCTGGCTGGCAACGCTCTGGCACGGCATCCTCCCCGCCCACATTCTGCGCCCCGTCTTCGAGGAAGAGGGCACCATCGATAACGCCGAGTGGCTGCGCAGCCCCACCGTGGGCAGCGGTCCCTACGTTTTCCAAGAGTGGGAGTCGGGCAGCTTCACCCGTTTTGTGCGCAACGAGAATTACTGGGGCGAAGCACCCAAAATTGACGAGATCTTCATTCGCTTCGTGCCCGATGATGCCTCCCAGATCGCCGCCTTGCAGGCTGGCGATGCCGTCCTCGGCACCTTCCCTGCCTATAGCGATGTTCCCACCCTTCAGGAAGCCGGTCTGCAGATCATGGTCCAGCCCAATGGCTACAACGAGGGCATCTTCCCCCTGGTCAATGCCGAGCTGGGCCATCCTGCCATGCTGGATGTCAACGTGCGCAAGGCCATTGTCATGGGCATCGACCGCGAAGGCATCAACCGCGACCTGCTCCTCGGCCTCACCCAGGCGCCCGCCTCCTTCTGGGACGCCATGCCCTACTACAACGACCCACCCGTGGAACTCTACCCTTATGATCCAGAGCAAGCCAAGCAGCTCCTCGACGCCGCTGGCTGGGTCGACACCAATGGCGATGGCGTGCGGGGTAAAGATGGCGTAGAGCTGGAGCTAGACTATGGCACCAACATCCGCGAGATCCGCCAGGATGTCCAGGCTGTCATCCAGCAGCAACTCGCCGCCATCGGCATCAAGGTCAACATCCTCAACTCCGATGACAACATTTTCTTCGCCTCCTACGGCGAAGACGGCCCCGCCGCCACCGGCGAGTATGACCTGATGGAATGGTCGGATGGGCCTCTCTTCCCCGACCCAGATGTCTATTACTGGCTCTGCAGCGAGATCCCATCTGACGAGTATCCTTCCGGCTCCAACTGGTTCTTCCTCTGCGATGAAGAGCTGGATCAGTTGATTCAGACCCAGTCCACCCAGGTCAACCCAGAAGAACGCCAGCAGACCATCTCAAAGATCAACCAGATCTTCCATGACCGTGTCTACTGGATCGGCCTCTGGCAGGATCCGGATGTGTGGATCGTCAGCCCGCGCCTGACAAATGTGACCTTCTCTGGCGTGACGCCGCTTTCCTCCATCACCCAATGGGAGCTCACCGAGCCCTAAAGGCGGCCTCCCAACTCTCGTAGCGTGGAGCTTGGCTTTTTCCATATCCAGGCGATCAGCGCCAAAATGGCAATACAGCCAGGCTCCCGCTTCGCTGATCCAGGTTCGCCGGAACCATTATTATGACCCGTTACATCATTCGCCGCTTGCTGCAGGGCATTCCCCTGCTCTTAATCATCAGCATCATTCTCTTCGTCCTGATGATGAACATGGGCGATCCCGTCGCTACCATGGGCGGTCGTCGCCCTCCTCGCGCCGCCGATTACGAGCGCCTGCGCCGCCAGCTCGGCCTGGATAAGCCCATCTATACCCAATACCTCTACTGGCTCATCGGCAACGACTGGGCCAAGGTCGATTTGGATGGCGATGGCATACCCGAAACCTCCGGCACCCGCCTCGGCGTCCTGCGCGGTGACTTCGGCACCTCCATGGTCAACCGCGGCCAGCCCGTGTTAGAGATCATCGCCGAGCGCCTGCCCAACACCCTGATCCTCATGGGCGCATCCGAAGTATTTATCATCCTCGGCGCCCTTTTGGTGGGCATCTATTCCGCATTGCGCCAGTACTCCGCCGTCGACCATTTCATCACCGCCCTGCTCTTCATCGGCTACTCCATGCCCATATTCTTCATCGCCCTGCTCTCGATGTATATCTTTGCCGTGCTCTTCAAGCGCTGGGGCCTGCCCTACCTGCCCACCGTCGGCATGTTCGATCCACAGGTCGGCGAAACCCCTGGGCAAATTATCCTGCACCTCATCCTGCCGGTGCTGAGCATCTCGCTGATCAGCTTTGCCGCCTACAGCCGCTACATTCGTAGCACCATGCTCGAAGTGCTCAGCCAGGATTATATCCGTACCGCCAAATCCAAAGGTTTGCCGCGTCACTCGGTTGTCCTGGTGCACGCGCTCAAGAACGCCTCACTGCCCATCGTCACGATCGTCGGCCTCGATCTGCCTCTCCTACTCGGTGGGGCGGTGGTCACCGAGCGCATCTTTGCCTGGCCAGGGATGGGCCGCCTCTTCCTCGATCACGTCGGGCGCAGCGACCTGCCTGTCGTCATGGGCATCTTGATGTTGATCGCCGTGGCAGTGGTCGTCTTCCAGATCATCACCGATGTTGTCTATGCCTGGCTCGATCCCCGCATTCGCTACGAGGCCCAGGATGTCCGCTGAAACCGCCCCCTCCCCCAACCTGATCGCTGCCTTGCCTCTCGATGAGCTCGAGACCCCTCCGCTCAGCCTGGGCCAGTTAGCCTGGCGCCGCTTCCGCCGCCACAAGCTGGCCATCGTTGGCGCCATCGTCCTTGGCTTGCTCTTCCTCTATTCCTTCGGCGGGGCGCTCTTCTTACCCGAGTCGTATGCCAACTTCTCCGACACCACCCTGCGCCTCAATGCCCCGTCCGCCCAGCATCCCTTCGGCACGGATACCATCGGACGCGATATCCTCGCCCGCACCATCTATGGCGGGCAGATCTCGCTCATGATCGGCCTCACCGCCGTCTTCGTCGAGACCTTCCTCGGCATTCTCATCGGCGCTCTGGCAGGCTACTACGGCGGCGTCGTCGACAGCATTCTCATGCGCATCACGGAGGCCATGCTCAACATCCCCGAAATCTTTCTCCTCATCGTAATGGCCAAATTCTTTGGCGGCAAGGTTCCCGATTACGTTCTTTTCGGGCGCTCTTTCAGCGGCAGCGTGATCCTCATCGTCCTGATCATCGGCCTCACCTCCTGGATGTACCTGGCGCGCATCGTGCGCGCTGAATTCCTCTCCATCAAAGAAAACGAGTTCATCCTCGCCGCCCGCGCCATCGGCACCTCCAACATGCGCATCATTTTTCTCCACATCCTGCCCAACACCATCGCCCCCATCATCGTCTCCGCCACCCTCGGCGTTGCCAATGCCATCCTCGCCGAAGCCTACATCAGCTTCCTCGGTCTCGGCGTCCAGCCGCCCACCGCCACCTGGGGCAACATGCTCGACAGCGCCAACAATTACCTCGAAGCCGCCCCCTGGCTCTGGTTCTTCCCAGGCCTGCTCATCCTGCTCACTGTATTGAGCATCAACTTCCTCGGCGATGGCTTGCGCGACGCCATCGACCCCCGTAGCCGGGCAGTATAAAGGAGCGCCATGGTCACCACACCCCTGCTCGAAGTCCAAGACCTGCGCACCTGCTTTCACATCCCCGAGGGGACGGTGCACGCCGTCAACGGCATCACTTTCCACGTCAGCGAGGGCGAAACCCTTGCCATCGTCGGTGAAAGCGGCTGTGGCAAATCGGTCAGCATGATGTCCATCCTCGGTCTCATCCCCATCCCCCCCGGCAAGATCACCTCCGGCCAAGCTATCTACCGCAGCCGCGACCTGCTCCGCCTCACCGAGACCGAAATGGAGGCCGTACGCGGCAAAGAGATCGCCATGATCTTCCAGGACCCCATGACATCCCTCAACCCCGTCCTGACCATCGGGCGTCAGATCACCGAAGCCCTCCGCCTCCACCTCAAAATGGATAATGCCGCCGCCTGCGACCGTGCCGTAGAAATGCTCGATATGGTCGGCATTGCCGAAGCCTCCCGCCGCCTGTGTGATTACCCGCACCAATTCTCCGGCGGCATGCGCCAGCGGGTGATGATCGCTATGGCATTGGCCTGCGAACCCAGCCTGCTTATTGCCGATGAGCCCACCACCGCCCTGGATGTCACCATCCAGGCCCAGATCGTCGAACTGGTCACCCGCCTGCGCGACCAATCTGGCATGGCCGTCATCTGGATCACCCACGACCTGGGCGTCGTCGCACGCATCGCAGACCGCGTCATCGTCATGTATGCCGGGCAGATCGTCGAAGGCGCCGATGTTCTCTCCCTCTACCAGGATCCCCTTCACCCCTACACCCAGGCCCTGCTTGGCGCCCTGCCGCGCGCCGACCGCCGCCGTGATAAGCGCCTGAAGTCGATTCCCGGCGCTCCCCCCAGCCTGCTCGTCGAGCCGCGCGGCTGTCCCTTCGCCGCCCGCTGCGAATACGTGCAAGATTGCTGCCGCCATCAGACTCCGCCCCTGCTAGAACTCGCCCCCGCTCACACCGTCGCCTGCTGGGTAGATATCAAGACAGGAGCCTTACGATGAACGCTGCCGAACCCCTGGTCCGGGTTGAAAACCTCACCAAACACTTCCCCATCACCCGTGGCATGCTCTTCCAGCACAAAGAGGGGGCAGTGCGCGCCGTGGATGGTATTTCCTTCACCATCGCCCGCGGCGAGACCCTCGGCCTGGTAGGTGAATCGGGCTGTGGCAAGACCACCGCCGGGCGCACCCTGCTCGCCCTCTACCCGCCCACCGCCGGACACGTCTCCATCGCCGGGCAGGATATCTTCCAGGCTCGCGGCCCCGATCTGCTCGCCATCCGCCGCAAAGCCCAGATGATCTTCCAGGACCCCTATGCCTCGCTCAACCCGCGCTGGACCGTCAACGCCATCATCAGCGAGCCCATCCGTGTCCACCGCCTGCTCCAAACCGAGGCCGAGCGCACCGAGCGCGTCCAGGAGCTGATGAGCCTCGTCGGTCTGAGCGGGCGTCTGATCAACCGCTTCCCCCACGAATTCTCCGGCGGTCAGCGCCAGCGCATTGGCATCGCCCGCACCCTGGCCTCCAACCCCCTCTTCGTCGTTTGCGACGAGCCCATTTCAGCCCTGGATGTTTCCATCCAGGCCCAGGTCGTCAACCTGCTCGAGCAGTTGCAAGATCAGCTTGCTCTCACCTACCTCTTCATCGCCCACGACCTGAGCATGGTGCGCCACATCTGTGACCGCGTGGCGGTGATGTACCTCGGCCTGATCGTCGAGCTGGCCGATAGCAACGAGCTTTACGATCACCCCCTACACCCTTATACCACCGCCCTGCTTTCTGCCGTCCCCCTGCCCGATCCAGTCAAAGACCGCCAGCGCCAGCGCATCATCCTGCCTGGCGATGTACCCAGCCCTATCGATCCCCCGCCTGGCTGCCGTTTCCATCCCCGCTGCCCTCTCGCCAGCCCCATCTGCAGCCAGGAAACGCCCGTCTGGCGCGAGGTAGCTCCCAGCCACTGGGCTGCCTGCCATAACATATCTTGATCTGTGTTGGTCGGGAGCAACCCGCCAAACAGATCAAGCCTCTTCCTATGCTCGACCTGAGTGTCTTACTCCGTGTGCCCTGCGTAGAGACCGAGATGGGCTTTAGCATTTCGCCCAACGGTAAACGCCTGGCATTTTCCTGGAACCCCGCCGGCAGTTGGGAGATCTTCCAGTGTTCCCTGCCTCTCTGCTCGCAGCCTTTGCCCCTCACCAGTGGCCCCGGCGGCAAATTTTCACCGCTCTATTCCCCCGATGGCGCCCGACTGCTCTATGCCGTCGATACCGAGGGTGCCGAGCAGTTCCATCTCATCCTGCGCACCCTGGCTGATGGTCAGGAGACGGACCTCACCCCACAGGGCGCTGGCTCGCTCCAGCCTTTCTTTGCCTGGTCACCCGATGGCAGCCAGGTCGCCTTCATCAGCGACCGTTCCGGCAAATTCGATGTTTACTGCCTGCCCGCCCAGGGGGGCGCGCCGCGCCTGGTCTTCGCCGCCCCCTATCCAGCCTGCAACCTCTCCTGGTCGCCGGATGGCGCGTGGTTGGCGGTAGAGACTGAGGCTGGCGGCCAGGATCACGCCGCCTTCATCGTTCCCCTCGCCGGTAGTCCAGCCCTGCCCATCGCAAGCGCTGGCAGCCCGCTCAACGCCCGCCACCTCGCCTGGTCTCCCTGCAGCGCCCGCCTGGCTTTTTCCTCCAATTTCAGCGGTGATTACCAGATCGGGATATACGATATCCACAGTCGCAAGCTCGAATGGCTCACCACTGGCAAAGGCCAGAAGCGCCACCCCGCCTGGTCGCCAGATGGCAAGTCCCTGGCCTACGTGCTCAGCCGCGGGGCGCGCTCCTGGCTGGCGCTGCACCCCCTGGGCGAAGAGCCACGCCTTTTCGAAGTCGAGCCTGGCGCCCATTACCACCCCCTCTTCACCCCCGATGGGCGCAGCCTGCTCTTTGCCTTCGATAACCCTCGCCACCCCGCCGATCTCTGGTTGCTTTCGCTTGCCGATGGCAGCCCGCAGCAGCTCACCCATTCCCTGCCCGAGGGTCTCTCCCCCGCGGATTTTCCCATGCCAGAAGAGATCACCTACCCCGGCATGGATGGCACGCCCGTCCCCGCCCTGCTCTACCGCTCCCCCCGCCCAGGTCCCCAGCCTGCCGTGGTGGTCATCCATGGCGGCCCCGATTGGCATTTCGACTTCCTGTGGTACCCCCTGATGGCTCACCTCGCCAGCCGGGATTGGGTCATCCTCGCCCCCAACTACCGCGGCTCCACCGGCTACGGGCGTGATTGGCAATTATCCAGCCGCTTTGACTACGGCGGCGTCGATGCCGATGATATTGCCGCCAGCGCCGCCTTCCTCGCGCGCGCAGGGCTGGCTGACCCCAAGCGCATCGCCCTCACCGGTCGCAGCCACGGTGGCTACCTCACCGCCTCCTGCCTCACCCGCTACCCCAATCTCTGGGCAGCAGGCTCAGCCGTCGTCCCCTTCCTGAATTGGTTCTCCAACCACAGCCAGGATCGCCCCGATCTGCAGCACTGGACCGAAGAGAACTTCGGCGATCCCGTGCAGGATTTCGAGCGCTGGAGAGAGCGCTCACCCCTCTTTCACCTCGACCGCATCCAGGCCCCCCTCCAGCTCATCTGCTGCCGCCAGGATGTGCGCTGCCAGGCCCTTGATTCGATCGAAGCCTACAATCTCCTCATCGCTGCCGGTAAGCCAGCCGAGTTGAAGATCTATGAAGATGAAGGCCACACTTTCCTGAAAATGGAAAACATCCTCGATTCCGAGCTGCGCCGGGTAGCCTTCCTGGCCCAGCACCTTGAAAGGACATGATCATGCACTTCGCTTTTCTCACCCCCCAGGAAGTCGAGAGTCTCCACCAGGCAACCCTGCGCATCCTCGACCAGACCGGCATGACCCTCACCCACCCGCCCAGCCGCGACCTGCTCGCCGCGGCGGGCGCCCGCCTGGATGGCGACCACGTCCACATCCCTCCCGCACTGGTAGAAGCCTGCATCGCCCAGGCAGGCAAGCGCCCAACCCTGCGCGGCCGCGGTGGAGTCACTAAGACCCTCGGCGATGGCGCCCTCTACTTCCACAACCTGGGCGGGGCGCGCGATATCCTCGATTTCGCCACCGGCGCCCGCCGCCCCGCCTCCGTTCAAGATGTGCGTGATTCCACTCGCCTGCTCGACGCCCTGCCCAATTGCAGCACCATCACCCCCTTCTTCACCCCCTGCGATGCACCGGGCAGCCTCATGTCCCTCGCCATGTACCGCTATGCCCTCCCCTTCACCCTCAAGCCTCTCCAGGGGCCCGGCGTCCAGTACGCCGCAGAGGTGCGCTTTGCCGTCCACATGGCTGAGGTGATCGGCGACCCAGCCCAGTTCCTCAGCCTTGCCCTTTCTCCCGTCAGCCCACTGACCATCCCCGATCACGAGGCAGAAGCCATCATCGAGATCGCCCGCTTGGGCATCACCTTTGCTCCCCTGCCCTGCCCCACCGCCGGCACCACCGCACCCTTCACCATCGCCGGGGCAGTTGCCCAGCAGAACGCCGAAGTACTCAGCGCCCTCGTCCTCGCCCAGCTTGTCAATCCTGGTCTGCCCATCATCTACTGCGGGCGGCTGGCGATGATGGAGCCGCGCACCGGCATTTCCGTCTGGGGCGGCGTGGAGCTGGGCATTGCCTCCGCCGTCACCGTCCAGATCGGCCACCATTACGGCCTGCCGGTAAACGTCTACGGCTTCTCCACCAACGCCCACACCCTCGATGCCCAGAACGGCTTCGAGCGCGCCCTCAACGCCCTCCTGCCTGCGCTGGCTGGCGCCGACGAGCTTTCCGGAATCGGTGAGATGGAAGCGGGAGTAATGGGTTCGCACGCGCAAATCGTGTGCGACAGCGAAATAGCGGCCGGCGTTCGCCGTTTAAGGCGCGGATTCGATATCGATGAGGAATCTCTGGCAGTAGATGTGATCCGCTCAGCTTTAGATGGGTCCCGCAACTTCCTGGCACAACCGCACACACGCCAGTATTTACGGTCTGGAGAGCTGTTAATCACCCACCTGGCAGAACGGAGCGCCTGGGAAAGCTGGGATCGAGGCGGAAGAGAAGGCATGGCAGAGCGTGCTCAAGCCGAAGCTGAACAGCTTATCAATGAACACAATGTTGAACCATTATACCCGCACCAGGAAACTGAGCTGGATGGGTTATTAATAAATGCATTAAACGAACTCAGAGGGTAAAAATAACAATCCAATGATCACAATAATCTGAAAGGGAAACCAGCATGTATCAAAAAGCAAAAGCGATTGAAGACCGTCTGATTTCCTGGCGAAGGGATTTTCACCGTCATCCCGAACTCGGTTTTGAAGAGAAACGCACAGCAGCCCGGGCTGCTGAGATACTGACTGGACTTGGTTTCAAGGTGCGCATGGGAGTGGGCCGAACCGGGGTGATTGCTGATTTCGGTGAAGGGAAACCAAAGGTGGCTATTCGGGCTGACATGGATGCCCTTCCCATCCTGGAAGCAAATGATGCTCCTTATGCATCGAACAACCCGGGTGTCATGCATGCCTGCGGTCACGATTCACACACCGCCATGGCACTTGGCACAGCCACCTTGCTAGCCACACAGGAATTGGCAGGATCGGTGCGATTTATATTCCAGCCTTCTGAGGAAAAAGGGGATGAAGAAGGGAAAAGCGGTGCAACGCGTATGATCCAGGACGGAGCACTGGACGATGTTGACTGTATTCTGGCGCTACACGTTGACCCGGTTACACCAGTAGGCCAGATTGGCACATTGGTGGGGCCTGCTTCCGGTGGAGTGGATTCCTGGTTTGCAACCATTAAGGGCCGGGGTGGTCACGGCGCACGCCCCCATGAAGTGACTGATCCGATTCAAATTGCAGCCCACGTAATCCTGGCGGTGCAGGCGATTGTTTCGCGCAAGCTCGATCCAGGAGATCCGGCCATCGTATCTGTGGGGAG
>JAFGBV010000152.1 GCA_016932955.1 Anaerolineales bacterium | reverse complement strand
TTGTTATCCAGAGCCAGTCCGTATTGGATGCCTGAACAACCGCCGCCCTGGACAAAGACGCGCAGGGCATAGCCTTGCAGGTTCTTCTGTTCCATCAAATTACGGACAGCTTCGGCAGCTGGCTGGGTAAGGTTGACACTTTCAACTTGGGTTTCATCTAATACGGTCATAATATGCTCCATTTCGGGCCACATCAAGTCTGATATAACTTTAATTTGAAGGATTTTATCAGGAAATAACCTGGAAAGTCAAGGAAATATGATTAACGAACCATCAGAAAGCAGGCAAACTCCCCACTCTGGCGATGATATGGCTGAGCCAGTGTGGACTTACCGTGGATATAAGCTGCGCTCGAACGATTTCACCACCGCAATGGTGCATTTCTTCCGGGCGGAGATCTCGCGTGCCAATATCTGGCGAACGCGCCTGGATACGACTACAAACTGGGCGGTGGTGACCACAGCAGCAGCGTTGAGCATCGCTTTTGGGCAGCAAGAGGGCAATTATGCAGTGATTTTGCTTAACATCCTGCTGGTAACGCTGTTCTGGATGATAGAGGCGCGGCGTTACCGCTATTATGAGGTGTGGAGCTCGCGGGTGCGGCTGATGGAGACCGATTTCTTTGCCGCCATGCTGGTGCCACCGTTTGCGCCTGACCCCGATTGGGCGGAGAGCCTGGCAGAGAATCTGCTGCACCCACATTTTCCGATTTCGAATTGGGAAGCACTGGGACGCCGTCTGCGGCGCAACTATATTTATTTGTATACTATTATGGGGTTGGCATGGCTGGGGAAGCTCTGGTTACATCCGGAGCCGGCGCAGAATTTGGCTGAGGTACTGGAACGGGCTTCGTTCTGGTTCGTCCCGGGCTGGTTCTTCATGGTGGTGGGTATCATCTTCTATACATTTTTGTTCCTGACGGCTTTCCTGACGGCTGGCATGCACGCCGCCTCGGGCGAGGTGCTGCCGCGCTATGCGGTGGATGATTCAGGGGTGGCAGAGGCAGTGCGTGCAGGGCAGTCGACCCGGCGCTGGTCAGCCTGGTTCAGACATGGAGAACGACGTAGCCAGTATCTGGCACTGGTCATTACCGATCAACCAGAACAGGTGGGGAAGGCGGTGCTGGACAAAATGAAGCGCGGGGTGACTGAGTTGAGCGGCAAAGGCATGTACACCGGCAAGCCGCATGGAGTCTTGATGTGTGCGCTGACGGTGACGGAAATCGCCAACTTGAAAGCGATCGTCACAGCGCAGGATCCGCAGGCATTTGTGATTGTTACACCGGCGCAGGAGGTACTGGGAAAGGGATTTTTACCTTTGCAGGTAGATAAGTGAGAACGAATCTGGGCTTGACAGGAGTCTTGATTGCGGGTACTATAACAATTAATCAAGTATAGATGATAGAACAAGTAGAAGATGGAGGCGTATGAAGGTATCTAAGCGTGGTGAATATGGGATGCGGGCGCTAATGGCATTAGCTTCCATGCCAGACCCGGGTGGTGTGATGCAGATCAAGGAAATTGCAGCCAACGAGCAAATCCCGGTTAAGTTCCTTGAGCAGATCTTGCTGACTCTCAAGAATGCAGGGCTGGTGAGAAGCCGGATGGGAAGTGGCGGGGGGTACTATCTGAGCAAACCAGCAAACCAAATCACTCTGGGGCAGGTGTTGCGCATTTTAGATGGCCCCTTGGCTCCAGTTACCTGTGTCAGCCAGACAGCCTATGAAAAGTGTGCATGCCCTGGTGAGGAGAGCTGCGGGCTGCGTTTGGTGATGCTAGATGTCCGTAACGCAATCGCCAATATCCTGGACTATACCACGCTGGCGGATGTAGCCCGGCGAGTGGAAGTTGTAAAGCAAGATCAAAACAATCTAGAAGCATAGAGCGTGTGGTTTGCTCCGCGTGAGGAGGTGACCACAAAAAATTTTTGGACAATATACTACTAATACAGTAGATATAATAGAACAAATCGAATAGTTCGAAGAACTAATTTTAATAAAGGAGAATGAAAATGGACTTCACCGGAGACTTCACCATAACGACCTTTCTGATTTTCATTGGGGTGGGCTTTCTGGCGCAAATGATCGATGGTGCGCTGGGCATGGCGTATGGGGTCAGCTCCAACACATTCCTGTTGAGTGTGGGGGTGCCGCCAGCGGTTGCCAGTGCCTGTGTGCATATGGCGGAGGTGGTCACGACCGGAATCTCGGGAATCACACATTGGAAACTTGGCAATGTCGATAAAGAAACCTTCAAGAAATTGATCATCCCGGGGGTGCTGGGGGGCATTGCAGGGGCTTATTTGCTCACCTCGATAGACGGCAATGTGATCAAGCCGTGGATATCGGGTTATCTGATGATCATGGGTTTTGTTATCTTGTGGCGGGCTCTAAGGAAGAATGGCAAAGAGGGGCGGGTAATCACCTGGATTTCACCGCTGGGGCTGATCGGCGGTTTTATGGATGCGATTGGCGGCGGCGGCTGGGGACCGGTGGTCACCACCACACTGATGGCACGTGGTAACAATCCTCGCTTCTCGATTGGATCGGTGAACTCGTCGGAGTTCTTTGTAACCTTTGCCGAGTCAGTGACATTCCTGCTTACCTTGGGCGGCTTATTCCAGAATTGGCCGATCATTGTGGGCTTGCTGATCGGTGGTGGTATGGCAGCGCCGCTGGCAGCCTTTGCCACCAGGCGCCTGCCTACCAAATTGTTGATGGGTCTGGTGGGTATCCTGATCATTGCCCTCAGCTTGCGGACGTTGATCAGTGTTCTTGTGTAGAATAACCTAGAAAAAGGCAGCGAGCGGCTCAAAGGCCGCTCGCTGATTTCTTACCTCTCTTGCCACTGGCTGACATCGTCCAGGATGGATTTTTCTGCCTGGCTTAGCCGCAAGCCGGCGGCGCCAAGATTATCCTTCAATTGCTCCAACGTCCGCGGGCCGATGATTGGGCTGGTGATAACCGGGTCGCTCAACTGCCAGGCAAGGGCAATTTGAGAGATGCTCTTACCCTTCTCTTGAGCCAGTTTGTCGACCGCATCCAAGATTGCCCAACTGCGGTCGTTGTAATAACGACGCTGGACACCCCCCTGGCGGGCACTCTCGGGTGTAGACTGGTCCTTGCGGTACTTACCGGTCAGGAAGCCGCCAGCCAGAGGGCTGTAGGGGATGACGCCAATGCCGTAGGTGCGGCAGACCTCTGCCAGCTCGCGCTCGAACTCGTCCCGATGCACCAGGCTGTAATGTGGCTGGAGCGAATCATAACGCGCCAGGTTATATGTTTCAGAGGTCCAGACCGCTTCGGTCAAGCGCCAGGCCGGGTAATTCGAGCAGCCGATGTAGCGCACCTTGCCCTGGTGAACCAGGTCATCCAGGGTGCGCAGCGTTTCTTCGATGGGGGTGTTTTCGTCGAAGAAGTGGGTCTGGTAGAGATCGATATAGTCTGTGTCCAGACGGCGCAGGGAGGCTTCAACAGCCTGCATGATATGAACCCGCGATAATCCCTCGTCATTGGGCCCATCGCCCATCTTGCCGCGCACCTTGGTGGCGATGACCAGCTTTTCGCGTGGGATAGCGTTCTGTTTGTGCCATTTGCCGATAATGGTCTCTGCCACGCCGCCGGGGTTACCGGGCACCCAGCGGGAGTAAACGTCAGCGGTATCCAGGAAGCTGATCCCGGCTTCGTAAGCGGCGGTGAGAATCTGGAAGGATAGGGCTTCGTCAGCGGTCCAACCGAATTGCATAGTACCCATGCACAGCTCGGAAACTTTCAGGCCGGTACGGCCTAACTTGCGATAGTCCATGTCTTATCTCCTTTTTTATAGTTATCAATCTCGGGTGATTCTGGCTTTCAAGCGCAGCCATGTATCCGCCAACCACAGGCGCAAGCGTATGTTTTTCCAACTACGGATTGCCAGGGAACGCTTGAAACTGTCGGGAGGAACCGGGCTATATGCTGCCCTGGTGTACAAGTCTGCCAGGCGTTCAACATCGGGCAAGGCTGGGGCGAGCAGCGAATAGCCGAAGGCGGGCAGGTTGTCGATGCGCTGCTGCATACGTGCATTGAACTGGTAGGGCGTGTCGCCGGTTTGGGCGGTTGCAAGGCGTTGGGCACGGTGCAGCAGGCGTATGTAAAGGTGGCCTATGGCAGCGGCGGGAGGTTTGCGGCGCAGTCGTGGAAAATCACTGGCCAACCACAACAAGATGCCTATACCAATCATCCAGGCAGCCACCTTGAGCCAACTAAGCCAGGTGAAGGTGCGCAGCCATTCTAGCAGGTTAAATCCCTGAGCGGGTTTCAAATCTGGCAGCGAGATCATGGTGGCATTTTGATCCGAGCGATTGATCGGCGGTCTTCCAGCGGTCGGTTCAAAGGTCACCCAGCCGAGGTCTGGAAAGTAGATTTCCACCCAGGAATGGGCATCGGCTTCCGAGACGATGTAGCGAGCGTTGACAGAGTCATAACTGCCAGAGGCGTAGCCAATTGCCAGGCGCGATGGTAAGCCATTGAGCCTGGCAAGGACTGCCATGGCAGTGGAGTAATAATCGCAATAGCCCTGTTGTAATTCGAAGAGAAAATAATCTGCCACATCCCGGCCCGGCGGTGGTGAAGGAACATCCAGGTTATAGGTGAACGAGCGAAGGTAGGTTTCGATGGCCTGAGCCTTGTCATATGCGGTGACTGCATTGGCGGTCAACTCACCAGCCAGATTGCGCAGGCGGGCAGGCAGCCCCTCAGGAAGCTGCAAATAGCGCTCCTCGAGCCAGGCAGGGTATGACTGAGCGGTTTGCTGGAGCTGTGGGATGCTGGGTAAGATCAGCAGAGATTGCGCACGGTAAGAGGCAGATTCCAGCAAGATGCCGTAGGGGTCAGCTCCCTGATCAACGGGCAAGCGCCAGGCTACTTTGTAATTTTTGTCCACAGTAATCAATTCACCAGCAGCATATAAGAGGCCACCCAGATCCTGGGCAAACTCAACCTGCTGATTAACGATGCGCAGGGCACTACTGGCGGGAGGTAATTCTTCCAGAGCGGGTTCACCAGCCTGATAAACATAATTAAGGGTGTCAGAGGTTTGCCATCCATACCCGGTATACTCATCGTAGGTGATGGCGCGCCAGTAGTAAGCGGGCGGGCTGAGTGAAATGGCTTCCTGAACGGAGATGGGCGGTAGGTCATTCGTCCTGATGGTCATCACTACCCGTTCGGAGAGCTCCGGACCCGACCTAAGCAGATGTTGGCGGGGCAATCCACCGGAGGCTGCATTGTCCAGTGGATCGGGTGGCTGGTAAGGCGATACGCCCAACGATTCAGCCATCTGTTGCGTGTCGCCTTGAAATTGCTGGTAAACCTTCTGCCCGAAATTGATCACCTGGCGAATGGAGAGGGAGGGTGCGGCGGCGGCGGCAATGGTGAGCAACAGGGTCAAGAAAAAAACTGTCATGCCCACGTCCATGACGATATCCTCGGCGTAGTCCACACGCCTGGCAAGCCAACGGCGCTGCTGGCGATCAAAAGATACCAGGCCCATCAAGCCAAGGGTGATGACGACAAATGGAACCAGCAAGTGAGGATTGCCACGAGTGTAATTCAGCATTACCGCCAGGATGGCTGCCATGGGTAAGATTGCTGCCAGGGGCTGCCGGCGACGGTAAATCCACCAGGCTGCCCAAAGGGTGATCAGCCAGATCAGGCTGCCCCAGACCAGGGTAAGGGCGGTGCGGTCGAGGACCGGTTGCTGGTTGACCAGGCCGTTCAACCAGGTGTAAAGATGGGTGACGAGGGAATTGAGGCGAGTAGAGAATTCCTGGAGTGCCAGAATAAGGAAGGCTGGGTTGGGCGGGCCAAGCTCTTTCCAGCGCAAGGAGTCGCCTGCCATAGCGAGCAGACTACGAGCCATGGCAACCAGCGGACTCCCCAGGCCAGCCAGGAGATAAACGATGAGCAGTACGCCACACAGGATGCCAAGGATGGATGCCAGAAAGCCTTTTAGACGGCTACGAGACAGCAGCCAACCGGCGATCAGGCCAGCTACGCCAATAATCCAAAAGAGGTCTTCATCGATGCCTTTGACCAAATCAGCCAGGCTGGCGGTCACGGTGATGGAGGCAGAGAGCAGGAGCATAGCCACAACCAGGTGGCGTGCGCCGATGCGCTGGACAAGCTGTGGAACGAACATTACAAGCCTCTCCAGGACATGTCCCCTGGCTTGCGGACAAGGACGGCTTTACCGCGCGATGAGACGCGCCATTCCCATCTACCAGCCTGCCCGGGGCGGGATTCGGGGCGGTCGAGCAATTCTTTGGTGATGATGTAATGAGCCACGCCCATCTGGGTGAGCAACCCAAGCATTGGGCGGGTATCCCCTTGACCGCCAAAGCTGGCGATGTCTAATAGGAGCACCGTCGGTGTGACACCGCGCCACATCAGCGGTAATAGTGCTTCGACCCACTCGTCAGATAGAGAGGGGGTGATAATGATGATGCTGGTATGCGAGCGGATGTCCTTTTCCATGTTACGCAGCAAGGTACCCAGGGAAGTGCTGCCAGGCTCGGCCAGAGCCAGGGCGCGCAGGATAGCCCAGCGATGGGCAGGGCTATCATCGGGCGGCATCCAGACCAGCTCAGCGCCGTTAGCCGCCAACCCAACTGCCCTGCGCAGGTGCAGGCCACGGTCTGCCAGAGAAGCAGCCAGGATGATACTGTGTTCGACAGTAGAATCCATGCCCTGCCCTGCCTGGACACCCTCCTGCAGGTCGAGCAGGATGCGCCAGTCGCCGGCAGGGGTGCCATCGAAAATACGTACGAAAGGTTTGTTCCGGCGAGCCGTAGTACGCCAATGGATCCAACGCAGACTATCGCCGGGGAGGTAGTCGCGCACGCTGCTGGAGCTGACGGTGCGCTCGGGAGCGTTCACACGTGGACGACCCTCGCCGCTGCGCCCGCCGGGAGCCACTTCGATGGCAGGCAGGGGCACAATGGGCGGCATGACCATCAAGGTGCGCGTGGCGGGGTTGTCAATTTCAAGGGTGTAGATGCCGAAAGGGTCGCTGGTGCGCAGCCCGGTCGGTCCAAGGGTGAACAGACCACGACGATTGCACATCCCCTGGGTGTGCCACTGGTTGGTGTTCATCCCACCGATGCCGGTCACCTGGCTGATGGTGTGTCCGGGGAGTGTGGAATCATCAACAATCTCTACCCAGGTGGCAGGCGCCCAGCCATTATTATCGAGGGTCAGGCGCTCCTCCAACTGGTCACCCACCTGAGCCCAGCCGAAGCGCATCTCTCGTTTGAGACGCAGGTTGCGGGCCAGCGAGCGCACCCAGAGGCTGCTGACCAGCCAGGCTCCACCCAAGCCGACCAGTAGAATAACCCAGCCACGGTAGGGGTTGATTAACTGCATGACCAGAACCGCTGCCATCAAGATGGGCAGCAGGGGGGAGTTAAGCTGGATGCGGGGCTTGTGTGCCAGGTTGTTCATCGAACAGGGGTGCCCGTGACGACGAGTTGCGCCGGGGCACGGATCTGATCAGGCAGCCTGAACTGGCGGCGGTTGTCCCGTGCCCTGGCGGTGGGAAATTATGGTTGGCGTAAAGCCTGGATGGCGGCTT
>JAFGBV010000151.1 GCA_016932955.1 Anaerolineales bacterium | reverse complement strand
TGCTCGGCGCGGTATTCCTGGGTGAAGCCGAGGATGGCGTTGAGCACGACGATGACCAGGATGACGATGGCGTCGGTATATTCTTTGAGGACGAGGGAGATGACGGCGGAGATGATGAGGATGACGACCATGATGCCGGTAAGCTGTTCCCACAGGATAGCCCAGGGGCTTTTGACGCCGCGCTCGGTCAGCTCGTTGGGGCCATGCTGTTCCAGGCGGCGGGCGGCCTCTTCGGCGGTGAGGCCGCTGGCGAGGTCGAGGCCCAGCTCATGGGTGATGTCTTCGATTTTCAGGGTGTGCCAGTGGGGCACGGGTGTGGAGGTCTTGGGAGGGTTCATGGGGATAATTATAATGGGGATTAATGACAGGATGCAAGGATAAAGGATGGTAGTTCGATGCTGGATCAGGGGAATCCGTGAATACCCCTACTTGCCTTGGCTGGCTTTTTGGATGTACAATGAGCAGGATCGTGGAAGATTGAGAGCCAGGAGGGAAGCATGACCAATCCGGAGATCATCGTTTACCCTGCGACTGCGGAACGCTGGCAGGATCTAGCGACATTGTTTAGCCAGCAGAGGGCTACCTCGGGCTGCTGGTGCATGTTCTGGCGCTTGCGCCGGGCGGATTTCAGCAAGATGAAAGACGAGGAAAAGAAGGCTGCCTTGAGAGACCTTGCCAGGGGTGGGCACGCGCCAGGGGTGATCGCCTACGATGAGGGGCAGCCGGTGGGGTGGTGCTCGATCGGTCCGCGGGAGGAGTTTGCGGCGCTGGAACGGTCGCGCATTCTGAAGCGGATCGATGATGCGGCGGTGTGGTCGATCGTGTGCTTCTTTATCGCCAAGCCTTATCGCAGGAGAGGGATGATGACAACCCTGATCCGCGGGGCGGTGCGCTATGCGGTGGAGCAGGGGGCGAAGATCGTTGAGGGCTACCCGATCGACATGCACTCGCATTTGCTGGAGGGGAAGAGGCTGACGGGGTACTCTGGCTATATGGGGATCGCCTCAGCATTCAAGGAGGCGGGGTTTGTGCAGGTGGGGGAGGCCTCGGATACGCAGCGGATCATGCGCTATGTCGAAACACGGTAAAGACCCACGACTCGAAGCGCTGGAGCAGGGCCGCGCGGTTACCTGGACGGTGCCGGAGGGAGGCGACCTGGCCTCGATGCGCAATGTGCTCCGCCACGGGCAGTCGCTGACATTTGAGCCGGTGGTCAACCCGCAGGATGTGCAGGTGGGGGATATCGTCTATGTGAAATGGCATGGCAGCCATATCATGCACCTGGTGCAGGAGATTGAGGGCGAGCAGTTCCTGATCGCCAACAGCATGGGCAAGATCAACGGCTGGGTGCGGGTGGAGGATATCCTGGGGCGCGTGACGCAGATCAGCACGCCAGAGCCGCCCCCAGAGGTGCCTGCCATGCTGGAGCAACTGGAGCAGGCTTACCGCGGGTTGCTCGAACGGGCTGGTGGGGATGAGCAGGATGCGCGCCGCCTGCTCTCGGTTGTGGATGAACTGCGCTGGTACGCCGCGCGCCTGGGGGCGGAACGCTGGGACAGGCTGCCGCGGGCGAATAAGTGGAGCTTTGCGCAGAATGTGTGGTACTTCACCCGCCAGGCGGGGGATGCGGTGCGCGCAGACTCACCCCAGCCGATACACTATTTCATCGATCACGGCAAGGAATGCGTGGGGCTGGCGGCGGAGATCCTGGCGCTGTTGGAGTATGGGGAGGCGTATAGCTAGATACGCTGATCAAGTATAACTATCACAGGAGTGTCAATGTATAAGACCGGTCAATATTTCCTAAGGATAGGTGGCTTGCTCAATATCGCCATTGCAATTCTTCACCTGGTGGTTATTTTCATAGGCGCTCTAGCATATCGATACTTCGATGCAGGAGAACAGATGGCTGTATGGGCTGAGACGGGATCGCCCATTCCAGCCGTTGTCACTTTAGGACTCTCGGTGATCTTCGTCATTTGTGCCTTATATGCCTTTTCAGCAGCAGGAAACTTCAGGAAATTGCCATTCCTTAGGCTAGGTGTCTTATTGATCGGCGCCATTTATACGTTGCGAGGTTTATTGTTCATTCCAGCCGCGTTGGTGTCGCTGGCAGACCCTGCCCTGCAACTTTCAAAAGAGATGACTTTCTCCGCCGTTGCATTTATCGTGGGTATCTTATACCTGATCGGTAGCGCGCTCTGCCTGGTACTGCACAAAGCAGGGCAGGCGGAGGAAGGGGCGCTGCGTCCATGATTCTGGTACAGTTTCACAGCGCGGGCAGCCTGGTGCGGGATTATTTCTTCACGGCCAGCACGCGGCACACCCTACGAAAAAGGGATTGATCCCGAGGGGGTGACGACGGAATTTGTACGCTGCCCCGACCCGACGGCGTCGGGGATCGTGGTCAAGATCACCAGGAGCGCAATAGAAGGAGGCTAGCAGATGAGCAGAATATGGAGCAGGCCTATTTATACACCTCCCGGCGGACCGGATTACTGGGATTATTTTGGGCTGATGCTGGCGGAGAGGGCAGGCATCTCACAGGGGGCGTGGGTGCTGGATGTGGGCTGCGGCACGGGGTCTTCATTGTTCCCGGCGGCGGAGAGGGCAGGAGGAGAGGGGTACGTGGTGGGGATTGATATCTGCCCGGGTTGAACGCCCGCTGCGCGCTCTAGGATAGAGCAGAAGAATGTCAAGAATGCCCGGGTGGCTTTTATGAACGCGAAGAACCTGGGCTTCCCAGACGGGGTGTTTGACCTTGCCATTTGCGGCTTTATGGGGTGGTACGAGTGCTTCGATTTCGAGCAATTCCAGTTCAGCAAACCGGACCAAAAAACGCCCGAGATATTCCGTGTATTGCGCAGCGGCGGCAGGTTCGTCTGCTGTTCTTGGGAGGCGCAGGAGGATGTGACCTGGATGGAAAACGAGGTGCTGCGGCACTACCCGGCGATGCTGGAAAATCCGGACTACCTTGCTGAGCGACCCGTTGGCATGTCTTACGAGAAAGCAGAGGGATATGAGCTGATCTTTCGCAATGCTGGCTTCAAGGATATCGAGATTACTTCACACTCCATGACCTTTGTCTCCACAGACGAGGAAGAATGGTGGCGGCAGATGCGGGGGCTCGGCTGGGAAGATATCCTGGATAAGATCGAGGAAAGCACGCAGCAAAGGCTGAAAGAGGCGATCTTCAACGATCTGCAGAGGTTCCGGCGAAGCGAGGGGATCTGTTTTAACAAATCCGTCTTCTTAATTACGGGGCACAAGGGATAGGGATGGAAATCAATAACTACGATGGAGAAAAGATGATGAGACGACACACCTTCTACATCCTGGATGTTTTTGCTGAGAAGAAGTATGCGGGGAACCAGCTGGCTGTTTTCAGGGAGGCGGGGGACATCCCGGCGGGTGCGATGCAGCAGATTGCCAGGGAGATCAATTTCTCTGAGACGACCTTCATCCTGTCGGACGAGCTGTGCGATGGCGGCTATGATGTGCGCATCTTCACGCCCAAGGAGGAGGTGCCCTTTGCGGGTCACCCGACCCTGGGCACGGCGCATGTGATCGGGAGCGAGATGCTGAACGGGAAGGCGGAGGGGGTGAGGCTGAATTTGAAGGCGGGGCAGATCCCGGTCACTTTCGGGGCGGACGGCAGGGGTTGGATGCGGCAGTTGCAGCCGCAGTTTGGGGCGCAGCACACGGTGGATACCCTGGCGGATGTGCTGGGGCTGGAGAGGGGGGAGATCGACGAGCGCTTCCCGATCGAGGAAGTGTCCACGGGGCTGCCCTTTTTCATTGTTCCATTGAAAGATCTGAGGGCATTGAAGAGGGCAAAGGTGAACCTGGAGCAGTATTTTGCATTGATCGAGAACACGGCAGCAAAGGGCATTTTGATCTTTTGCCCCGAGGCGCACGAGGCGGGCAACGACCTGAGCGTGCGGGTGTTCGTGGATTATTACGGGGTGCCGGAAGACCCAGCGACGGGCAGCGGGAATGGCTGCCTGGCGGGCTACCTGGTGAAGCAGCGCTATTTCGGCAGCGAGCAAATTGACCTGCGGGTTGAGCAGGGCTACGAGATCGGCAGACCGTCGCTGCTGCTGCTGCGGGCGGGGGAGAGGCAGGGGGGCATCGACATCGCGGTGGGGGGGAGGAGCATCATCGTGGCAAAGGGGGAGTTCCTATGATCACGAATGAGGAGTTGATCGCAAAAGCCAGTTCGGTGGTCAACGCGCGGCGGATCGGCGAGTACATTGTCGGGAATGTGGGCTGCGCACTGGTGACGGAGCGGGGCAATATCTACCTGGGGGTGTGCATCGATGCCGGGTCGGGGATCGGTTTTTGCGCGGAGCACAGCGCGATGGCGGCGATGGTGACGGCGGGGGAGTTCCGGATTGCGAAGATCGTGGCGGTGTGGCTGGATGAGCAGGGCAGCACTTATGTGCTCTCACCTTGCGGGCGTTGCCGGGAGTTCATCCGTCAGATCGACGAGGGAAACCTGGAGACGGAAGTGATCCTGGACCGCGACAAGACAGCGAGGCTGGTGGAGCTGATCCCTTATCACGATTGGTTCCAAAAGCAGTAGAGAACGGGAGAAGGATGGGCACGAGCGTGGCCTATGAGGCCTATAATCTGCCGGTGGAGCGCCTGGAGGCTTTCTACCATAAACTAAACCAGCCGATCCTCTACGCGGATGGGATGGTCACTTCGCTGGGGATCATCTATTGGGGACGGGAGGAGCACGCGGATGAGATCCAACACGCCATCCCGCGCTTGATTGAGCAGGGGGCGTTGCGCTTTGACGATGTTCTCCAGGCGACGAGAACCCCGGCGCGGGCGAAGAAGCACCTGGAAATTTTTACGGTGCAGTGGTGAGTATATGAGTGAGGTGCGATATGGAAGATCTGACAGGAAAACAGTTAGGTTCTAAACAGAATGGTTTCTGAAGCGTCTCACTATTTCAAATATCTGGATTTCGTCAGGGAAGACATCCGAGAAGAGCTAGATCTGCTGGGTGTACAGCCTGCGGGTTTGAGGATCTGCGATTTTGGCTGCGGGAAGGGGTTAACAACGTTTGGGCTGGCGCTTGAAGCAGAGGATTCAATTTGCTATGGCATCGATCTGTTTGATCGGGAGGTTTCGCCAGAGAAGATCAGTCATTACGTTGCGGAGTTGAATGACCGGCGCGCCCAATCAACCCAAGACGCATATCCCCCCGGTCTGTATGAGCTAATCGAACGCAAGCGGCTTCCCGAGTTTCGCAGAGGGAACATTGTACTGAACCAGAATTTGCCGCGAAACCTTGATGTGGCATATTGCAAACAAATTATCCTCAACCTGCTGGTAAGAGATTATCCCTATGCTCCTGCCGGCAAGGAAAGGTTAATGGTGGGGCTACACAACATCCAGCAAAGTGTTCGCCCGGGTGGATTGGTTTTAGTGGTTGAATATGATTTCGAATTCGGGTTGGAAAAAACCCTTGAACTGAGCGGCTGGCGTGTGCTGAGGCGAGGACAAATCACGCGCAGAGAGATACGATCCAGAGGCAGGACAGATGTTGTCAGCACGTTTTCTTTGTATTTGTTGGAAACGCCCATTTCAAAGACAAGCGATTGAAGGATAAGAACTGGTCAGATAGGAAGGTATGCTATGGAATTCAACGGGCTGATCCAGCGGGCGCGGGAAATCCGCAAGATGGGCCGCCCAACAGAAAGCCGCGCAGGAGCACCTGAAGATCACAAATGGAAACCATGATCTCTCCTGATCTGTTGTTGCAACTACTCCGGCAGACATTCGGCTCAAGCGTAGAATGGATCGGCTATCAGGTCGGCAATCAGCAGCACGATTATCTCGTTCTACTTGTCCAACTCCGCCATCCGTCTATTGAAGTGGTGATAAAACTTGCGGGGCCTGAAGCGCCACTGGCTTGCCCTTTTGAACGAACCGCCAGTCTCCATCATCTCGTGGCAACACACACGACGATCCCCATGCCTGAGGTGGTGGCTGTCAACATGTCTTATCAGGCCTGGCCGTGGCGATACTTTATCAAGACGCATATCCCAGGACAAGAGTGGGCGGTCGCGCAACAACAGATGAGCCAAGAAGAATTGGCCGACGCCTACCAACAAATGGGAAATGCAGTAGCCCAATTGCATACGATCCGCTTTCCCATGTTCGGCGAACCCGTGATGGAGGGAAGTGTTCCGGGTGGTCAACCATACTTAACGGCATTGACAGAACACGCTGGTTCGATCATTCAGAGCGCACGTTTGCGCGAAGTGTTTTTCTCGGTGCTGGAGAAAAGGCGCTCTCTTTTTGGGGAGGTTCGCCAGGCAAGTCTGTGTCACGAAGATCTTCACAAGCACAACATCCTTTTTCAGCACCGGCAGGGGCAGTGGCATCTGGCAACGATCCTGGATTTTGATAAGGCATGGGCAGGGTATCACGAAACGGATTTGGCGCGGCTTGAGCTCTGGAAAGGGATGGTGAGTGGTGAGTTCTGGGCGGCGTATGAGGCAATCTGCCCCATCGAGCCGCTGTATCCACAACGGCGCCCGGTTTACCAATTGCTGTGGTGCCTTGAGTATGCCCAACCGACCGCAGCGCATCTCGCAGATACGCAACGTGTATGTGCGGAATTAGGGCTTGCGGGTTTTGCGGCATTCGAATGAGGTAGCAGGGGAGAGGGATGGCCGCGGGGCGGGTTGGGGAGGATGACGGAGCGCAATGAACATCACGATCATTGCACCGGGAACACAAGGGGATGTGCGCCCTTACGTGGCGCTGGGGAGGGGGTTGAAAAGCGCGGGGCATGGGGTACGGCTGGCTACCCACCAAAACTTTGCCTCCCTGGTGGCAGGCAATGACCTGGATTTCCATCCGCTGCACGGCGATATGGAAGCGATGATGCGCGACCAAGCGGTGGGCGAGGCGCTGGCGGCGGCAATATTGGTGCAGGCAGACTTATAATGGGGAGGTGCGCGCGCGACGGCATCGGATGGCGTGGGGCGGCATCGGATGGCGCGGGATGGCATCGGGTGGCGTGGGGCGGCATCGGGTGGCGTGGGACGGCATCGGATGAATCCGACGCCTTGAGGTGGGAAACCCGCTTTGCGGGTTGGGGAGGGACGAGGAAAGAATGAAACGGATTGGAGCCTATTATCGATTGGTGTATCATTACGTTTGGAGCACAAAAAACCGCCTTGCGCTGATCACACCAACAGTGGAGGAGAGGCTATTTCCTTACATCAGTTATAAATGTGGGCAGCTTGGCTATCAATTGCATGCGGTTAATGGAACCACCGATCACGTGCATGTATTAGTTTCGCTTACACCAACGATACTGGTTGCGGATGTAGCCAAGAACCTCAAGGGCGCTTCGTCACATTACATAAACAACGAAAGCGGGCTGGGCGATGTGCTATACTGGCAAGATGGTTATGGCGTGGTTACGATACGGGAGGTGGAAATCCCGGCAATTGTAAAATACATTCACGATCAAAAAGTACACCACCAGGATGGAAGGATATCAGATTTTCTGGAGCAAATGCACCCATAACCCGCATTGCGGGTTTGGTACGGAGGAGCCGTGGGATTCATCCCGCGGCGGGGTATTCGAGGGTGATGCGCGAGAGGGTGGCGTGGGAGGCGGTATCGGATGGCGTGGGACGGCATCGGATGGCGTGGGGCGGCATCGGATGAATCCGACGCCTTGAGGTGGAAAACCCGCATTGCGGGTTGGGTATGGAGAAGCCATGGGATTCATCCCACGACGGGGTATTCGAGGGTGGTGTGCGAGAGGGTGGAGGTGATGCTGGGAGGAAGTGATAACATACAAGGATATAGGGATGATGAAAAAAGATCGCGAGTGGACAATGCTTTACAAAACTGGCGCTGTGGCCGCGCTGGTGGCGGCGCTGCTCTTCCGGCGCAATATCGGGGCGGAGGTGTCGCTCTTCACCGGCGTGGAGGCAATCCCCAAGACGGTGGATGGATGGTTCGCGTTGCTGCAGAGCAACCCCTTCATGGGGCTGTCCTTTCTGGCGGTGTTCGATGTGGCGAATTACATCCTGGTTGGGCTGATCTTCCTGGCGCTGGGTGCGGCGCTCTTGCAGGCGCAGAAGAGCATTCCTCTGATCGCCACTGCGGGCGGGCTGGTGGGGATCACGCTCAACATCGCCTCAAACATCTCCATCACCATGCTCTCGCTCAGCCAGCGGTATGCCGCGGCCGGCTCGGGGGCGGAGAGAGAAGGCCTGCTGGCAGCCGGGCAGTCATTGCTGGCGACGAATGACCCGCTGACGGGATCGCCGGGGACGGGGGGGCTTGCCAGCCTGCTGTTGATCGCCGTGGCGGGGCTGCTCTTTTCGTTGCTGATGCTGCGCAGCCAGCGCTTTGGGCGGGGGACGGCGATGGTGGGGCTGCTAGCCAGCGCCCTCGATCTGGCGTACTGCCTGACCTTCGCCTTTCTGCCCGCGCTGCAGGTGATTTTCGTTGCCGGCGCCGGGCTATTGTGGGTGATCTGGCACATTCTGATCGCGCTGAGGCTGTTCAGGCTGGCGAAGGAGGCAGGATGACGATTAAAACATTACTTCCTGAAGCAGAGAGCGCAAGCGAAAAGCTTGCCGGGTGGCTGGAGAGGCGCAAAGACATCAAACAGCGCTTTCTGGAAAATATTGGTGCGCCGGCATCCCCAAGAAATACGCGCTTGATTGAGACGATCGAGATGGTCGAAACGGAGCACTATGTAAGGCATAGACTGCGCTATGTTGTGGGGGATGAGGAGGAAATCCCCGCCTATCTATTGGTGCCGAGGGTGGTCAAGGAGAGGTACCCGGCAATCCTAGCCATGCACCAGATGAACGATTTTGGGAAGGATGAAGTTGTGGGGTTATTCGGGAATAAAAATTATGCTTACGGGGATGAATTGGCTTCACGCGGCTATGTTGTCCTGGCACCCGATTATCTTACATTCGGAGAAAGGGTGTTCCCCGGCAAAGAGAAATTTGACTCAATGCCGTTCTATGAGAGACATCCGAAGTGGTCAATGGTGGGTAAGGATATTGAGGATTCCATGGCTGCCATTGATGTGCTCCATACATTTGGTTATGTAGACAAAAGCAGAATCGGCGTCATCGGACATTCCCATGGGGGAAGTAATTCCATCTTTGCCATGGCTCTGGACGAGCGGATATCAGTGGGCGTGAGCAATTGTGGAATGTCGGTGATATCCGAAGAGGAGAAATGCCTGGAATGGTCTGCAGAGGACGAGTATATCTATTTTCCTACACTGCGAAAATACCTGTTGGAGGGGAAGGATCTCCCATTTGATATTAACGAAGTAGCCGCACTGATTGCACCCAGACCCTGGTGCAATATCTCTGCTTATTATGACCAGACGCTGGGGAATCAAGAATTTCTCGCAAAGGTTGGGGTCCAATTCAATCAAGTCTATGAAATCTATGGAAAACAAAGCCATTTCTGTTATATGATGCACGGGAACGATCATTCATTCCCTAAATTTGCTCGAAGCCTGGCGTATGAATGGCTGGATCGGTTCTTAATTTAAAATAACGATATAATCAGATCACTGCCTGCCCTTCGGGGAAAATAACGCGCGATGCTACCTTTGAACATTCTCGACATCCGCACAGTGATCCTGTCTTACCTGGTCAGCAACCTGATCTGCCTGGTGGTTGTGGCTACGCTGTGGCGGCAAAACCGGCGGCGGTTCTCTGGGCTGGGTTTGTGGGTGGCTGACTTTTTGCTGCAATTTGTAGCGCTGGGGCTGGTGGCGCTGCGCGGGATCATCACCGAATTCTTGTCGATGACGGTCGGGCATGGCTTGTCGCTCGGCGGGGCGCTGCTGATGTATATTGGGTTGGAACGCTTCAGCGGCAAACGCGGCGTGCAGATGCACAATTACGTTCTGCTGGCGCTGTTCATTCCCATCCACGCGTACTTTATCAGGATCGATCCCAGCCTGACAGCGCACAACCTGATCTTCTCTTTTGGATTGCTGCTCATCTCCTCGCAGAGCGCCTGGCTGATGCTGCGCCGGGCTGGTGGAGGGGGAGGCGCCGGCACCGCGCGGGTGGGGATTGTTTTTATCGCCTATTGCATGGTGAGCATCCTGCGGATCACGGTCACTGTGCTTGCCCCTCCTGTCGATAGCATCTTATATTTTCTGGCCAGCGACACCTTGCTGCTGATCATTTACCAAATGCTGCTGATCAGCATGACCTTTTCCCTATTTCTGCTGGTCAATGAGCATCTGTTTGGTGAGCTGAGGAAGGACGTTGCCGAGCGCGAGAAGGCGGAGCAAACGCTGCAACGGCAAAACGCGATCCTGGCAGCCCTGCAAGAGACCACGATCGAGCTCCTTTCAAACATGGAATTAGATGTGCTATTGGAGAAGATTGTCAAACGGGCTGGTCTGCTGATGGGCACCACTGCCGGGTATCTCGACCTGGTGGAGGCGGAGACGGGGCAACTGAAACCGCGAGTCGGCCTGGGAGCTTTGGCTGGGGCGCTCGAACATGAGGCGAAGCCGGGGGAAGGCGTGGCTGGGACGGTGTGGCAGACTGGCAAGCCGTTGAACATCAAGGATTATGACCAATGGGCTGGGCGGATGAGCAGTTTCAGCATGGGCACCATCGGCGCGATCATTGGCGTGCCGCTGATATTGGGTGACAACCTGGTGGGCGTGCTGGGGCTGGCGCATGATGCCGCATCCGATGCGGTATTTACGGAAGAAGACGTGGCATTGTTGAGCCAGTTTGCCCGCCTGGTGACGATCGGCATCGAAAACGCCCGTTTGTATGATGCGGCGCAAAGGGAACTGGCTGAGCGCAAGCGTGCGAATGCGATCCTCCGCCTGCGCTTGCGGCTGTGGGAATTCTCGACTACGCATACGGTGGAAGAATTAATGCAGAAGGCGCTGGATGAAATCGATGAGATCACTGGAAGCCCAATCGGCTTCTACCACTTTGTGGAAGAAGACCAAGATACCCTTTCGCTGCGCGCCTGGTCGACACGGACGCTAGCGGAGTTCTGTAAGGCGGAGGGGGCGGGCATGCATTACCCGATCAGCGAGGCGGGGGTGTGGGTGGACTGTGTGCGCGAGGGAAAGGCGGTGATTCACAATGATTATGCCTCCCTGCCGCATCGCAAGGGGATGCCCGAAGGCCATGCCACCGTGGTGCGCGAGCTGGTGGCGCCGACGCTGCGCGAGGGGCGTGTGGTCTCCATCCTGGGGATTGGCAACAAGCCCACTGATTATGATCAACAGGATGTTGACTTGGTCAGTTATATTGCGGATGTCATCTGGTCAATCATCGAGCAGAAAAAAAACGAAGAATACATCCGCCAATTGAACAGCCGGCTGGAGAGCCTGGCAATGACCGATGAGCTGACAAGCCTGGCAAACCGCAGGGCGTTCTTTCTGCGGGGCGGCGAAGAAATCCAACGAGTGCAGCGCTATCAGACTCCCCTGTCGTTGATCTTGGTGGATGTTGACTACTTAAAGCATGTCAATGACACTTACGGGCATGCAGCCGGTGATCGAGTGTTGCAGGAGGTGGCCAATACCTTACGGGTGAATATTCGCGAGATTGACCTCCCAGCGCGCTTGGGCGGGGACGAGTTCGGCATTCTGCTGCCGAACACGAAAATCTCCGCTGCGGTGATCCTGGCGGGGAGGCTGCGGCTGGCGATCGAGAAAGAAAGCTATGTTGTGCAGAACCCGATGCTGCGGGTGACGGCGAGCGTGGGGGTGACGGAATACTGCGCGGAGATGGAGATCCTTGACGATGTGCTGCGCAAGGCGGATGCGGCGCTGTACCAGGCAAAGAACCGCGGCAGGAACCGGGTGGCTTTCCTGGATTGAAGTAATCTTCATTTTTGATATATAATCGGTAACGGAGTTACATACTTCGGAACAATTTTGAGTGCGTCGGGTTGGTAAAGCCAGACACACCTAAAATCCCTTGTTGGGCAGAATCTTGTGTATATACCAGCCTGGTAGGATAAGTTTAGCTATTGAAATGCTAATCAAGAGATTAAGAACATGGTTATTTATAGCATCTGTTTTGGTTGCGGTGTTCGGGCCAATTGTAGTTAGCTATTGCAATCGTACACTGGATACAGAATTTCAAGCGAATGGTATGATCCAGATTCAGCCCACTCTTGAAATGGGCGCACAGAATGCCTCATCGAAAGTTGAATGTATTCCAGTCGTGGAGCAGGCAGTCTACACTGTAATAGACAAGATGGTTGTTGATGAAAGTGTTGATACCGTTTCACTCCGAATAGCAGAGCTTTTCGCTGCCGACCAATCCGTACGGCAGTTACCTGTTGATGCGAGTCCGCAAGAACTGGATGAAGGAGACATAAATCGCCGCACAGAGGTTTTAGGCTACATTGCAAATGGGCAAGTCCATGCTGCTCGCGATTTGGTTTATGCCGCTTATATTTTTCAACATGGAGATTGTTCAGAGCACTACCGTTTGGGCAATCGCCTGGCGCAACTTGCTATGGATGCAGGGTATTTAGACGCACGTTGGATCTATGCGGCTACATTGGACAGATATCTGATGAGCCTGGGTGAGTTGCAAAAGTATGGAACCCAGTATACTTGGAGAGAAGGGAAGTACGAACTTTATCCTGTTGATCCTACAACCACGGATACGGAGCGAGCAAAGTACAATGTGCCTCCACTCAATAGCCGAGGTGTCGTTGAAGATGGGGGAGGAACTGTCCAGCGACGGTGGTTGGAAACATGGTGGCTAACTTTGATTGGCGCTGGTTTTGCAGGATTGAGCGCTATCGTTGGGATTGTTGATAGGGAAAAGAATGCACTTTACGGTCGGATGGTGCTGACAATAGCGATTGGTCTTTATGTGGTCAGTGTGGTAGGGCACTATACTCAAATCAATGCGATGGTGCAAGGGACGGCTGAGTTACAAGGGAATATTTGGCGTATTGTGAATGTCTTGATGATCGTGTTCTGGCTACTATTTGCTTTAGTAGAAATAGTCCGAGTCGTAAAGGCCAAATCTGCCCAACAACCGGCTGAAGGCTGACGTGGCGGGATTCTCGCGGGGAATTTGGGTTATCGCAAGTCCCGGAGTTGGTTCTAATCTCGTCCGCCACGCAGCTTAGCCGGAAAGTTCAACTGCATGAGGCACATTATGACACAGCAAGCAAGTCTAAACAAGTTCACTATTCCACCATTGCGCAATGCTGTTTGGGGATTGATCTCGCTTGGGATTGCATCTCTCCTTGTCTTGCTTTGCCTGTTACCAGCCAATCGCCCTGCCGAGGCGGGGGAAAACGTTTGGAGCTGGGGAGGGGTGAGCGGCAACGTGGAGACGATGTTGAGCAATCCTCTCCATCCGGAGGTGGTGTACGCACTCACCGACCAGGGACAGTTATATAAAACTAGCAACGGCGGTGTAAGCTGGAGCACTATGCCTGCGCTTCCACATGCGGGGGTGCTGCTGACCCTAGGCCTGGCGCCGGATGATGACGATGTTCTGTTCCTGTGGGGATATGACTCGGGGCAGTTCCTTTACCGCTCGACGGATGGGGGGAGCAGCTGGCAGGCTCTGAGCAAGGCGGGAGCGGTGGCGATCTCGCCGGCAAGCTGGCGGGAGGTCTATCTGGCGAGCGAGAACAGCCTGTTCAAATCGATCGATGGCGGGGAAACGTGGACTGAGATCGGCGATTTCACCGCATCTTGCCCGAGGCCGGAGAAATTCTATATTGCCCCCAGCGCGCCGCATGTGATGATGGGGATTGTCAGCCCGGCGGGGTCGATGGATTTCAAGTTATGTAAAACGATGGATGGCGGGGTGACCTGGTCGCTGCTCTCGCTTTCTTCGCCGATGATCCATTCGCTGGTGTTTGATCCGAAGAACAGCAACACGATCTACCTGGCAACGATCGGCGGGGGGTGGAAATCCACCAGCGGCGGCAGCAGCTGGCAGCCGATCTCCAATGGGTTGAATAACCCGGCGCAATTTGTGATTGACCCCGACAATACGCAAGTGATCCATGCTGCTGACCTGAACCAGAGCGGCGGCGTTTTTGAATCGCTGGACGGCGGGGCGTCGTGGACCATCCTCAATACGGGAATTGAAGGGCTTTCGGTGCGGACGATGGCGATTGGGTGGCGCAGTCCGTTGAAGATCTATGCGGGGGTGATGTTTTCGGGGGTGTGGGAGATCACCCGCACGACACTGAATGATTACAGCATCACGGTGAATGATGGCGCGCTGTTCACTAATCAAAGCGCAGTCACCCTGACGCTGACCGCGCCGCCGGGAACCACGCAGATGCTGCTGAGCAATGACGGGGGATTTGGCGGGGCAACGTGGGAAGCGTTTGCGGATACGAAGCCCTGGGCGATCACTTCGTATGGCGAATATGTGATTCCGCGCACGGTTTATGCGAAGTTCATGAGCAGCGGGGGGCAAATTTCCGGGCAATACCAGGATGACATCATCCTGGACCAGACTGCGCCGACGGGGGGGATTGAGATCTTGGCTGGAGGCTCGGCGACTGCTCCCGGCGCATACGCAGCACGCTCTGGCGGGGCAGGCCCCCACGTGTCCCTCGGGGCAGGCAGGCTGGCATCGATGATCTACCTGCCGCTGGTGAGCAAGAACCTTCGCCCGGGGGTGCGATCGGTGGTGCTGGATTTATCTGCTCATGATGATCTCAGCGGGGTGGACAAGATGCTGGTGAGCAACGATGCCAACTTTGCAGGAGCGGAATGGCAGGATTATGCGGTGAGGCTGGATTGGCTGGTATCGGATCGAGGGACGACGACGGTGTATGTGCAATATGGCGACCGGGCTGGGAACCTGTCGGAGGTGTATTCGGCGCCTACCCCTACACATTAACTCACACTGATGGCGGAGGATAGATGAAATGGCAAAGAATTGGTTGATCTCATTGGGATGTCTGTTGATTGGATTGCTCTTTGTTTCGGCCTGGCTTGTGGGGGCTGGAAATGCGGAATCCAGCCCGCCGATAGAGCCAGGCGTGATGGCCCCTTGGGGAGGCGATGTGCTTCTTGATGTGTATGAAGGCCTGGGGCCTGAATGGCAAGACGCGGGCATTTATGGCGCTACAGCCTGGGGTGCGGCTTATGACCCTGTGACGGGGGATGTTTATCTGGCTACGGCGGGAGCGTATTATAGAAGCAGTGATGGCGGCCAAACCTGGGTTCGAATCGCAGCAGATGGTCACCAGGCTCTGGCGGTTGATCAGGTGGATGGCAGAATCTACCTGGGGCTGGCCGGGATGAAGCAAATTTGGATCAGCGCTGATCATGGCGCCACCTGGGAGGTTCAATCTATATTTGGAGAACCGATGAGCTTCGCACTGGATCCAAAGGATCGCGACCCGGTTTACCTGGGAACTGGTGAGCCAGCCACGGGTGGGGCTGGTATTGTCTATCGTTCGTTGGACCGCGGCGCAATCTGGACATCTACGATGGTTGACGAAGCACACTGCATTTCTTCCGTGGCAGTTAATCCCCTGGATGGAAATAACATCTGGGCAGTAAGCCAGGGCTGCCAGGGTACACTGGATTACTCAGCCGTGTTCAGCAGCACGGATCAGGGTTTGAGTTACAACCTGGTGCTGACGGATGCGAATCCGTACGAATTCAGCCAAGTTCTATTTGACTCTAATGGCTTGCTGTATGTGGCAGGCGATGCAGTTCGGATCAGCGCGAATGGCGGGATCACCTTCACTGCGCCGGTGCTGGATGGCAAGATTAATCAAGTGACCAATCCCATGGTGATCAACCCGGTAAACCAACGCGTGCATATCGCCACTGATGAGGGGGGTTATCACTCTGCGGCTAATTTTCAGTGGGAATTCGATGGCTTGCCCTGGTTATTGGGCATCGATCCCAACAATGCCAACAACATGCTGGCAGGCTCGGGGCAGGGTGTGCAACGGAGCATCGATGGTGGTGCAACATGGGTAGGCGCGAACACTGGCTTGTTGCAGGTCATTGTTGCTGAGATTGCCGGTCATGCATACGACGCCTCTACGGTCTATGCCACCACGCACCGGGGCAGTGGGCGCAGCCTGGACGGCGGCGATCATTGGGAGTTCCCGAACGCTATGGTCAGCTCACGTGGATTGGCGGTTAGCCCGCTGACGTCCACCATCGCCTTTATCGGGCAGGATCGTGACGCGTGGATCCATAAGACAACAGATTCTGGAGATACCTGGGTTGCAACGCAGATCACCAATACAGCAGGGTATGTCCGCCAGATTGCCATTGATCCTTTGAATCCGGATATCGTTTATGCAACGGTATCCTCGCTGGCTTATGATCCTTTTGCAGATACGTCTCGCGATGGATTGTATCGATCGACGGACAATGGGGCAACTTGGGAAGATGCGGGGCTTCTGGGAAGGCAGATCAATGCGGTTGCGATCGGCAGCGACCAAACAGATGTGATTGTGTATGCGGGGGAGGGCGATCTCTATCGCGGATTGTCAACCGGCGGCTTATGGCGCCTCGACCCAGGCAGCAGCAGTTGGGCTTACAAAGGGCCTGCAAATACGATTGTTGCCAATATTGCCGTAGACCCACGGGACCCCTTGCATATTTATATCGCCTCAAGCAGTAACAATTATCCAGATATCGACTCCGGGTTATTTGAAAGCCACGATGGCGGAGACACCTGGACGCACATCTATCCAACTGCCTTTGTCAGCATGCTGGTGATCGATCCCCTGGATGCAGATGTGGTTTATTTTTCAGATGGCGGGGGATTGTACCGCACGCTGGATGGGGGACAAACCTGGGAAGAATATGACCGTCACGAAACTGGATCATTCGATGCTCTGTACTTTAACTACAGCGGGATTCCCACTGTCTATGCAGGCACGGGGGAGGGGATTTTCCGCCGCCGGTTGGGCGATCTTGTTCATGTGCAACCAGCATCTGCCAACACCCTGGTGTTCACGACCACCCGGGGGACGACAGTGACGATTGAGATCCCGGCAGGGGCGGTGGCTGATGCGGTCGATTTTCTGCTGCTGGATATCCCCAATCTCTCTGATCTACCACCCAGCTTGATGTTTGCTGGTCATGGGTTCAACCTGGACGCTTTCCAAGAGAAGGTGAAAATATCGCCGTACAGCCTGGCGGCGCCAGTGACCGTGACCATTGCATATATCGATGCGGATGTTGCCGGTTTGGATGAGAACCTGCTGCGTTTGTTCTATTTGGATGGGGATGAATGGGTTGATAGCGCTTGCGGGGAATATCTCCGCGATGTGGCGGAAAATTGGATCCAGGTTCCCATCTGCCATTTGAGCCAGTTTGGACTTTTGGAGTTCACTCCCCATGTGTATTTGCCCATGGTCAGGAGATGAGACGGCATCGGATGGCGTGGGGCGGCATCGGATGAATCCGACGCCTTGAGGTGGGAAACCCGCATTGCGGGTTTGGTATGGAGAAGCTGTGGGATTCATCCCACGGCGGGGCATGGCGGGGGTGGCGGCTGATGATCAGGGCGGGGGG
>JAFGBV010000150.1 GCA_016932955.1 Anaerolineales bacterium | reverse complement strand
ATGTAGTTGTTAACGTGCGATTTGCTCGAGTTCGTCCCTAATGATCCCTTGACAGTGCAATTCATCAGTAAGGTGCGGGCAGGGGCGCGGGGGGAGAAATACGCGCCTGGTATGGCAGGATAATAATAGCACAAATGTTCTAGTTTGTCAAGAGGCGAATCGAAAATCCAGCAAGGAAGTGAGGAAAGACAGGGGCGATGACGCTGGAGGTCGAGGGGGTGATCTGCCCGCGCGGGGAGGGGACCATCGGGTGCGGTGTGAGAGTTGTGGGGAGAAATGGTATGGTGCCACCTGATCGAACACCCAATAGTTTTCATTGACAATGAAAACTATTGGGTGTATTATTTCAGTATGAATGAAAACAATTGGAAATCAAAGTGGTCCAAAGATCAGGTCAAAGCCATGCTGCTGGAACAAAGCCAGACTTTTTGGCAGCGGGATACGGGCACCGAACGAGCGCAGTTGGCAGAGATCGAGCGAGCCGCTCAACTACCTCATGCCGTGATCATCTCCGGGCTGCGGCGGGTTGGAAAATCCACGCTGCTGGCTCAGCTTGCTCACCGCCTGGGTGAGAACCAATTCTATTACGTCAATTTTGAGGATGATCGCTTTTTAGGGTTTCAACCTGAGGATGCCAATGATCTTTACCAGGCGCTGTTGGAGCTATTCGGCGAGCGCAAGGTATTGATCATCGACGAAGTGCAAAACATTTCTGGATGGGAGCATTTCGTGCGCCGCTTCATGGATATGGGGATCAAATTCTATATCACCGGCTCCAATGCTTCCCTGCTCAGCCGTGAACTGGGTACCCGATTGACTGGCCGTTATGTGCCGGTGGAGTTATTCCCCTTTTCTTTTGCCGAGTTCCTACGCTTCAAAGGATATGCACTGCCTGACCTGACACGCCTGACCACTGCGAATACGGTGCGCTTGCAGCAGTATTTAGACGAATACCTGCGCCAGGGCGGTATCCCAGATGCATTGAAGTACCCCGACATGTCTCTGCTGCGTACGCTGTACGATGATGTGCTCTATCGCGACATCGCCACGCGCCATCGCATCGAAGAAGTGCGGGCGTTAAAAGAATTGGCCTTCTACCTGATGAGCAATCCCGCCAGCCAGATTTCGTTCAACAAGCTCAAAGAACAATTCCACCTGGGCAGTGTCAATACGATCAAGAATTACATCGAGTACCTGGAGAATGGCTGGCTGATCTTCACGGTGAATGTGTATGATTACTCAGTCAAGCGTCAACAGATCGCGGCCAAGAAGGTATATCACATTGACACAGGTCTGACAAACGCGGTTGGATTTGCCTTTTCAGCAAATACGGGCAAGCTTATCGAAAACCTGGTATTCCTGGCTTTTCGCAGTAAGACAGACGAGATTTTCTATCTTACCACTCCGGCTGGCTACGAAGTCGATTTTTACTTACCTGAAACGCGTCAATTGGTACAGGTAGCGCAATCTCTTAGCAACCCAGTCACCCGCGAGCGTGAAGTGCGTGCACTGGTGGATGCCATGCGATCAACTAACATCTCCCAAGGGATGATCCTGTCGGATGCAAATGCCGAGCCTGTCACGGAGGATGGTTTTACAATCACGACCCGCTCCATCGCCGAATGGTTGCTGGAATGAGCATGGTTGAGTTTTGGGCGATAAGGCGCCGGATTACAGGCAGCGCCAGGGTACTGGCAGGCACGAGGGATTTGTTCCGCGAAAAACAATTCAAAACAAATGCTTCGCCAGGACAAACGGACAGGAATCAGGAGACCGGCAAACTGGTATGCGGTTGGTAAAGAGCAATGGCGCAGGGGAATCGCTGCGCCGGGTATCCTTGTTGTAGCACAGATGGTCTATTGAGGAAGAGGGCTAATTCAAAATTTTTTTTGGGGGGGTGAAAATGGGGGGGAAATTTTCGATTCAGCGAGTCAACGATTCAGCGAATCAGCGATTTGGCGATGCGGCGAGGCAGCAGGTCGAGGATTTCGTGGATGTGCGGGTGAGTCCAGGTGCTTGTGAAAGGCGGTGTTGGGCGAATGGTGCTAGAATCAGAGGATGGAAGGTGACGGAGGGTTTTGGAGCGCGAAAGGACGGGCTCGTCTCACCTGGGCGGGACGAACGTGATGGTGGCTACGGGGAGTGGAACGTTATACGCATGGGACGACGACGATGACATTCAAATTCACTAGGTAGAGGGAATAACTGTAGGCTTGTTGACGATCTGGTCATTTCTTGGATCATCTTGAAAACTTCAGCACAAGTGTGTAATATATTTCTTAAAGTCAACAAAAACAATGACAATCAGAAATAGATTGTGAGGTTTCGAGATTTTGAGTCGATGATCAGAGAACTGCCAGCGTCCAATACGGAAAAGGAGCCCTGGAAAGCAGGGTAAATCAATTCATGGAGTATCTGGATGCTTGATTTCCAGGAAATCAAAAAGCATTATAAGGAATTCTCGAAACAGGTGGATTTGGAGTAGAGGTTGGTGTCGGACGCTCTCCACACCAACCTGCGATTGCCTGCTTAAGGTGCGCTGGTGTCCATCAGATCATAGCAGGTGGCTTCGTTGTCCTCGACGTTCTGCATCAGCAGCGGGTCGTCGGGATAGGTGGCGCGAAGAAGCTGCATCAGCTCGAGCGAGCGGGTGCAGTAATCGTTCTCCGGGCTGTACATGTATGCCAGCACCGAGCCGTAGCGCACATAGTAGTAAGCCACGTCCAGGTTGGTCAATTCGAGCGGCACGATCGCAAAGTCGATGCCCTCTTCGTACAGCCGGGTAGCGGTGGCGTTCTCGCCGGCGTACTTGTCTACCAATTCCTGCAGCGTCTTGTTATCTTCAGGGCTGCAGCCTTCTGTGGCGCAGCGCAGCGCTGGCAGCGCCGACTCGTAGTTGCGTGCTTGCACATAGATCATGCCCAATTGCCCATACGCGTTGGCGCTGGCAGGGTCGAAGAGCAGCGCTTTCTCGGCGTTGCGCGAGGCGATGAAGAACTCACCTTGCTGGGCATAGGTCTTGGCAATGGCGATGTAGGGCAGCGGGTCATCCACACCCAACTGCTGGTTCACCTGGGCGGCGCGCTCGAAGTATTCCAGCGCCTGGGCGAACTGCTGCAAATGCCGGTACACCAGACCGATGCGCAGGTACAGGAAGGTGATGTTGGGGGTGATCTCGGAGGCCAGCTGGTATTCGATGATCGCATCGCGGTAATTGCCGTACGATTCCAGCACCGTGGCATACACCCGGTGGGTGTCCATCAGGTCTGGCGCCAGCATCACTGCCTGTTCAGAATACTGCAGTGCCTGGTCCAGGCGCTGCTGGTCGAGCAGGACCTCGGCATAAAAGGCCAGCGCCAGGGCGTTTTGCGGGTCCAGCAAGTATGCCCGGTTGGCTGCCCCCTCTGCCATGGTCAGGTAATCTTGTTGTTGATCCACGCTGATCAGGTTGCTCGAGGCATTCCAGTCCAGCGCAAGCGCACGGATGGCATTGATCGTGCTGTCGTCCGGGTTCAGCGCGTAGGCTTTTTCAGCAGAAGCCAGCGCCTCTTGCAGGCGTTGCAGGCGCTCCTGGTCGGTGCTGGTCAGGCTGGACGAATAGGTTTGGATGCGGGACAGCTCGGCCCAGGCCTGTGCATTTCCAGGGTCAATCTCCAGGGCGTTCTGGTAAGCGCCGATGGCATCCAGCTCAGAATTGGGGTCGTCCAGCTTACCCGCGTCGAAGTAAGACTGCGCTTCCATCAAAAACGAGTGCGTCGTGCGAGTGGGGGTAGGCGTGGGCATAAAGGGAGACTGGATGGCGCCCTGGCGGAGTTGCAGCAACAGCCATACCGCCCCTAGCAGCATGCCTCCCCAGACCAGCACGCGATAAGGGTTCGAGCGCTGCCTTACCGGGCGGAGATGGATGTTCTTGCCAATGATCTTTTGTGCCATACGAT
>JAFGBV010000149.1 GCA_016932955.1 Anaerolineales bacterium | reverse complement strand
TGGACCGCGGCCTCCCCAGAAGATTTTGGTGGAAATCACCAGATCTGAGCGCTTCCAGCCTGTTCTCTTGATCACATTGCCCATTACAGTTTCGGCGTTGCCGTGGGCATACGCCTCAGCATTGTCGAAGAAGTTCACACCCGCTTCATAAGCGGCTTGCATACACTCATAAGCCGGCTCATCTCCCACCTGTCCCCCATAGGTGACCCATGCACCAAGGGACAGCACAGAAACCTGTAAACCGGAACGTCCAAGATAACGATACTCCATTTTGTTAATATCCTCCTAAAGGTGAACTATTATCCTCTTGCTTTTCCGTAGAGGAGATTCTCACGCACCACAAAGGTTGTGCGGCGGATTTTCAGGCATAGGTCAGTAGCAAGGTTATAAAGAATGGTGAAGCCCATGTCCAGGTCGGAGCGCAGTAAGTCCAGAAAGTGATCTCGATCGATAACCAGCAGTTTGCAGGTCGGGCTGCCACATTGTGCAGCAGCGGAACGCAATCCCTGGTCGACAAGGGCAACCTCGCCAAAGCATTGACCATGTGAGAGACGAGAGATGCAATGGGGTTCCTGGCCTTCGCGGTGGAAAGGATCTGGGTTGACCAGGATATGAACAGTGCCTTCCAGAATGATGTATATTTCTTTGCTGGGCGAGTTTTCGTCGAAAATCATGTCGCCTTGATGGTAATGCTCTGGGGTACAGATGGTGTAGATCCGCTCCAATTGTGCCTGGTTCAGATCTGCAAAAATGTCCACATCTAATAAAATATCAGCGCTGCTCATCAGCTCTGTCTCCTTACCGATATATCGTATCATGCCTCAGGTGGAGGGGCAAGAGGAGAGGCTTGTTTTAATTGGATTTTTTCATGCGCTTCGGCAAGTAACTCCTGAGATGCAGCTGCCAGGCAGGTGAAGGATTGGTGGACGTACTCGTGACCTTGCTGGATGGGGAACGGGGAGGAGCCGCTGAATGGCTCGATGAACCCACCGGCTTCTTCAACGATCAGCCAGGCGGCAGCCAGGTCCCAAATTTTTGGGGTAACCTCAAATCCGAGGATGGCCGTACCGCGAGCGACCATGCAGTATGTATAAGCCGATGAACCGAGGATACGGTATTTATAAGGGATTTGGATCTGGTATCGCCTGTGGGCGCGCGAGCAACAGGCAAAAAAGGGGAGTGGGTGATCGGGATGGGGAGGGCGAACATGGATCGGTTTGCCATTGAGGAAAGCGCCGCGTCCCAATTCGGCGGTGTAAAGCTCATCCAAGAGGGGGAAGTAGATGATGGCTAGCTGAGGGCGATGGTCGATGAGGCGGGCAATCGAGACGCCCCAAACATGCAAACCCAGGGTGTAATTGGTCGTTCCATCCAATGGATCGACGATCCATATGACGGAGGCATCTTGAGCCAGGCTGGTTTGCAGTTCTTCGCTGAGGATGAAATCCTGGGGATACTCGCGGTGGATGGCCTCAGCGATCAGGCGATCTGAGGCCAGGTCTGCCTGGGTGACAATTGATTGATCTGCTTTGCGGGAAATTGCAAGATCGGCGCGCTGGAAATGCTCTAGGAGCAGGTTACCGGCCTGGAGGGCGAGCTTGGAGGTAAATTCGAGATGGGTTGTCACGGAGGGGCTCGATTCAGATAGATAATGGTCAATCTGACAGGGTGTTGGTTGGATGGGAAGGCATGGGAAGGGCCAGAGCCAGGGGGGCAGCCAGGAGGCTGATGAGCGCTGACCAGACGAATGCGCTGCGGAGGCCAATAACATCACCAAGGATGCCGATGGTGAGGGAGGTGATAGACATCATGATGAATGATAAAGCCATGTAGATGCCGTTGGCTGCGGAGCGGTGGCGGGGGAATTGATCCTGAACGAAGGCGAGGAGGACGGGCTGGGGGGATAGGGAGAGCAATCCGAGGAAAAGGAGAACAAGCGCCATCACCCAGCCTTCTACCTGCAAGAAGAGCAATGCCAATAAAGGTGAAATGAGCAGGGTAAAGAGCAAGACAGCTCTGCGACCGATACGGTCGCTGAGTGTGCCGCCCAAGAATGCCCCGCCGACGCCAGCCAGTTGATACCAGGCGAGGGCGCCGCCAGCGGCGACCAGGCTTGCGCCTTCGCTGGCAAGCAAGGTGGGCATGTATATGCCTAAAGAAACGGTGAGGAAGTTCCTGGCGAGGGTAAGCGCAGCGAGGAGGAGGAATAGCTTCCAGGATTCCAGGAAGATGGCACGAAAGCCAGTGCTGCGGCTGGTGTGGATTTGGATACCGCGGAAGCGCAGGAAAATCACCAGCGATGAGGCCCAGCCGATCACAGCAAGGCGATAGATGCCTTGTAATCCGAAGGTGGAGACGCCCCAAACGGCGACCAGAGGTCCAAGGGTGCGGCCTAACTCGCCAGCAGCCATGTAGAAGCTCATCCCTTTGCCGACCTGGCGACCCGAAACGCGCGCTACCATTGCCGGGCTGGGAGAATGGAAGGCGGCGATACTCAAGCCAGTGACGATGAGCAACAAGATCAGGGAGAGGTAATTTGGCGCCAGACCGATAGCGCTCATTGTGGTTGCAGTGATCGCTGGCGCCAGGATGACCAGAATGCGCAGGTTTATCTTATCGTCCAGGTAGCCGATGAAAGGGTTGAGCAGGGAGGGCAACTGCATGATGGCTGGGAGTGAGCCGGCCTGCGTGAGGCTGAGGGACAGCTTTTCGATGATCTGCGGGAGGAGGGGCGCCAGGAAAGCCGAGTAGATATCATGAACGAAATGTCCGGCCGTGATGGTGGCGACAGGTGCGACCTGGAAATCATTTTCGCGGATTTGGTTTGTGTCGAGCTGCGTGGCTTGGGAACTCATGCGGAGGCCTCAACGATTTCCACATAGTCGCGCACTTCGGCTTTTTCTGGCGAAGCCCCCAAAAAACGAATCAGCTCTTGGGCAACCAGAGCTTTGTGCTCGGCATCGCGGCGACTCCAGGTGCGGCTTTTGACTTCCAGAAAGTATCCGAGAGGGGGGTCCAGGACCTGATCCAGGTTGATATAAAATTCGGTGCCCTGAAACAGCACTCTCCAGCGCAGGCGATCCTTTTGAACGATTGTCTCCTGCGATGGTTTGAAATATTCGCGGTAGAAACGCAGGCTGTGGGTAGCCGGGGCGATAAAGCGGCTGCGGGAGAGCAATACATCACTGGGGAAGGCGCCCTCACGGACGGGGCCGATGAGGGTGAGACGATAGCGCACGTTGGTGACTTGGTCGTTGGCATCTACAAATTCGTCCTCTCGATAGCGCAGATAGCCTTGCTTGGGATCGGAAAAGGAGAAATAGGTATCGTACTCGTGGTAATGGCGATGGTAAAGGAGATCGATGCCAGGCTGCTGGATGGACTGTAGGATGGGCTTTGCATCGGTCAGGCGGATCTTGACCTGAACCTCGAAGGATTCTCCTTCGGTCGCCCCGCCAATGGCGATCAATTTGGAGAGGATGGACTGCTCGCGTTCGATGAGGAAGGCATCGATGCGGCGAGCATAATCGGCTGTCTGTGCAGCCATCTCGGCCTCATCCAGAGTGAGCAGTTGGCGGTCGCGCATCAACCAGCGCCCATCGACCATCACATCATTCACATCTGTGGCGTGACCCGCATAGACAAGTTGCGCGTAAATGCCTTCTGGCTCACGGTGGAAGCGGGGGGTGTTGTGCACGGAGCTGATATCCACCAAAACCAAATCGGCGCGCTTGCCTGGCTCGATTGAACCAGTGAGATGATCAATGTGCAATGCTTTTGCGCCCATGCTTGTCGCCATGCGCAAGGCCATTGGCGCGGGGAGGGTGGTTGGATCATTGGTGGTGACTTTTGCCAGGAATGCGGCGAGGCGCATCTCTTCAAACATGTCGAGATCATTGTTGGAAGCCGGTCCATCCGTGCCGATGCCCACGTTCAGACCGGCTTTGAGCATGTCTGCGATGGGAGCGAATCCCGAAGCCAGCTTCAGGTTTGAGGATGGGTTATGCGCAACCCCCACATGGTGATGTTTGAGGGTCAGGATTTCACCATCGTCGATATGAACGCAATGCGCAGCGATGACGCGCGCATCAAAGACATTCTGTTTTTTGACATAAGGCACAACGGGCATGCCATGTTCATCGCGGCTGTTTTCTACTTCTTGAGCGGTCTCGGAGATATGGATCTGAAGAGGAACATCGAACTCAACTGCCAGCGCAGCGGTGGACTGGAGGATTTCCTGGGTGCAGGTATAAGGCGCATGGGGCGCCACGGAAGGTATGATGAGCGGGTGATTTTTCCAGCGTTGGATGAACTGGCGGGCGAGCGCAAGCGATTCTTCAAAATAACGTGCGTCGGGTGCGGGGAACTTGAGCACTGTTTGCCCACACACGGCGCGCATGCCGGCTTCGGCTGTAGCCTGGGCGATGCTTTCTTCGAAGTAGTACATATCGGCAAAGCAGGTCACGCCAGAGCGAATCAGCTCGGCGCAGGCAATTTGCGTGCCCAGGCGGACGAAATCGGGAGAGACGAACTCGCGCTCGACGGGCATCATATACCCCATCAGCCACACATCGAGGCGCAAGTCATCGGCAAGCCCGCGCAGGAGGGTCATTGGCACGTGGGTGTGGGTATTGATCATGCCAGGCATCAGTACTTTTTCCCCGCAATCCGTTATTGGGACATCAGGGAAGGCAGGGATGATCTCTGATTCGAGGCCAACAGCAACGATCTGGTTGCCTTGCAAGGCAACTGCGCCCGGTTCGTAGATGCTCATCTGATCATCCATGGTCAGAACGATTGCATTGGTGAGGAGTAGATCGGCTTTCATCATTCAGCGTGATTCCTTATGTATTCCTATGTAGTCATCAAGGATGTAATGTGTGGGCTGGATGGTGAATATTAGCTAGAGCTTACGGATCACATCCAGGCTGTGGTGCAATGCCCAGCGGGGGGCATACTCAGGCGGACCGCCATAGGGACGGGTGAATTGGAGTCTTGCTTCGGGCGTGATGAGGGAGAGGTAGACATCTTGCTTTTCACCTGCAGGATGGATGGCAACGCCCAGGCCGATATCTGCCTGGCGATCCTGCCGGTAGGCATCGGTGAGTTCGACCAGATCGTTGGGGGATGGAGGGGTGGTGAGCATCTGCCCGCCAAGGAAGGGCCCTGGCACCGAAGCCAGGCGCTGGATGAGCTCGCCGCCCAGACCAGCCTCGACCACAGCCAGTGTCCAGCCGTTGCGTTTCACCGCCTCCAGGGCAACGGCCTCCAGGGTCTCCTCATCGGCGCCATAAACCCAATTCCCCAGGCGCTGGCGGATGGTCTGCTCGATGGGCTTAATGAGGGAGTCAACAGCCTCTTCAGAGTCAGCCTTGGCAGTGATGCGCACATCCACCTGGCCGGAATGGGCTGCGAGACCCACCGTGGGGTTGCTTAACTCTTCCAGATCGCCGATCAGGTCATCAATCTGCGATTCGCCGGTGCCGGCAGTGTGGAGGACGCGGGCTTTGATGACACTGTGAATATCAAAGCGCTGGCGCAGGTAGGGAATGATGGAATGCTCGACCAGGTATTCCATTTCGCGCGGCACGCCGGGCAGAGAGATGATTACTTTTTCTCCCTGCTCAACGATGAAGATGGGGGCTGTGCCAACGGGGTTTTCGAGGGCGATTGAGTCTTTGGGGATGTAAGCCTGGCGTTTGTTGTTCTCGGTGGGCTGGCGACCAAAACGGCGAAAGCGGGCTTGAATTTGCTCCCAAAGCTCCGGATGGAATTCGGTCTCCACGCCAATTGCCTGGGCAACAGCCTCGCGCGTGGGGTCATCAACGGTAGGGCCTAATCCACCAGTGGTGATGATGATGTCACAACGCTCCAGCGATTGCTGGATGGCCTGGGCGATGCGCCTGGCGTTATCTCCCACCGAGGTTTTGCGGTACAGGTCGATGCCTGTATCGCGCAACTTGCGGGCGAGATAACGGGCGTTGGTATCTACAATTTCACCGAGAAGAATTTCGGTGCCGATGGTGATGATTTCAGCAGATGGCATGCCACTCCTTGTGGTTTGAATTGTCAGATAACATTATACTCGTGGATCAGCCGTTCTTCGGCGAAGCGGGCAAGATCAAGGCTGGATATATCGAGGGTATGAAACTTTCCATCCAGGATCAGCTCTGCCATGAGCTTGCCTCCGATTGGACCATGCATGAAGCCATGCCCGGAGAAGCCGGTGATCAGGTAGAAGCCTGCGACGGGAGTGGCGCCAAAGATGGGGTGCGCATCGGGGGTCACTTCGTAGAGACCTGCCAGGTGAGAGGCAAGACCGGCTTTTTCGAGCAGGGGCATGCGGGCAATGGCGGCTTCCATGTGCTCGAGCTCCCATTCTTCATCAATGTTCTGATCGAAGCCGACCTTTTCGCGATGGTTTGACATGCCGGTGAGAATGCCAGGGCCTTCGCGATGGAAATAGAGCGATTCGGCGAAATCGATGACAAAGGGAAAGTCCTCGGGGATCTCAGGCAGGGGGGTGGTGGTGAGCCATTGGCGGCGAACGGGCTCAACCGGCACCTCTACACCCGCCATACGGCAAGTAAGCACAGACCAAGGGCCGGTGGCATCCACAACGATGGGAGCAGAAATGGCTCCATGGGGTGTTTGCACGCTTGCAACGCGGCCATTTTGCACCGTGATGCCGGTGACTGGGGTGTCGGTGTAGGCGCGGGCGCCAAGGCGTTGGGCGGCGCCGATATAGCCCATGACAACACTATTGGGATCAACAACTCCATCTTGTGGATTCCAGCTACCAGCCAGAACATCATGAAGATTCATCATGGGCAGGCGGCGGCGAATTTCGTCTCCATCCAGCAATTGGGTATCCACGCCGAGCCGATTCTGCATGGCAACAATATCCCTGAAGGTGGCAACATCTTCTGGTTGAGTAAGTAGGAATAGATAGCCGCACTTGCGATAGTCGATCGGCTGGCCAATCTCCTGTTCAAAGCGCTCCAACATAGGCAAGCTTTCAATGGAGAGGCAAACGTTGATCTCAGTACCGAATTGGTAGCGCACACCACCAGCGCAGCGCCCGGTGGCCCCCAGGCCAAAGAACTCATCTTTTTCCAGGAGAATCACATTCTTGTGCCCCCGCGCGGCAAGGTGATAGGCTGTGCTGGCGCCCATCACGCCGCCCCCGATGACAATGAAATCAGCAGTGTTTGGAATGTTCATATGAATGGTTCCTTTGTTGAGATAGGAATATGAATATCAGCATGGATAAACAAACCGGACATTGAGTGATTTTACCACTCAATATCCGGTTTCTTCGTATGTGGGGTTGAAATCGATTTATTCGATGCCGAGATAGGCTTTCTGTACCATCTCGTTATTTCGTAGGTTGGAGGCAGTATCAGTGAGGACGATCTCTCCTGTCTGCAGGACATAACCACGATTGGCAACGCTAAGGGCCATGGTGGCATTTTGCTCGACGAGCAGGACGGTTGTGCCTTCTTTGTTGATCCGCAGAATGGTTTCAAAGATGTTCTCTACCAGAACAGGTGCAAGACCCATGGATGGCTCATCCATCAGGATCAGGCGCGGGTGAGACATCATGGCCCGTCCGGTAGCCAGCATTTGCTGCTCGCCACCGGAGAGTGTGCCAGCCACCTGGGTGCGCCGCTCTTTGAGGCGGGGGAAAAGGGTGAATACCCGTTCGAGATCTTGCTGGATGGCAGCTTTGTCCTTGCGAATGAAAGCGCCCATTTCCAGGTTTTCCATGACGGTGAGGGTGGCGAACACGCCGCGCCCTTCGGGAACCATGGAGACGCCTTTAAATACGATTTCGTGGGCGCGGAAGGGGGTGAGGTCCTCGCCTTCCAAGATCACGTTTCCCTGGCGCGGTTTGAGAACTCCGGCAATGGTCTTGAGGATGGTAGTTTTACCGGCGCCATTAGCGCCGATGAGGGTGACGATCTCGCCCTTTTCAACGGTAAGGGAGATGCCCTTCAAGGCGTGGATGTTGCCATAATAGGTGTGAATGTCGTGTACTTCCAGCATTGGCATAGCAATCTCTCCCGGTTATGCTGCAGATGGCTGAAAGCCAGCCGCCGCCCCACGCCCCAGGTAAGCCTCGATGACGCGTGGGTTGCTTTGGATATCTTTGGGTGTGCCCTCAGCGATCTTAGTGCCGAAGTCCATCACGCTGATCTGCTCGCTGATGCCCATTACCACGCGCATGTCGTGTTCGATCAGCAGAACGGTGATTCCCAGCTCATCGCGCAGGTTCTTAATGAAATGGGTCATCTCTGTGGTTTCATTGGGGTTCATGCCTGCGGTTGGCTCATCGAGGAGGAGCAGACTGGGTTTGCTGGCCAGGGCGCGGGCAATTTCCAGGCGACGCTGCGCGCCATAGGGCAGGTTGCGGGCGACTTGATCTCCCATACCAGCCAGACCAACGAACTTCAGTAACCGAAGAGCTTCTTCCAGCGAGTCGTTCTCCTCGCGGTGGAAGCGGGGGGTGCGAAACACAGCGTCGAACCAGTTGCTGTGCAGATGCGGATGCTGCCCTACCAAGACGTTCTCGATGGCGGTCATATTGGAAAAGAGGCGAATGTTCTGGTAGGTGCGCGAGATGCCGCGCTTGGTAACACGGTCGGTCGATAACCCCTGGATGGTTTCGCTGTTAAAGATGATTTGACCTTCTTCGGGATTATAGAAGCCGGTGATGCAGTTGAAAAAGGTTGTTTTACCGGCGCCATTGGGACCGATAATGCTGGAGATTGATTGCTTGGCAATCTCCACATCAAAGGCGTTGACAGCGACGAGGCCTCCGAAGCGTTTAGTAACAGCATGAGCGCTAAGTATCGATTCCATGTTGGCCTCCTATTCCGTTGCCTGGGGTGAAGGGGGGGCTTCGCTCTCGCCGCGGAGCTCGCGTTTGTGCGCTTCTTCGGGAAGCAAGCCCTCTGGGCGGTTGAGCATCATGAAGACGAGGAGGGCACCATAGACCCAGAGGCGGTACTCGGCGAATTCGCGCAGCAGTTCTGGCAGGCCAATCAGGGCAAAGGCGCCGACGATCACACCAGGGATGCTACCGATGCCGCCGATGATGATCAGGCAGATCACGTTGAACGAAACCCATACTGAGAAGCTTTGCGGGTAGGCTGAAGCCAGCTTGGCAGCAAAGATGGCTCCGGCAAGACCGGAGAAGGCTGCGCCAGTGGCAAAAGCGAGCAGCTTGGTAACAACCAGGTTAATACCCATCGCCTGAGCGACATCTTCATCTTCACGCATGGCCATCCAGGTGCGGCCCATGCGCGAATCGCGCAGGCGGATGCCAATGAAGAGGGCAAGAAGCACTCCACCTAGAATGACATAGTAAATACTCCGCTGATCACCTAAGACAAAGGAGCCGATAGTTGGCTTGGCAATCAACTGGATGCCTTGCGAGCCGCCGATGTAGGGCTTCATCAGGTCTGAGAGGGTGAGGATACGGATGATCTCTCCGAAGCCGAGAGTGACGATGGCGAGGTAGTCGCCGCGCATCTTGAGAACCGGGATGCCCAGGGTTGCTCCGGCTAGGGTGGCAACCAGCACTGCGATGGGGACGGCTGCCCAAAAAGACATGGGGTTGGCGCTGATCTCAGGCGAGGTAAGCACGCCGGCGGTATAGGCGCCAATGGCGTAGAAAGCCACATAGCCGAGATCGAGCAGGCCTGCATAGCCCACCACGATGTTCAACCCCAGCCCCATCAGGAGATATATGCCTACGTTATCGAGCACTTCGCTGATGTAAACACCGAACAGCAATGGTAACACCATTAATACGGCAGCAATCACTGCCAGTCTGGCCCATTCTTTTGGGGAGCGGGGGCGTGCGCCCAGACGCGAGGTTGATTTGGCGCCGGGACGATCAGCAAGGAAATATTGCCAGGCGCCGATGACGGCTGCAAGAACAATCGCGCCGATGATGGAGAGACCACGCCCGGAGAACAACCAGGAAAAGATATCGCCGACGAAGCCCCAGCCATCCATGATCACGCGCAACAGTTCTGCCAGGAGACCGATAAGGATGAGCAGAGCAGCGGTCATGGTGATGGTACGCTGGAGCTTGGGCGTGAGCAGGGTAATGCTGGCAGCAATAGCACCGATGACAGCCCCAAAGAGGGTGATCAGAACGGCGCCGATCACTGGTGGTTGACCGAAGGAAAGGATGCTTAGCAGTTCAGGTGAAATGTTTACCAGCATGAAGCGCAGATTGATTGTGGATGTGATCAAGATGAACAGGGCAAGAACAGCACCACTGGTTGCTCCTACCAGAGCACCATCCAGGATTGCTCCAATCGGCCGGGGATAGGTGAGTTTTTTAACCGCCGAGTTCGCAATGATAAAAATTGCCACAATCAGGAAGGTGATGCCAACATTGAGCACACCGCCGACCAGGTCACGCTTGCTAAAAACCTCTACAATGCCAACCAGGCAGATCAGGA
>JAFGBV010000148.1 GCA_016932955.1 Anaerolineales bacterium | reverse complement strand
TTTGGGCTGAATGTCAGAAGTGATCAATATCCTGAAGCACTTGCCTACTTCAAGTCATTGGTAGATGCAAAAGTGATCGATCCAGACTGGCCTACTTTAAAACGCGATGATTTCCGCGCCCGCTGGAAGCAAGGCCTGTTTGGCATCATGTGGGAAGACTTTGCAGCCTTGACCAACAAATCGAACTACACTCCATTTGACGAGAACTACCCTGAGGCAGAGTGGATCCCTGTGGCGGCTCCCGTGGGCCCCAACGGCGACGCATTCTACGGTGTCTACACGGGACGTGGAAATATCTATGCCGTCTCGCAGAAAGCTGCTGACGATGGCAAAGTTGAAGCAATTGCCAAACTGCTCGAGTGGATTGCGACGGATGGGTATTTCCTGATGGGCTTTGGTGAAGAAGGCGTGAACTTCATCATCGATGCGAATGGCAATATCTCAACCGAGGGCCTTGACCCCGCGCAGGCATATACCTCGCCGGAGCGCCAGCCATTCACGCAGATGCGCAACCAGCTGGTATTCTACAACTCTGAGCAGGAAATTGCTGCCCGTTATCCTTCTTACAATACCATCAACGGACGTCTGATGGAACCGATGACGTTCCTGGGTTTCTTCCAGGGGCAACCATGGGTAGATGGACGCGGGATCCAGATAATCCTGCCTCCCGCAAATGCGGCAGACTTTGACCGCTTCTACAGCGAAGGATTGCTCCAGTTCGTACTTGGACAGGTCGAGCTCAACGAAACAACCTGGGCTGAGTACCTCGCCGGTCTCGATGGACTAGGCGCGGCCGACTACGAAGCTGCTGCAAAGCAAGCTTTGATGGATGCTGGGTTAATCAAGTAACCAGCGTATAAAAACAAAGAGGCGGGCGGCTCACACTCCGCCCGCCTCACTCAGTAACCCTATGACGACTCTTATCCCTCTCAAAATTGCCTACATTGGCGGCGGCAGCCGCGATTGGGCGCGCAAGCTGATGGTCGACCTGGCACTTTGCCCACAGCTCACCGGAGAAGTAGCGCTGTACGACATCGACATGACAGCTGCTCAACTCAACGCGCAACTAGGCAATTGGATGCAGGAACAGCCGGGAGTTTTATCACGCTGGCAATACAAGACTTCACCCACATTGGAAAATGCTTTGCAGGGAGCAGACTTTGTCATCATCTCCATCCAACCTGGTCCACTGGAATTGATGGCTGAAGAGATCGCCCTTGCAGAAGAATACCAGCTCTACTTCCCTGTCGGCGACACGACCGGCGCGCCGGGTTTAAACCGCGGGCTACGTTCCGCTATCATTTACCAGGGATTTGCGGAAGCGATTGCCTCAATTTGCCCAAAAGCATGGATCATCAATTACACCAACCCCATGTCAATTTGCACGCGTACACTGACCCGCGTTGCACCTGAACTGAAAGTCTTCGGTTGCTGCCACGAGGTCTTTGCCACCCAACGCATGCTTGCTCGGATCGCATCACAATACCTGAAGATTGAGCTTCCACAAAGAAGTGAAATCCAGGTCAACGTGCTGGGCATCAACCACTTCACCTGGATTGACCAAGCCACTTATCAAGGATATGATCTGCTCGCCTTGTTAAAAAACCACATCGACCAGCCGGGCACGCTGCGCACATACACACAAGCAGAAGTCGAAAGCTGGAAGGACTGGTTCCATAGCGCAGACCAGGTCAAGTATGCCTTGTTCAAGCGATTTGGTATTCTCGCCGCCGCCGGCGACCGCCATCTTGTGGAATTTTTACCGGGCTTTATTCATTCTCCCGACATTCTCTTCAAATGGGGTGTAATACGCACACCTGTTTCCTGGCGCATCGAGCGCTGGAAGACAGCCCCACAAAAGACGAAAGACCTGATGAATGGGGTCACACCCCTGATTCTAAAGTCATCGGGGGAAGAAGGCATTAACATGATGACCGCTCTGTTAGGGCTGGGTGATCTGGTAACCAATGTCAACCTGGAGAACCGGGGACAAATATCCAATCTACCCTTAGGCGTCGTGGTCGAAACCAATGCCCGTTTCACGCGCGACCGGGTTACCCCCCTGACAGCCGGCGCACTTTCGCCAGGTCTCGCGCCGCTGCTCAACCAGCATTGCGCCAATCAGGAATTAATCATCGAGGCAGCACTGACAGGCAGGACAGATCTGGCATTTCAAGCATTTGTTACCGATCCCGCGCACCATCTTCCAATTGATAACGCCTGGGATCTCTTCACCAGATTGCTGCAAATCAATAATTTTCCCGCCAAAAAGGCGATATGATGACAACAAAGGGCTCGATTATGAAACCAACATCCTCTCACAATATCCCCGCCTTAAAAACTTGGTCAGTTCGCATGGTTGAGTCCACGCTGCAACGCTACACCTTGCAGGATGCACTGTGGCATTATGAGCACGGCCTGCAAGTCATGGCAATACAAAAGGTGGCCGAGACAACGGGCGAGCCGCGATATCATCGCTTTGTCTCAGATTGGATTGATCTCTTTGTTGAGTCTGATGGGAACATTCGCTCCTACCGGATTGACGAATACAATCTTGACCAGATCAACGCCGGCAAATTGTTATTTGGAGCCCTGGAACGCACAGGCGCTGAACGTTATCGCAAAGCACTCGAGCTATTACGTGAGCAGCTCAGGACCCAGCCCCGCACAAACAGCAACGGCTTTTGGCACAAGAAAATCTATCCATATCAGATGTGGCTGGATGGCATCTACATGGCGGGGCCTTTCTTGGCGGAATATGCAAACCGGTTCAACGAATCACCCGTCTATGATGATGTATTCCACCAGATCAGCTTAATTGAGCAGCATACATACGACGAGAGGACAGGATTGCTTTACCATGCCTGGGACGAAAGCAGGCAGCAACGCTGGTGCGACCCAGTCACCGGTCGCTCCAGACATTTCTGGGGGCGCGCCATGGGCTGGTACGTCATGGCAATCGTCGATATCTTGGATTATCTTCCCCAACAACATCCTGATCGCCAGACTTTGATTGCCTCCCTTGACCGGACAGCGCGCGCATTGATACGCGTCCAGGACGAAACGAGCGGGTTATGGTACCAGATTCTTGACCTGCCAGAGCGCGCTGGCAATTACCTCGAGGCATCTGCGGCGAGCATGTTCGTTTACGCGCTTGCCAAGGCTGTACGCATGGGATACCTGGCACCCGAATTTTTATTGTCTGCCCGGCGTGGATACCGCGGCCTGTTACAGAATTTGATCAAGATCGATTCTCAGGGCATCCTCACACTAGAAAAAGTATGCGGCGGTGCAGGTCTTGGCGGCACCCCCTACCGAGATGGGTCATTCGAGTATTATGTAAATGAGAACATCGTACCCAACGATCCAAAAGGTGTTGGTCCCTTTATTCTCGCGGCCCTGGAAATGGAACGCGCCGGTCTCAACGAGGATATGATTGTATGAAAACCAGCCTGGAATATAGCTCGGTCTTCAACGTCCGCCAGTTTGGCGCAATGGCGGATGGACAGACCTTGGATTCCGGGTCGATACAGACTGCCCTGGATGCGTGTGCAGAACGAGGCGGAGGGACAGTTTATCTGCCAGCGGGCAAGTATGTGACCGGCAGCCTTTTCCTGCACGATAACACCACTATCTACCTGGACGCAGGAGCAACAATCCTGGGCAGTGAAAACCCAGCAGACTATCCCGTTATCCATAGCCGCTGGGAAGGGAAGCATCAAGAGACGTATGCTCCTCTGATCGGTGGTGTTAACCTGCAGAATATTGCCATTAGCGGACGGGGCACAATAGACGGGCGGGGTGCGATGTGGTGGAAGGCGAAAAAAGAACAAACCCTGGCACACCCACGTCCGCGCCTGATCAGTTTCTCCGATTGTAACAATGTGTTGATCGAGGGCATTACCGCAATCAATTCGCCAAGCTGGACGATCAACCCTGTGCATTGTCAAAATGTCACCATCCACGCCATAACCATCATCAATCCTGCAGATTCGCCCAACACAGACGGAATCAACCCAGACTCGTGCCGATTGGTGCATATTTCAGATTGCTATGTCAGCGTCGGTGATGACTGCATTACCATAAAATCCGGCACCGAATACGAACGCCCCGACCGTTATGCCCCCTGCCGGGATATCACCATCACCAATTGCACGCTTGAACGTGGACATGGTGGCGTGGTCATCGGCAGCGAGATGAGCGGCGGGGTGAAGAAC
>JAFGBV010000147.1 GCA_016932955.1 Anaerolineales bacterium | reverse complement strand
TGGGGCCGATATATGGGGGTGTTTTGCGGGCGGAGCCCGCAAAACACCCCCATACCTGCCCTCTGTAACGGCAACTCCCAATGAACCATTTATTTTCGTGGCAAGGTGAGATCTGGCACCGGTGCGCCAAGTATTGCGCTGGCGAGAAAGGGCCAACCGTGTCGGGAGATCAGTGGCGCCTGTGGTATGATAGCTATGGTAGCAGGCTTACATTGATGGATATTGCCCGATTCAAGAAAACCTTGCAGTGTGTGCCGCGCTTGAATGATCTGTTAGCAGAAACGCAGCAAGCGCTTGCGGCGGTAGCGGTACTTCGCTATTATCAAAGCGGTCAGGTGATCTATGTGGAAGGTGAGCCTGCTGAGTCAATTTACCTTTTAGAATTGGGCTGGGTCAAAGCCACGCGCATGACACGAGGTGGCCGCGAGCAGGCTATGATGTTTCTGCGCCCCGTTGAAATATTTGGCGATATTGCTGTGCTGACAGGCGTGCCCTATCCGGGTACTGTGACAGCGCTCGAAGACGTATCCGTGTGGGTCATTCCAGCGCATACCGTTCTTGAGCTCATCCAAAGCCAGCCTGCATTCGCGCTGTCCGTCATCCGCCATCTCGGCGAGCGCGTGCTTTACTACCTCAATCTCGTCGAAGATCTTTCTCTGCGGAGTGTAGAATCACGACTGGCGCGTACGCTCTTATATCATGCAGAACTTCGCGATGGGCAATTGATTGTCCCACGCCGCGATTGGGCAACTTTTGACCAAATGGCTGTGCGCCTGGGAACGGTGCGCGATGTTCTCGGCCGGGCGATGAAAACACTTGAAACCGAGAATCTTCTCAGGGTGGAGAAGCGAAGCATTATAATCCTCAACCCAAAGGGTCTGGCAGAGCGCGCTGACCGGTGAAAGAAATCCTTCTATAAAGTCAAAGCTGTTTTATCACGCCTAATTCTGAGGGTGCGATGACTGTTGGGTTGGTCATCTGAACCAGATGTTGCTTTTGCGGTGCAGACGTCAGGCAGCTTAGACTCGGGCGCTGCCAGCCAGGCGCGCTTCTAGGCAGTGAAGTACGATAAAAGTCGTATACAAAAAACCGCCTTGTTTGTACACTAAGTCTAATGCGCACAGTCTGCTCGGATGAAGCATGCCGATGAGAATTTCTGCACCCCTCCCAGATGAAAGTTTGCGGGCCGCTATTCTGGCCCAATTGTTGGTTGATGAACGCACTGCCAAAAGTGAACTGCGGGTAGGCGTGCTGAATGGCATTGCTCACCTGGCAGGCAGGGTAGATACACTGACCGGGCGCGCCGCGGCAGAAGAAATTGCTCAAGGTGTGGCTGGCGTACGCGGGGTTGTGAACCGCATTGAAGCCCCCGGAGCACCCAGCCCGGCACGGACAGTCAATCTAAACCTGAGCGATTACAGATTTGAGGAAACTGAATGAATATAAAAATCATTGTCTTTGCACTTATGTCGTTCTTTCATGATTTGTTCACTGTGGTCTGGATGGGCGGGCTGCTCGTCACGGTGATGAGCTTTTTGCCAGCCGTCAAAGACGCGCTAGGTCCTGGCTTGCAGGTCAAGAAAGTGATGGCGGCTTTCCAGAAGCGACAAAGCGTTTGGGTGTATGCCAGCATGGTGGGGTTGATCGTGACTGGCCTGGTGATGACGCACCGAAGCCCGGATTATGAACACCTGTTTGGGTTTGGTAACCTGTATTCGGCGGCGCTATCGCTTAAGCATATCCTGGTGATTGGTATGATTGCGATCACGTTGTATCGTGCCCTGGTGCTGGGACGAAGTTCGGAGGGGATGACGCCGGCAAAAGAACGCTTGAATTTGAGGCTGCTGTTGGCGAACGCCGCATTGGTGATTCTGGTTTTGTTACTCAGTGGGTTGGTGGCTGCATTGAACAGTCCGTTACACGTTTAAACGATAAAATGAATAATATGGAGGAGAAAATGAAAGATACTGCTCAAGTGAACCGCAACATTATGTTTGTCATTGCTATATTGATTGGCTTGCTGATGGCGGCTGTGGTTCCCTTCCTGACACAAACATCGCTGGATCGAGTTTTGCATGGGTTAGATGAGCATGTAAAAGCTGGCAACCCGACCTTTGCCAGCGGCATACCACTTTTTGATCTGTTTTACCCAATCTGGCGAGCAGTGATTTTTGTGGCTGGTATTGCGTTGATGGTGATCTCGTTGGAAATCAGGAAAGGCAGCGAGTGGACTTATCCATTAAGCATGGCTTTGTTTGCGCTGCCTGCCATTGGTGGGATGTTCATGTTCCTCCCCTACGTTAGCTGGGTGGATGGTTTCCCGCTGCCGATGCTGATCTCCTTGATCGGGCTGATCGGTTACTTCAGCTATATTTTTCTGCGTAAGGCTAGCATGGCTCAAAAATGGGCGCGTTTTGGCGCATTGACCTTTATCGGCATGTTATCCACACATGCTTTCACAATTGGTATTGGCGCCCAACGCACCATGATGACGCGTCCGGACTATCCCTTCTACAAAGATCTATCCTGGTGGATGTTCAACTGGGTAGGCGAGGTGAACTGGGTGGCGGTTATTCTGTTATTCCTGTCGATCCCCTTGCTGGCAGTTGGCAAACGCAAGGGTTGGTGGCTGGCTGTGATCGCGGCGATCGCAATCCTGGCGATCAATGTTCCCACGCAGTTCGTCCGCACCAAGACACTCGATTACCTGTATGGCGCGCTGCTTGCGATTGGCGTATTGTTCTTCACGCTGGCACCTTTCTTCAAGAAACACCTGCTGGTAGGTGAGAATGAAACGCTGGTCAAGGAGAGCCAAGTGTGAAGGCGGTCAAAAAATCTGATGTGGCAGAAATCAGCAACCTGCATTTCATCAGCAACCCATGTGGTTGCGTGACATAAGGAGTGAGACGCATGAAAAACAATCACAAATTAGGGGCGTTGCTGGCCGTGATAGGGATTGGAGTAGGCCTGGCGGTGCTGTTGTTGATGGCCAGCATATACCAAGTGAATATCGATGGAAAAATGGCCGGGGAGCGCCCTGATGAGGCCATTACCGTACGCATTGTCTTTGCTATACTTGCCTGGTGGGGTGTTTCTGCCGGGGCCTTGTGGGTGATGGTGCTATACGGCTTTTTGACCAAGGCCAATTGGGCCTGGTTTTGGGGAACGGTGGCCGCCACCATTCAGATCCTGGCAGGTTTCTTCCCTATCATTCCGCCATCCAGCATTGGATTACCTACGCCGACGATCTGGGTTTTCCTGATTGCATTTGTATTGTGGTTTGGAATGCTCCTGATTGGCGGTATTGAAAGGAAAATCATTGCCATTGCTTTTATCAGTGGGCTGGCCTATGTGCTGACATTTATCGATGGCGTGGGAGCTATCTCGCGCCACCAGACCGAAGCTGAGGGCTTCATTAGCTCGATGTATGCAATGTCGCAGATGGTCAACTGGTGGGGGGCTGCAGCCTGGGCTGTGTTTATCTTTGCGCTGGTCAAAGCAAAGCCCTGGGCTATGCCCGTGGGTGTATTTGCAGCGGCGATGTCGATGTTTGGCGGGTTTCCGGTGGGCATAACAGATGTAATCATCCAGGGGCGTTTTTCTATGTTCCTGGCTGCGCCAGTCATGAGCACGGGCTTGTTTATATTTCTGCTGTTGCCCTTCACGCGTAAAGTGATTGCTGCCTGGAGTGGGCCAAAGTAGCAAGCGAATCCAGGAAGGAGAAGGCATCATGCTGCATTTCGTTAAAAACCGCTTTAACTACCTGTTCAGCTCAACCAAAGGCTTGATCCTGGTGGCGATTGCCATGATCGCCATGGTCACGGCTGTATGGGGCATGCTCTCGGGGCCGATGGCTGAATGGGGTGTGCGCGAGGTGGTGGTTAAGCTGCTGGGTATGGATATGGTGCAGGCCGAACGCGAAGGGCGCATTATCATCCTGTATCACTCGATTGCCATGGCCGTGATTGCGATCGAGGTTTACATGGTCACCAGCCTGCTAGCGATGAAGACCTTCTTCAAGGTGGCAGTCCGGGCCATCATCACGGTGGGTTATATTGCAACCATGGTCTTTGGCCTGAGCTTTGCCTATTTTGGCCATAACTGGGCCTTTCATGGGGTGTATATTGCCGGGCTTTCGCTTATGTTCTTTGGGGGTGTGCTGTTGGTGATTGCCCTGTGGCCGTGGAACAAGGAATACTACCAAATGGACAAGGACTACGCCCGCACCCGGTCAGGTGTGGATGTGGAACGGGTGGCTTTCTTCTCGACTGCACTGACCACAGTGATCTCCGCCTTGTTTGGGGCTGTACCGGGTTCGTTCTTCGGGAATGGGTTTGATGTATTCCTGGCGGAAAACGTCATCCGTTATCCTGAGAAGACAACCATGCAGTTTTCTATCATCGGCCACCTGCACATCATGCTGGCCTTGATTTCCATTATGATCACGTTGATTATCGGCCGCTGGCTGAACTTCAGGGGCGTGTTGCACAAGATCGCGATGCCACTGATGATCTTAGGCACCATTGTGTTAAACCTGGGTGTTTGGGGTGTGGCAACTCCCCTGGAACCGATTGCGCATATGGTTATCTACGTAGGGGCTACGCCCTCGATGGTAGCGGCGCTGCTCCTGCTCATCTGGAGCTGGGCTAAGCAGATGCGAGATGGCACGGCACACATCCAAAAGCCCAACTTCGGTCAAAAAATCAGCGCCCTGCTGCGCGATCCGCTTAAATTTGGCCCAACCTGGCAGATGCTCTTTATGAATTTCACTACCAGCGGCCTGGGCATCTTCATGGCGATCCGGCTGGAGGAAATCTTCCGTGTTTGGCCGGCGCGCGAGGAGCGCATCGAGCTGACCGGTCACTGGCACGTGCTTTCGGCGATTGTAGCCACCATCATTCTGCTTTACTATGGCGATATACTTGGCTTCAAGGGCAGACTGCGCCAATGGTATGGTTGGGGGGTTATCATCCTCTCGGATATTGCCTTTGGGGCAGTGACGATCTTTGAGATGAAGCGCTTGTTCATCGACGAAGCAGAACAGCAACCGCTGGTCAATGCGTTGATGTACACGATGGATTTTGGTTTGGCAATGTTGCTACTTTTATTGGCGATTGTGATGGTTTGGAGGCTGGTTGATCTGTTCAAACAATAAGGGCGCTGGACAGAAGAGGTCAGCCAGGAGCTTTCGCAGGAGGTGTCAGAATGAAGCGTATTCTTCCCGCCATGATCCTGCTTACTGTTTTGCTGGCTGCCTGCGCACCGGTGGATCTGAACGCAGAATTGCCCGTTTTCGATACGGGTGTGGACCCGAACGCCTGGGTGGAAATTCCGGCTGGGGAATTCTACTATGGTCAGCACGAAGCGGTTGAGACGACGGGTGCCTACGAGATCATGGTAACCCATGTCACTACGGCCCAATATGCGGCCTTCCTTAACCAGGCGCTGGCAGATGGTTATGTGAAGTTGGATGGGGAACAGATTGTAGGCTACTATCCCGGAGACGTATTCCGCGGTGTGAAGCACGAGGAGCCGATTGAGGCCGGGGATTGGATATTCATCCCCCTGGATGATCCATCGCAGCGTATCCAGTTTGACGGGAATGCATTCACTCCTCAACAAGGGTATGAGAACCACCCGATGACGATGGTGAGCTGGTTTGGGGCGCGGGGCTACTGTGAATACAATGGTTGGCGCCTACCAAGCGAGGTGGAGTGGGAAAAAGCCGGGCGTGGTACAGATGCCCGTCCCTTCCCCTGGGGGGATGATATCTTGCGTGAAAACGCCAACTTCTATGCCAGCCGGGATCCATTTGAGGATATGAGCTCCTTTGGCTCGCGCACCACGCCGGTGGGTTTCTATAATGGCGCGACTTATGATGGGTATGCCACATTAGACTCTGCCTCGCCCTATGGGTTGTATGACATGGCGGGCAATGTATGGCAGTGGACTGGTGATGTGTACGAAGGCATGCATTACCGCCTCATGTGCGGCGGATCGAAGGATACCTACGAGATGGATTTGAGGGCATGGGTACGCAATAACGCCACGCCAACCTACTTCAGTCCTGGTGTGGGATTTCGCTGCGCCCGCGATCCCTGAGTTCTCAAGAAGGCAGGGCGTAGAAAGCCTGCCCGACCTTTTTCTCTTAGAGGAGAACAAGCATGAAAACGGTGCTTGCTAAATTTACGCTCTATTGGCCGCTCATCAAAAGCCTGCAAACTGGCTTGCTTGTATCCACTGGCCTGGCGGGTTACATGAGCGCCCGCTGCCCAGTGTTTAACTTACCCACCATGGCGGGGTTATTGGTCAGCCTGGTGGCCTCGGTCAGCGGCAGCACCATACTCAACATGTGGTGGGATCGCGATATCGATGCACGAATGGGGCGGACAAAAAAGCGTCCGCTGGCATGTGGCAAGGTAGATCCTGCAGAGGCTTTGCGAGTGGGGCTGGGGCTCTCTGCAGTGGGTGTGGGATTGGCACTTGCGATGGATGTTCTGTATGGCCTGGTCATCTTTGCGGGGTTGTTCTTCGATGTCGTTGTTTACTCGATCTGGCTCAAGCGGCGCACGTGTTGGAGCATTGTGTGGGGGGGTATTTCGGGCGGCATGCCCATCCTGGCTGGGCGTGTGCTGGGCGTGGGCGGCGTGGATTGGGTAGGGGTGCTGCTCTCTCTGGGCGTCCTGTTCTGGATCCCAACCCACATCTTGACTTTTAGTATGCGCTATTATGATGATTACCAGGCTGCAAGTGTGCCTACTTTCCCTTCTACTTATGGATTGGCCTTTACCAGGGCAACGATCGCTATATCGAGCGTGCTGGCTGCGCTTGCAATGGGCCTGGCAGCCTGGGGCATCGGCATGGAATGGAGCTTTCTGCGCGTGCTAGGGGTTCTGTCTGCTGGCTTGCTGGTACTGGCGATCGGTATGGTTTTACGTCCTTCGGAACGGATCAACTTTGGATTGTTCAAGTATGCTTCGGTCTATATGCTGGCCTCAATGCTGTTGATGATGATCTAGCGATTATCAGGCCAGCCGGCGCAGCCCGTGCAACGCGGCCAGGATGATCAACGAAGCGATGAAGATCACGCTGAGCGCCAGTACAATTGCTCGCGGATCCAGGGTCTGATACCAGGGCAGCTCCTGTGCTACCCAAGGTGAATTTCCGCCTGCGTTACCCTCAGGTTGTTTATTGGCAAGGTCTCCAGATGTGGCAGATGGGGCGGGAATGGCTGCTTCTGGGTTGGCTGCAGTAGAGGCTCCGCCGCTGGGCAACTGCGGGCTGTCGCCAGCCGCGGTGTTCCCTTGCCACCACGGGCCGCGCACGCGCACCGGCTGGGCTACCTCTGGGGCAGTGGGCTCCCAAGAGCGGATGAAGCCAACAATCGCCTGGATTTGCGCTTCGCTCAGGCGGTCACCCCAGGCTGGCATGGATGTTTCGGGCACGCCCAGGGTAATGATCTGCTGCAGGGCGGCATCGGGCGTTTCAGCCAGGTAAGAGCGAACATTCAGGGATGGGGCGCGCTGGCTGCCCTGGCCTTCAGGGCCGTGACAGTTGTCGCAGGAGGCGGCGTACAGCTCGCTTCCCAGCGCCAGCGACTCTGCGGTCACCAGGATTGGCTCATCGGGGGCGGGGATGGCGCCAGTGGGGATCTCATCCCAACGCAACATCAACTCCAACAGGGCAGTGATCTGTTCGTCATCCAGGGCTTTTTCCCAACCAGCCATGAGCGTGCCAGGGGTGCCCAGGCGGATGGTGCGCTCCAAATCAACGGCGTTTTGTGCGCGAACAGCGGGATCGTTCAGCGCAGGGGCCAGGGTGGTTCCCACGCCATCTGCGCCATGACAGGCCACGCAGTTCTCAGCATACAGTGAGATTCCGGCGGCCAGTGTATCACCTTGCGGCAGTTCGGTAAGGTTATCCAGGATTAATGGATCGGCCTCTGAAGCGAAGGGAATGAGGGGGGCGAGGCCCAGGTTGACCACGCGAGATTGTGTTTCAATCCAATCACCATGGTGGATCAGGTTGACCAGTTGGTTGATCTGGTATTCACTGAGCGGTCCGCCATCTTCCAAGCTCCAGGCAGCCATGGCGCTGCTATACAATCCGCGGGAAATGATCTTGGTGATCGCCTCGGCATCCGTCTCTTGCAGGGCGGGGTTGTTCAGGGCAGGTGTAGCACCAATGCCCTCGCCGCCTGCACCATGGCAGACGGCGCAATTCTGGGCGTAGAGGGTCATTGCGCCATCCAGATCAGATGCTAACTGGCGGGTTTGGGCTTCTTGCAGGCGGGTTGGCTCATTCCAGGCATACAAGGCTACCCCCGCCACGATCATAGCAGTAGCCAGGATGCCGACTACTAATTCTATTGTTCGGGGTGCGATCTTAATGGTTTTCATGCGTAAACAACCTGTGAGGATTCAAAATGTTGGCGCTGGATCGGCTGCCCGGTATCTACGATCACCTGGCCATCCTGGATCGAGATGGGGAACAGATCCAGCGGTCGCGGGGCAGGCGGGTTCATCACATCTCCTTCGGTTGTGAACTGTGAATTGTGGCAAGGGCAGATAAAAGCGCCCTGCTCTTGATCCCACGGAACATTGCAACCCAGATGCGTGCAGCGCTGGTACAGCGCCAGGAAGCCGCCATCGGGCAGGCGCGCCAGGTAAAATCGGCCATTGGAGATGTGCGAGACGGAGCCGGGAGGAAAATCATCGACGCGCCCTGCGTTGAGCTGTCCGCCAAACTCGCCCTCGGCAAGGCGTGGCTGCAGATAGACCAAGGCCAAGCCACCGATTTCAAGCACAGCCAGCCCGCCTAATGCTGCCCAGGTGATCTTTAGAAAATCCCGGCGTGCGATTTTTGTTTTTTGAGGTTGGTTCTCGGATGCCATGTATCTTGTCTCTTTGATCTAATGTGCAGATGGAATTTCCCACGGCCAGTAGAGCGCCATGCCGGGGCCGCGGAAGAAGATGCCAATGATGGTTAAGATGACCAGGGCTGTAAAGACAAACATGAACAGCGCCAGGACGCGTTCTTCGGTTTTGGTCTGAAAAGCCCGATGCAAGATTTCATCCAGGCCGATCAGCCCCAATAGTACAACTGCCATGGGGATGGCGCCGTTGGAGAGCAGGGTGGGCCAATCGGGTAGCCAGGCTACCCAATCCAGCACAAACTCGTCCAGCACAACCCACAACGGTGTGAGCAGCAGCGCGCCCCCGACTGCCAGCATGCTGATGAATCGCCCGCGATAAGAACGGAAGTACACCCCCACATTCTCTACGTGCACATCATAGAACGGCAGTAGTGCCAGTGCGCCCAGGCCTAATGTGGGAATGATCACAGCACCGACCAGCGGGTGAAAGTGCAGGAGCAGCTCCTGGATGCCCAGGAAATACCAGGGCGCTTTGGCGGGGTTTGGGCTGACGGCCGGATCGGCAATCCCCTCCAGGGGAGCAGGAACAAGCATTGACCAGGTGAAGAGGATTGCCAGCCAGGCCACTGCCCATACGAGCTCGCGCCGCACAAGGTGCGGGATGGTAGTGACGCGTTCTGGTGCGGGTTGTTCGCGCCCAGAAGCGCTTTTGGGGATGGTCAAACCACCGTCTTTGCGCACGCGCCAGAAATGATAGGACATGAGCGCTAAAATGCCGATTGGGATAAAGCTGATGTGGAGCGAATAGAAGGTTAGTAAAGTGGCTGACCCTACTTCTGGTCCGCCTAAAAGCAAGCTGCTGAGCGGCTGGCCGATGAGGGGAATATAGCTGAGGATGCTGGTGCCGACCGTGATGGCCCAGAAAGCCAACTGGTCCCAGGGCAACAGGTAGCCGGTGAAGTTGGCACCCATTACCAGGAGCAGCATCCCGATACCCAGCAGCCAGTTGAGCTCGCGCGGGGGCCGGTGTGCGCCGGTGAAGAACACGCGCAGCAAGTGCAAGATTGTGGTGATGATGAGCAAATTCGCTGACCAGTGGTGCAAGTTGCGCAGCAGGTCGCCGAACCAGGTATCGGTGCGCAATGCCAAGACATCCAGGTAAGCCTGCGGCGGACTGGGGGTGTAGTTCATCTGTAAGAAAACGCCGGTAAGGGCTAGCAATGTGACCAGCAGCGCGGAAAGGCCACCCAAGCCCCAGGTATATGTCCAGCGCAGCGTGGTTTTTGGTACTTTGGTTGGGTGCAGGTGAAGCACCAGGCTGTCCACTACCATGCGCATGCGACTGCGGTCATCGCTGGGAAATGTGGGTGGGGCCAGCCGCCGGCGCATGCGACTGATGGGGGTTTCATGATCGGAATGTGTCTCTACTGGCATGGGCGTGCCTCTCTTATTGCGAATAGAGCGATTTTACTGCACATCTGTGAAGAAATGTTGAAGAGCGGGTGAAGATCTTGTGGGAGAACAGTTTAATGTTCACAAAAGGCGCATAGGCTCTTCACAGTTCCTTCATATCGCAAGGATATACTTGACAAATTGCTCGTGTGAGCGAAAATTCGCCTCACGGGCAGATCACAAAACGAACACTAGATCAGGAGGTATGGAATGTTGAAGAAAATCATCATTGGTATATTGGTAACTACAGTGGCGGTAGCAGTGGGGGTCAGCATTTACAATGTCAGCGCGGCTCCGCAGGTCAATGCACAGGTTGAAGAGCCCGCTGCGGCTTCGGCTGTACAGGCCCGCCCGGCAGCAGTAGAAACGAGCGTGGCAGATGCCAACCAGGAGGCTCCCCTGGCTGTTACGACAGATGCGGAGCCCGTTGACCAAAGCCAATGTATCGGGGAAGGCGCAGGAAACGGTATCGGATATGACAGCGGTCAGGGTGGTGGGCGCCGCGCCGGGCAAAGCGGGCAAAATGGAACTGGTGCTGGGATTGACAGCGGTGGTGTCACGGCTGGAGGCATGGGGCAGGGAGGCAACGGACAAGGTACAGGCGGCGCATCGGGGCGTCCTGCCTGGGCAGGCGGTAACGGGCAAGGCCAGGGTGGCCAGCCTTAAGATATGTGCCGCTAACAATCCTTTCGCGGATCCGTTATGGTGAACTATCTCTTGCTGGAAAAGGTATTGACTATGAGGATGAGTTCCTCCGCCGAACCAGGTGACCTTTATCCTAATGGGAGATAGCAGCATGGCCTTCACTATACGCTCCTGTAACGCAGAGAACGATTATTTCCTGGTACGCAATTTCCTGCGCGAGGTATTCCTGCTGAATAACCGCCTCGAACATAGCTGGCAGGTTGCCCGCCTCGACTACTGGCGCTGGCACTTCATTGCCACCTGCCAGATCACCCCTCCCTTTGAGCAAGTTGCCGTTGCCTGGGAGACCGCCTCAGGCGAACTCGTTGCTGTGCTGCATCCCTTTGGCGACGGCGAGATCCGCCTGCACATCCACCCGCGCTGGCGCAGCCCAGAGCTGGAAGCTGAAGCTTTTACCTATGCTGTGGAGCATTACGCAGAGCAAAGCGAAAGCGGCGCACGTCTCATCGCACCGGTGTTTGCAGATGATGCTCTCCGGCAGCAAGTGCTCACCCGCCTGGGATTTTCTAAACGAGAGGGCTGGAACCACCACTACTGGCGAGACTTGGATGCGCCTATGGCGGAGGTTTCCGCGCCGCCCGGTTACCTGATCCGCTCGATGGGTGATGAAAGCGAGCACCCCTCCCGCAGTTGGTGTTCGTGGCGCGCTTTCCATTCTGACGAACCCGCCTCCAACTATGATGGCGACTTCTCCTGGTTCCACAACCTGCAATCAGCTCCGCTCTACCGCCGCGACCTGGATATCGTTGCTGCCGCCTTGAATGGGGAGATTGCCGCTTTCTGCACCATCTACTATGATGATTACACGCGCAGCGCAGTCACTGTACTGGTAGGTGTTGCTGCAGAACACTGGCGACGCGGGTTGGGCAAAGCCATCATCCTCGAAGGGATGCGGCGGCTCAAACATCTTGGCTGCACCCGCGTCTTCTCCACTGCGAACGATGAACCTGCCGATGCGCTCTACCGCTCGGTAATGACCAACATGAAAGTGACTGATACCTGGATTCATGAAAGGATCAACTGGCGATGAGCAAGGACAATATCCGTGAATCCGACCGGACTGAGGTCGAAATAGCCATTCACGACTCTATTGGCTGGGCGCTGACGAAAGATGTAAACCGCCTCTTTTCAATCGTCGCGCAGGACGAAGATTTCTCTATTTTTCATCCCGATATTTCTCGATGACCATGCCGAATGGAACGGCGAGCCAACTGGTTGGGACAACGCCCGTTGGACGGGGGTGCTGGAGAAGCGGAATAGCAAATGGGTGATCGTCCAAATGCATTTTTCGTTTGCTACGGATGAAATAGAAGCGGGGTGATCTGCCATTATCTACGAGGTGATCGTAGATAGTCAGCTCGATACCTGGGGGCTGGTGTGCATTAATTTCCTTTTCGCCTGCGCCACCAGCCAACCAGTCCATCCACCACCTGGTACAGGCCATAGAGGATGGTACCTACAAAGAAGATGCGCAGGTTGCTACTACTCTGTAGCATGAGCCAGGTGAGTGCCACGCCGCCCAAAAGCCAGGCCAGGCCGATCAGGATTTGCCGTGGGTAGTTCGCCGCCCGCGGCGTATCCAGCGGCGGCCGCGGGGTGCGCGGGGATGGGGCGTGGGGAAGCATGCCCAGCACCGCCATGGCGCGCGTCTGATCTTCTGCCCGTACGCAGACATCGACCATGGACATGCCCCCGGCGACGGTGGTGGTAACCGACTCGGAGCTGGAGAAGAGGGCGACAGGGATGTTTTCTGCCTCCAGGTATGCCTGGAGCTCGGCAGCTTCTAGCTGTGTGCAGGTGCGGAGGGTGGCGTAGTTCATGTTGGTTTATGGTTGGCCGATGAGATGATTATTTATTTAGCAACCAGTGTCTCGGCTTGCTTACAGTATAGCCGAACTTGGGCAAGTTGTGTTATGCGAGGGGATATTTGGGGGTTGTGAGGCTCAAGACCGATGAGTATGTGATGGTGACAGTGGCGGTGTCGGTTAGACGTAGGTAAAGGTGACCAGACCGCTGAAGTTTCGTGTGGGACAACTCATCGGTGGCGGGTAGCGTCAGTGCTTGTTAACCTTCTTACCATTTCAGCAAACGAAAAACAATTGGGTTCTCTGGGAATTGCCGGGGTGAGTAAGAGTGTTGCCAGGAGGGGTATCAAGGATTGATGATTTGAGGTAAGGTTGCGTTTTTAATGACTGAAGGGAGATGGACGATGACAGTTGTGATTCTTCGGCAGAGAATTTCCCCTCTCAAATCATTTCGTATAGCTGAGTTGTCTCCTGGGCTGGTTCGATACCTATTTCTTGTAGCATTGACTGGCAGGTTCTGTATTGAACTAAGGCCGCTCCTCGCTGACCGATCAAAGCCAGCAAGCGCATCACTTGCTGGTGAGCCTGCTCATGGAACGGTTCCAACTCTATCTGATGCCAGGCATAGGGCAAGGCGCGCTCAAGCTCACCGAGTTGCGCATAGCTAACAGTCAGATGGCGGAGGGCAAGAAGTGCTTGGCGACAGTATCCTTCTCGTTTGACCATCAGCCATTCGTCGAAAACCAGGCTGTTTTTTGAGGCCACTCAGGCCAAAATAGTCCGGCTAACTTGTCGCGATGGTGGAGTCTATCGGCTTCAACTGCCAGGTAAGCTAACAGGGCGCGTTCACGATTGGTGGCAAAACCTGTGATGGGTTTGCCATCCAGGTTGGCTTGGAAAGGGCCAAACAGGGAAAGGCTGAGCAGGGTCATCGTTTACGTTGACCGTTTTCAGTTTAGCACAAATGTAGATGAGGGTAAAGTAGTTCTCGTCTGAATTGCCACATTTTCTACCACGTTTCCTCCACGTGATTTGGTTATTATATGGGCAGAAATAAGGCTTGTCGTTAAAGCAAGGCGAGAGTTAGGCGTGTCGGTGAAAGGTGCGGCACCTGAAGCGCAACCATTTGAGGATTACCAATATATGTGAAAAAAGAGAGGTAACGGTGAATG
>JAFGBV010000146.1 GCA_016932955.1 Anaerolineales bacterium | reverse complement strand
TGGGGCCGATATATGGGGGTGTTTTGCGGGCGGAGCCCGCAAAACACCCCCATACCTGCCCTCTGTAACGGCAACTCCCAATGAACCTTCCTCTATCTCAAGACCGAAATATTTGGCTCATGCTATAATCTATTGGCCAGATTTCCCTATGATTCGAAAGATCATCTCTCCCCTACAGTATCTTCTCCTTGGTGTATTGCTTACCCTCAGCGCCTGCACCGCCGCGCCCACACCCGCCCCCACGCCAACCCTTGACCCCCTCCTGCCGCAGGTCACCTCCGTCGAGCTAGACCATTCCAGCCTCCCGCGCTATGCTGCCCTGGAGCTCACCGTCGCCCTCGATGCCGACTACAGCAACCCTTACGATGCTCGCCAGGTGCGCCTTGATGGTCTCTTCCGGGGACCGGGCGGGTTGGAGATGAGTGTGCCCGGCTTCTGGGATGGTGAGTCCAGTTGGAAGCTGCGCTTCACCCCCTCCGCCGAGGGTAAGTGGCAGTACACCCTCACCGTCCTCGACCAGAACGGCTTGAGCCTGCCCCTGATTGGTGCTTTCACCGTCGCACCCGCTGAAGAGGGCCATCACGGCTGGCTTCAGCCCGCAAATTGGGTTGACCCCTCTTACAGCAGCCATTACCTGCTCTATCACGACGGCACCCCCTTCTACGGCATCGGCCATTGCGACGCGCTCAATATCCTCGCCGGCGGCTTCAGCCTAGAGAACGGCGTCGGCCTCTTCAGCGTGATGCAGGATGCTGGAGAGAACTTCGTTGTCTGGTGGCCTCTCTATTCCAATTCCCCCATCGGCAGCAGCTATGATGATTACGCCCTGCAAAACTTGCAATTGATCGACCTGGTGGTCAAAGACGCTGAAGCCAAAAATATCTTTCTCGTCTTCACCGTCTGGGATCACCCGCAGTTGCGCGCTGAGGGTCATGCCTGGGGCAATGGCAATTGGAGCCGCAACGGCTTCAGCCAGCTTGGCACGATTGACGAATTTTTCACTTCTTCCGAGGCATGGGCCTGGCAGGAGAACTTCTACCGTTACCTCATCGCCCGTTGGGGCTACAGCCCCGCCATCCTCATGTGGCAGACCGTCACCGAGATCAACGGCACCAACGCCTACGCCAATACCGACTCCTGGCATCAGCAGGTCAATGATTATTTCGTAGCCAATGATCCCTACCGCCACCCCACCACCGCCAGCATGTCTGGTGATGTGGATTGGCCCTCGGGATTTGAGGTGATGGATGCCCCGCAGGTGCATATCTACGATCTGGAAGATGCCACCCAGGCTGCCGAGACCATCGCCTCCTGGACAGAGCGCATGTGGCAGTATGGCAAGCCCAACTGGATCGGCGAGTTCGGCGTCACCGGCAACTCTGCCTACCCGGAGATGTTCCACCATGCCATCTGGGCTGCCCTCGCCTCTGGTGCAGCCATGACCCCCGCCGAGTGGAACAGCAGTGGTGGTTGGGGCAGCATGACCTCCGACATGCTCGCCGATCTGGCGCGCCTGAAAGCCTTCGTGGCTGAAATCCCTCTCGCGCAGCTCAATCCAGCCCCTCTCCTGGTTCATTCGCAGAACGAAGCAGTGCGTGGCTGGGGCGTTGCTGGCGAGCAGGGCGGGCTGTTTTGGGTACAGGATTTCTCGATGCAAGGCAGGCCGCTTGCCGAAGTTCGCCAGAGCCTCACCCCTCGTAGTGGTGTCATGGTTGAGCTTGGCGGTCTGCCTGCTGGGGAATACAGCATTCGCCCCTATGATACCTGGCAGGGAACCTACCTGGATGCCTTTGAAATCGCTTGCGATCAAGATGTTCTTTGCCTCATTCCTCTCCCCAGTTTCCTCTCCGATATGGCTTTTCAGATTACTCGTAAATAAAGGATTCCCGATGCAGACAGAATTGCTCTCCGCCATTGACCGTTACGCAGAATTGGTTGTCAAGATCGCCCTCAACCTCCAGCCTGGACAGCGCCTTCTGGTAGGCAGTCCAGGGCGCTATGTGCCGCTCGAGGTTGCTCCCTGGGTGCGCCTGGTTGCCCGATATGCCTACCAGGCTGGCGCTCGCTATGTCGAGGTTCTGTGGGGCGACGAAGACCTGCTCCGCATTCGCCTGGAGCACGCCCCTCGTGATTCCTTCGCTGAAGGCTCTCCCTGGCGCGGCGACCTAGGGCTGGAGTATGTCCAGAAAGGGGATTCACTGCTCTCCATCACCGCCCATAACCCCGACCTGCTCAGCGGGTTGGACCCGGCGTCTATTGCTCAGGTGCAGCAGACCACGCTCAAGTATGCCAGGCCCTTTGCCGATCATAATGCCAGCCATCCGCTGAACGCGACGGTTGCAGCCACACCTTCGCCGGGCTGGGCAGCCAAGGTTTTCCCGGATCTGCCGCCCCAGGAGCAGATGGAACGCCTGTGGTGGGCGATCCTCAAAGCCTGCCGTATCGACCAGCCCGACCCCATCGCAGCCTGGAAGGAGCACGTCCAGGCGATTAAGGCCCGCGCCGCATATCTGACGGCGAAGCAGTACACTGCCCTGCACTTCCGCGGTCCCGGCACCGATCTACGCGTTGGCTTGCCCGAAGGGCATGAGTGGGTCGGCGGTCAGTCGCTCAGCCATAGTGGCATCCCCCACGTGCCCAACTTCCCCACCGAAGAGATCTTCACCCTGCCCCACCGCCAGCGCGTCGAAGGACATGTCACCACTACCAAGCCCTTCGTCTATGCCGGGCAGGCGGTCGAGCGCTTTACCCTCACCTTTGCCGAAGGGCGGGTAGTCAAGGTGACCGCTGAGCAGGGCGAGCAGACACTCCAGCGCCTGATCGAGACCGACGAGGGCGCCTCCTGCCTGGGCGAGGTGGCCCTGGTAGCAGATTCCACCCCCATCTCCCGTTCCGGCATCCTCTTCTATAACACCCTCTTTGACGAGAACGCTGCTGACCATATTGCCCTTGGGCGGGCTTATACCAAGTGCCTGAGAGGCGGCCCGCAGATGAGCCAGGCCGATTTTGCCGCCGCTGGCGGTAACCTCAGCCTCACCCACAACGATCTAATGATCGGCTCCGCCCAGGTGGATGTGGATGGCCTGCGGGCAGATGGTGCGGCAGAGGCGCTCATGCGCTCCGGCGAGTGGGTGATCTAATGCTCCGTCAACATTGAGAAATTTGCCGTTCCGTACCCTGGAAAGTGGACATTTGTCACTTGTCCAATCTCGCCTGGAAGCCTACACTAGTCTCGTTGAACCGTAATTTACCCGTAGGCGTATCATCATTGGTGTGAATACCCCGTTTATTTACAGGGGGTTACACAGAATAGTTCATTTGGAAAACGAGGAGATTATTGCATGCGAACTGAACTGAAACAGCACATTGAGCGCATCAGGGCTAAGGGGGCACTGTATGTCGATGCCCGCTGGTATCCCTTCGAGGAGACCAACAACCTGCTGATGTGGAACGGTAACTTGAAAGATGCCAGCGCCTCCCGCGAGAGCGGCGTGGGCGTGCGCGTGCTCTACAAAGGAGCGTGGGGCTTTTCCGCCTCATCCGACCTAAGCAACCTTGGCGCTCTCTTCGACCAGGCTTTCGATAACGCACGCGTCGCCGCCGAGCGCGTTACCTTCCCCGTGCGCCTCGCTGAGAAGGATGCCATCCAGGCGCAATTTACCAGCCCCTGCCAGGTTGACCCTTTCACCGTCTCCCTGGCGGATAAGGTGGCCTTCCTCAAGCGCATGGATGAGAAGTTGAACCAGCCCGGCGTTGCCCAGCGCGTGGTTGGCGTCACCTTCACCCGCAAGCAGATCGTCTTCCTTGATTCGGAGGGCAGCGAGATCGAGAAGAACATCATCGAAGCCTTCCCCACCATGCAAGTTTCCGGCGTGGACGACCAGGGCATCACCCACGAGCGCCAGTTCCAGCCCAGCCTGAACAACAAGAGCCGCGGCTGGGAGTCGATCGACCTCCCCCTCTTCGAGCAGAACGCCGAGCGCATCGTCGGCGAGATGAAAGAGGTGCTCGTCGCCGAGCCTTGCCCCAAGGAGCAGCGCTCCGTCATCCTGCTCCCCGGCATCATGTTCCTCCAGACCCACGAGACCATCGGTCACGCCCTCGAGCTGGACCGCATCCTCGGCTATGAGCTGGCCTACGCTGGCGGCTCCTTCGTCCGGCTGGAAGACTTCGGCAAGCTGCGCTATGGCTCCCCCAAGCTCACCGCCCGCGCCAATGCCACCCTGCCCAATTCCCCTGGCTCCTTCGGCTACGATGACGATGGCATCCCTGCCCGGGACAACCTGCTGATCGATAAGGGCATCCTCGTCGGCGCCATCACTGGTCGCCAGATGGTGGAAGAGGCCAACATCAAAGCCAAACGACAGATTTTTTCAGGAAGTGGGGGGGCTAACCGGGCGACTTCGTTTTATAGAGTCCCCATTGAACGGATGACCAATAT
>JAFGBV010000145.1 GCA_016932955.1 Anaerolineales bacterium | reverse complement strand
CCGTTAGAAGAGCTGAAAGCGCTGCTAGCCTGCACGCAAAGAAGCGATTTTCCTTAACAGCCCACACAACCACCGATATCGCGACAGGTTCGCACCTGGTCGCGCCCCCCCTCTTTTGCCAGATACAGCGCCTGGTCTGTTAGCAGGAGCAGTTGGTTAAAAGAAACCCCACTGGCACAATCTGTACTTGCTACGCCAAAACTGGCACTCAGGCAAACCTGCTTGTTATCCCGTGTGGTGAACTGGATCTCCGTAATAGCCTGGCGGAGTCTTTCGGCCACATGGCAAGCAGCTGTCAGTGAGGCGCCAGGCAACACCAACAAGAACTCTTCACCTCCCCAGCGTCCCACATGATCATAGGTTCGTTTATTGATCTCCAGTGTATGGGCAAGCAACTTCAATGCTTCATCTCCCACCAAATGCCCAAATTTATCATTAACATCCTTGAAATTATCCAAGTCCAGCATCACCAGGCTGATGGGTTGTTTTTCGCGCTGCGCGCGTGCCATTTCTCTCCCAATCACATCGTATAGCGCACGCCGGTTGAGCAATCCAGTCAGGCTGTCATGGGTCGCCTGCACCGCAAGCAACTCCATCGCTTCTCGTAAGCGCGTCTCCAGCTCTAAAATTCGTTGCCCAATCGAGATGCGGGCGCGCAGCTCGCTGACATCAAAGGGTTTCACAATATAGTCATCCGCGCCAGCCTGCAGCCCATCCACCACATCATCTTTGCCCTGCCTGGCAGTCAGCATGATGATATATACATAATAAGAGAAATTGGCAGCACGAATATGCTGGATCAGCTCAACGCCATCCATTTCGGGCATAATCCAATCTGTTACCACGAACGAAATATTCTGGCTACAAAGCAGATCCCAGGCCTGGCGACCATTTTCTGCAAACACAGCTTCATGGTGCATTGGATTTAAAATGCGCTGAATTAGATAGAGATAACTCTTGTCGTCGTCAACAACCAGCACTCTCAAGGATCACCCCCATTGCAAAGCAAATAGGAACTCATCGCTCAGGCAAGCTTTCAGGCAGATACCCATAGAGGTACCAATAATCCATGCGGGGAAAACCGGATTCCAAAGCGGGCTCCCAGATAAAATCACCAGTTACAAGGGCTGCCCCAAGGATCTTATCCAAACCGTTCAGCATCTCTTGCTCCGCTGGCGTGATAGCCAGAGCATAAGGCAGGAGCAAATGCAAGATCACCCTCAGCCGCACCTCATAAGCATAGCGATCGGCATGAGCTTCAGGGTCCTGACGAAATTCTTCCAGGTAGTTGCGCCACATGTTCAAACGGGAGCGAACACTACTGTAAGCCTTCTTCTCCCAGGCTACCCGCCAGCAAGTGTTCAACACCTCGAATTCGCTCAGCAGCCGCGTGAGATCAGCATCTTGCTGAAATGAAAGAGAACGAGAAAGCAAGCGAGCCTGGGTGAGAAGCAAGTTCCCCAGGGTTAATCGAGGGTAGGCTGGCTCTCCGGCAGGTGGAATAACATCGATTGGCCAATACAACTCGTCGGATAGCAAATAATCTTCCAGGGCAAGCAAGCCAGCCCGAAAGTAACGCAGATCAGAGTCAATGGATGGCATGATCGCCCCCAGAATTTTCAACGCGTATGACTGAGAACAGAATTGACAGCATCCAATAATTTCTCTGGTGTGGTAGGCTTAACCAGGTATTTTACTGCCCCAAGATCACTGGCTGTAATCATATCCTCTGTGGCATATTTGGCGGATAAGAAAATCACCGGAGGCATTGTGTCCAGGGCGACTTTGAGCGAACGGAAGATATCAAATCCAGAGCGGTCTGGCATCATGATATCGAGTATGATCAGATCAAAATTTCGGAATTCTCTTTGCGCCGTTGCAACCCGGTCGGTAACTTCCTCCCAGCAAGTCGCGGTGATTGTCTCATAACCTGCTCGCTTAAACACCATGCGGAGCAAACCCAGGGTATCTAAATCATCATCAACAACCAGGATTCTCGGGGTGAAGTAAAACGGGCTCACAGATCGCCTCCGTGATTCAACGCTAGATGAGCAGTTTCAATGGCTGTTCCAGGTAACCTGCCAATGCCTGCAAGAATTGAGCGCCCTCAGCACCATCGCTGACGCGGTGATCGACAGAGAGTGTGGCGCGCATGCGCGTGCCTGGGCGGATCTCGCCATCCACAACAACCGGTACCTGTCGCGCTGATCCCACCGCAAGAATGGCCGCTTCTGGCGGGTTGATGATCGCGGTAAAGTGCTCCACATCGAACATACCCAGGTTACTGACGGTGAAAGTGGAGCCTTCAATATCATCAGGCTTGACTTTACCCTCGCGGGCTCGATTGACCATTGTGCGCAATTCCAGCGAAATCTGGCGCAATGATTTTCGATCTGCGTCGCGGCAGACAATGGTGAGCAGGCCGCTATCCAGGGCAACTGCCGCACCAATATTCACCTGTCCATGTTGGATGATCTCATCTTTGCTGAGATCAATGGAGGCATTCAAGTTGGGAAATTCGTGAAGAGCCAGCGCTGCAGCACGGACAATGAAATCATTAACAGACAATTTCTCATCTTCGGGCAGCAGATCATTAAGCTGCTTGCGCAAACCCATCACTGCTTCCATATCATACTCATGGGTAACGAAGAAGTGTGGCGCCTGCTGGACGGCTTCCACCATGCGGCGGGCAATGATCCCACGCAAGCGCGTCAACGGGATGCGTCTCTCTACGCCAGGCGACGCGGCAGGGGAAAACACTGGCGGTGATACCGGAATAGTCTGCGCAGAAGGGGCAACCGTTGCAGGAGGCGGAGAGGCAAGATATTTTTCCACATCTCGCTTGACGATCCTGCCCTGAGGGCCAGTGCCGCGAACTGCCGCCAGGTCTAATTTGTGCTCTTCTGCCATGCGACGCGCCAATGGCGAAGCACGTAAACCGCTGGGCAACGAAGTATCCACTTGGGCGGACTCAACCTCTGCACGATCCATTTCAGGCGCGGCTGTCGCCGCAGCCCCAGCCGCTGTTGGTTTCCCCTCCCCGGCCGCTGGCACTGCGACCTTGACCCTTTCCTCTGGCACATCCACCTGTTCGCCAGGCTGTCCGACTACTGCGATGGGGGTATTGACTGGAACCACTTCACCCTGGGGCACCAGGTGGCGCAGGACAATGCCATCAAAATTCGATTCGACCTCAACAGTGGCTTTATCGGTTTCGATCTCAGCCAGCACTGCACCTTTGACAACCTTTTCGCCCTCGCCAATAACCCAGCGCACCAGGGTGCCCTCTGCCATATCAAAGCCCAGCTTGGGCATGGTGACAATATCAGCCATTAGAGCACCTCCCGAACTGCCTGGATCACGTCCTCCACCTGAGGCAGTGCTGACTGCTCTAGCGCGCGGTTGTATGGCAACGGAACCTCTTTTTGCGCTACCCGTCGGACTGGAGCATCCAAGTAGTCAAAGGCCTCCTCGTAGATACGAGCCGCCACCTCAGAGCCAACGCCGTAGGAGCGCCACCCCTCCTCAACAACCACCGCGCGGTTGGTTTTCTTGAATGATTCCAATACAGGCCCCATATCAAGGGGGCGCAGCGAGCGCAGATCTACAATCTCCGCTTCAATACCTTCTTTGGCTAATTGCTCAGCGGCCTTCGTGGAGATCTCCAACATCTTGCTATAGGTGACGATGGTCACATCACGGCCGGGACGCTGTACCTTTGAAACGCCCAGAGGCACGGTGTAATCCCCATCGGGCACTTCCCCGCGCACCTGGTAAAGCGTTGCATGCTCAATGAATAACACGGGGTCATTACAGCGGATGGCTTCTTTGAGCATACCCTTGGCATCTTCCGGAGTACCCGGGGCTACAACTTTCAAACCGGGGAAATGGGCGAAAACCGCATCCGGCGTCTGCGAGTGAGTAGCGCCTAGCTGGCGGCCTCCCCCACCTACTGCCCGGATCACCATCGGGAGGACAAACTGCCCGCCAAACATATAATGCAGCTTAGCCGCCTCGTTGACAATATGATCCATCGCTGAAAAAGCAAAGTTAATGGTCATCAGCTCTGCGACCGGGCGCAAACCGGTGAGAGCAGCGCCAATGGCTGCGCCAATGATGGCGGCTTCAGCAATGGGTGTGTCCCGCACCCGATCTGCGCCAAAGTGGTCATAGAAACCCTTGGTCACAGCATATGTGCCTCCCCAAACACCGACTTCCTCGCCCAGGATAAAGACACCAGGGTCACGTTCCATCTCTTCCCATAATGCCTGGGAAATGGCCTCACGCATGGTTATTCGAGCCATAATACCTCTTACTCTTCGTAATAAATATGCTCAAACAGCGCTTCGGGCGCTGGTTCTGGGCTGCTCTCAGCAAATTGGACAGCCTCGAGCACTTCCTGGTCAGCCCTGGCATCCAGGGCATTTAACTCTTCAGCAGTAGCGACATTCTCGGCAATCAGGTGGTTGCGATACATGCCAATCGGGTCATTTTCCTGCCAGCAGCGCACTTCGTCCTGTTGCCGGTAACGTTCCGGATCTCCCATTGAATGGCCACGGAAGCGGTAGGTATTGATTTCCATAAAGTATGGGCCGTTGCCCTGGCGGATGTAATCCATGGCTTCCAGAGCCGCCTGCCGGACGGCAAGCACATCCATACCATCCACCCGGCTATTGAGGATGCCATAACCCTCAGCTTTCTGGCGGATTTCTGAAACGGCAGAGGCGCGTTCCACCGCCGTCCCCATGCCATATTGGTTGTTCTCGCACACCCACAAGACAGGCAATTTCCATACCTTGGACAGATTGAGCGCTTCATGGAAGAAACCGATATTGGTCGCGCCATCGCCAAACATGCAGATTGTGACACCATCCGTCTTACTGTAATGATCGCCCAGTGCCAAACCCGCCGCGATCGGCAAATGCGCGCCAACAATGGCATGGCCACCCCAAAAATTCTTCTTGACGTCGGCCATGTGCATCGAGCCGCCTTTGCCTTTCGAGCAGCCGGTAGCTTTCCCCAGCAGTTCTGCGAGTACTTCTTGGGAGCTCAATCCACAGTTGATTGCTACGCCATGATCCCGGTACGCGGTGATGACGCGATCCTGAGGCTTGCGAGCAGAGATCAGTCCCGTGCTGACAGCTTCCTGGCCAATATAAAGATGCAGGAAACCGCCGATCTTACCCTGTTGATATAACTGGGCAGCCTGTTCTTCAACCAGGCGAATGACAACCATTTGATAATATAGCTCGAAATGCTCTTTTTTTTCCAATGCCATGATAAGCGCCTCAACACCTCTTAATTATACGCAAGTATCTTTCCGAATATGATTTGGGTGTGGGCATTTCACGGCGCTGTGCGCTGCAAAATACCCACATTCCCCCCAATTTTCGGATAGGCTCAACACACACCGAAAAAGACCCGGAGGTATTGAAAGTCAAAAAATTATACCAGACAACTCCGATAAGGTATAATCAATGGCTGTGAATATTCTCTATATTACCCACCCGCTGAATGGATTGCTCATGATCTGCCTGGCGGTAGGGTTGAGCATCGTATTGACGAGAAAGTTTCGCCTTGGGTGGGGGCTATGGTGGATCGGGGGTGCAACCTTCATCATCTCGCAGGTGGGTCATTTGCCTTTCAATGCATGGGTGTTAAACCCCCTTGTTAAAAAAATCGCAGCCAATGAGATTCCGCCTGCCAATCTGACCATCCTGATCGCCTTGATGTTTGGGTTGAGCGCAGGGCTGTTTGAGGAGATATCCCGTTACATCATGTACCGCTGGTGGGCAAAAGACGCCCGTTCATGGAAAAAGGGCATCCTGGCTGGAGCAGGCCACGGCGGCATGGAAGCGATTCTCCTGGGTATCCTTGTGCTGTTCACCTTTATCCAGATGGTGGCAATCCTGGATGCCGACCTGAGCACGCTGGTTGCTCCAGAAGAGCTTTCGCTGGTGCAGATGCAGGTGGAAACCTATTGGACTTCTCCTTGGTACCTGACACTGCTGGGAGCAGTTGAGCGAGCGTTCACGCTTCCTTTCCATGTGGCAGCCTCGGTACTGGTCTTGCAATCCTTTACACGCCGTAATTTGGGCTGGCTTGGCCTGGCGATCTTGTGGCATACGTTTGTGGATGCCAGTGTCGTTTACCTTGCCAGCATCTGGGATATCTATCTGGTCGAAGGCTTCATTGGGGTCCTGGCTTTAGTCAATATTGGCATTGTTTTCCTTCTGCGTCGTCCAGAACCAGAGACGCCGCCCTTGCCGGGAGTGCCTGCGCCAATCGAGATGGCTGTACAATTAGCACCACCCGAAGAGACAATCGAGAACCTGGAAAATTCACGTTTTCAATAATGCTATGCTGGAAATACACTTATGATCCAAACCGAAAACCTGACCAAACAATTCAAAACTGTCCTGGCAGTGAACCAATTGACCCTGGAGGTGAAGGAGGGTGAAGTATTTGGGTTCCTGGGACCAAATGGCGCCGGGAAAACCACCACCGTGCGCATGCTCACCAGCCTGATTGCTCCCACGAGCGGGAAGGCTGTGGTCAATGGTTACCGGGTGGGAGAGCAGGATCGGGATATCCGGCGCACTGTGGGTATCCTGACCGAAACACCTGGCATGTACGATAACCTGAGCGCCGAGTTCAACCTGGAAATCTACGCCCGTCTTTATGAGGTCAAGGACCCCATAGGCCAGGTAGAGAAATACCTGCGCATGCTGGGTTTGTGGGAGCGCCGCCGTGATGAGGCAGGCACCTTCTCCAAGGGCATGAAGCAGAAGCTGGCAATTGCCCGCGCGTTGTTACATGAGCCGCGCATCTTGTTCCT
>JAFGBV010000013.1 GCA_016932955.1 Anaerolineales bacterium | reverse complement strand
CGAGGTGTGCGCGTGCACGAAGTGCGGTTGGAGGGAATCAGCATCTCTGATGATGACACGCAGCGTTTACTCCAGCAGTGGATTGATGCCTGGAGGCAGGGCAATCCACCTCAACTACCGCATCAGCCGGCAAACACTGATCAAGAAGCTTTGATCCAGTTTGCCGAGTATGCAGTACAATTCTTTAAGGATCAATCGGGAGGGCAAGTGCAAATTCAACGCCTGGTTGAAAGCCTGGTGCGGCTGCTGAAGGGCACTCTGAGGGCGCTACCGTCAGGGGAAGATCGCAACCGATTGTCGGCTGCCATCCGGCGGCTTGGGGGCGGCGAGTGATGAGCCAAAAAAACGACGGCGGGAATCCGATCAGGAGATTGTGGCGAAGCCTGGAAAAGGAGGGCTCAGCCATCGCACGGGGAGGCCCGTGGGTGCGGGTTGCTTTCCTGTCTTTGCTGCTGGTACTGATCTTCCTATGTCTGTTGATCTTCTCGTCTGATATCCTATCGTTTGATGTGGGCTTGCTTGAGCGCGTACAAAATGTACGGCTGACGATCAAGCCATATACGCCTACCGTAACCGTTACCCCAACGAAGAAACCAACGCTTACCCTTACACCAACCATCACATTGACGCCAACCGGCAAGCTGCCGAGCCCCACCATCACGCCTACATTCTTTACGCCTACTTTCACTGTCACCTCGACGCCGACCAGGCCAAATGTACCACTGCAAACGCTTAGACCGGATAGCACCTATGAATGGCAAGAGCGGTTGAGGGATACCTGGTTGTGGCGGCACCTGTATGCAATTGCTGTCGGCGTAGCATTGGCAACCTGGTTGGTGGTTTTGTACATCCGGGACGTGTATCGTATTCGGCGTTCGGTGCTCTCAGCGGGTTTGCTGATGCGAATGCTCTTTGTGCTGCCGATTGGCACGATTCACATCCGGGGCGGCAATTTTGTTGATATCCAGGTCAGAAAATATTGGGTCATCCATCACGGCAGTATAGGAGATGATGTCCAAAACATGCCTGTGGGTAAGCGAAAAGGAAAAACCGATAAGCAACCACAAGTTTTAGCTAAGGATAGGACCATCGAGCGTACAGCTGGCAGGATCATCGGAAGGTACCAACAAATAATAGAGAAAGAAGTCCGCATTGTACGCAAGGATTGGGTCCTGGTCACGCCAGGCGGGATGATTATCTATAAGAATAACGACCAGCCGCTTATGGCAAACTCCCTGCGCCGCACACTGCGCTTATTGCGGGTGGGCATTCCGGCGCGCCTGATCGTCGACCAGGATAGCTGCGTAGTGATCGAAGGCAGTCAAAAGCAATCCCTGGTCATTGGACCGACTGGCGAAAAGGGTGAGCTGCTGCTAGGCTTCTCCAGGGTGCGCAGGGGAGTAGACCTGCGCGACGCAGCGGTCAAGCTGAACGTGCGCCAGCCAACCAGCGATGGGGTGCCGTTAAGCGTGGATGATTTCCAGCTCGTCTTTAGTGTCTTCCGAGACGGGCGAATGGTACAGGGAGACACTTATCCCTATGTCGAGGAGGCAATTTTTAACCTGGTGTACCGTTTCTGGCTGGACGGGGAGTGGCTGCCAGAGATGACGGCGCGCATTACGGCAGAGCTGCGCCAGTTCATCACAAAACACCCATTGGACACATTTTTGCCTTATCTGTGGCCAGACCAGGTTGCTCCTGCTAATTTAAATCAGGCGAGTAATCCATTCAGTAGTTTTGTAAATCAATTCAATGCCCAGGCGCGCACTCGCGGCATCCAGATTCACTGGCAAGGTGAGGGAAAATGGAGACTGCCAACCGAGGCTGATCTGACAGAGCAGCTTGTGAGCTGGCAGAAGAATATCGAGAGCCTGCTGAAGCTGCCGGAGCAATTATCCGACCAACCTATTGGTGGAGAGTATAATCAGAATCTGATCACCCTGATCCAGCAGGTGCCTCTGGCTCTGCTTGAACCGTTGATGTTGCCAAATTTGACCACGCGGGCCATGCTGGTTGTGGTTGAGGCGTATCGCGACCGGCTCAATGAAGTCTTGCAGCTCTACCAACAGCGCGAGCGGACTCCACCTAGCGAGCTGGTTGCTGTGATCGACCACTTGAACAGGCTGATCTTGAGGAGGATAGGAGGCTCTTGATGAACAATCAGTTCATCGCGGTAATTCCATCCCCGGAGCTGCCAGTGCTCGTGATCGGCACGGCGGGGGTGGATATTGTAGGTTGGTTGAAGGGCGAACTGCTGCCAAGGACGTCTAGCCCGGCGCAAATCCGCACCAGTTATGGCGGGGTGGCTCGCAACGTGGCTGAAAACTTGGCGCGGCTGGGCCAGCCTGTCCGGTTGATCACCGCGGTGGGTAAGGACCAGGCTGGCGACCAACTACTGCAGGCCACCTCGGAGGCGGGCGTGGATGTAGAATGTGCTCTGCGCAGCTCGCAGTACCCCACCGGCACCTATCTGGCAATCGTTAATACAGGGGGTGAATTGCAGTTTGGGCTGGATGATATGCGCGCTGCCAGTGCTTTGTCTGGGGAGTATCTCCGCCAGTACGAAGGGTTGTTCCGTGAGTCTTCCCTGGTATTTTTCGATGCGAATTTACCCAAAGAGTCGATCAGGACCATCTTTACACTGGCAAGGCGGGCGCGCGTTCCGGTGTGTGCTGACCCGACCTCGAGGATCCTGGCAAGCCGGCTGCTGCCTTACCTGCCACGCTTGAGCATGATCGCGCCCAACGTGGACGAAGCAGGCGTGCTTTGCGACCGTACGATCAGCGCAACCAACCGGCGGGATGCGCTGGAGGCTGCCAAGTGCCTGGTTGGACAAGGTGTGGGGGTCGTGATCATCACATTGGCTGAGTTTGGTGTGTGTTATGCCACATCGGAGACAAGTGGGCACGTGCCAGCGATTCAAACCGCAATCGTCGATCCGACCGGCGCAGGGGATGCCTTGACCGCGACGATGGTTTTTTCATTGTTGAATGGAATCCCTATCGATGACGCAGTACGTTTGGGCGTGACAGCCGCTTCGCTGACCTTACGCCACCGCGGGGCGGTTTTGTCTGACCTTTCACTAGAAAAACTCTACCATTCATTATAGGATTGCGATGTCTGATTATATGATCGTGGCCGAGGAAGTCATTCTGGCACGCCAGGAGGGCAAGCCAATTGTGGCATTGGAATCGACCGTGATTACACACGGGCTGCCCTACCCTGAAAATCTGGCATTGGCGCGCAATATGGAACAGACGGTGCGCGGGCAAGGGGCGGTACCGGCGACAATCGGTGTGCTGGAGGGAGTGATCTACATTGGCTTGAGGTCTGACCAATTGGAATTTCTGGCACAGGCCAAGGATGTCTATAAGATCAGCGTACGCGACTTTGCCCCGGCTATCGCCTTGAAGCGCAGCGGGGGGACGACGGTGGCGGGGACGCTGCTGGCGGCGCACAAGGCGGGACTGCGTGTTTTTGCGACGGGCGGGATTGGCGGGGTGCATCGTCTCGCGCCGGGAGAGGTGGGCGTTTCCAACGATGTCTCTACAGACCTGACCCAACTGGCACGCACGCCGCTGGTGGTGGTGTGTGCGGGGGCAAAGGCTATCCTGGACTTGCCGGCGACGCTGGAAATGATGGAGACGCTGGGCATACCGGT
>JAFGBV010000144.1 GCA_016932955.1 Anaerolineales bacterium | reverse complement strand
GTATTGCTTAATGAACTACCTGCGATGGCTGGTGGCGTGGTTGCCGTCTCGCCTTATGAATCCTTAGATGATCTCAAAAAAGACTTTGGAATTACTGAAAAGTCATCAATCGAGGATCAATTGCAGGCAGGGCGTGGATTGCCTAACTTGATTAGTGCAGTTATTGGACGCGAGTTTTTAGTGCCAGAGGAACCAGATAGGGATGAATTCTATCTGCTTCAAAAAGCCGTAGATGTGGTACAGGAAGTGGATTACAAACGGGCTCGGGATGATTTCCACAATGCCCAATTACAATTTCTTAACAATGGAAAGACCGATCTCTTATCAGTCACTAAAGCAGTTGAAGCTATGGCAGACCACCTTGATGTGCTACGTAAGTTTACACGCTGGAATGGTATTCGTCGTGCTTTCTTTTTTGCACAGATGGTGTTCGACGTCCTGACTGCGCCAATTAATCCAGTATCCGCTGGAAAAGCTTCAATTGCGTTAGGAAAGTTCACAGTGGATGAACGGCTGAAGAACCCTGCCGACCAATATAGTGTCCGCCCTGCGGCTGCTCTTCTTCTGGACTCTCGGCGTCGGCTGAATCTTACATTAGGACCATAAGATTCCGCATTATTTATCGGCAGCATGCACAAGGCGGCTTCAAGCCGTGCCTGATGCCAAACGTTAGTTCAATAACTTCAATTTCTATTATGGTGCATTCCCTCTGGTACGAAGCCCGAACACACCAGGTGTAAACCGGGGTGACGGCTTAAGGGAGGTTTGAACCAATCCAAGGTCATGTGACTGAGATAAATTGGATGAATGCGATAGATAAATGGTTGTAGAATTGAATAATAGAGTTATCGATGATCCGATCGTTATTTTCTGTCCTTGGAATGCTCATTCGCCTGCTTCTGGTGCTTACCCTGGTTGCCGGGCTGGTTTTGGTTGCCTTCGCGGTGTACAAAGGCTCACAACCCATACAGCAAAACAGCGCTAACGGCATGACTTACTGACAGTTCATGGGCGAGCGGATCGGCGCCATTCGTGAGCTGCTGGCGAAATACCAGTAGATGCATTTCACTTGTTATGTGTTAACTGTGCCATTGTACCCGGCGTTGTACACCTAAGTCGGCATGTTCCCCGATAGCTTCCTGGCACATCATATGCCCCCGCATCCTGCCATCCCCAATGATGTGCAATGGATCGATGCACCTGCCTCCTGGTGGTCGTTGGCGGAGATCGTCTCCTGGGAGGCCTGGGTTACGCCGCATGTGCTCCAGATCATGCCGGAGTGTAATCTTAAATCGCCACCTCAATAAAAACACTAAAAATTGCCTATTGATTCTCGATCATTTTTCCTGTAAAATCATATCATCGATCGATTATTGATGCTTGCTAAGCAAGCGGGGTCAGGCGAATTACAAAGCTTGACACATTGTGCTAGTACTTCTAAGCCGCTGACAGATCATGTCAGTGGCTTTTTTATTTTTTTTCTACTGGTAAATTCATAGGTTTCCTGATAATTTCTTGATACTTGATTGTTATAAGAGTCTATACGTTCATTAGGTTACAGGTATTGCTCACCAAATCGTAATACTTTCACTGTGCTGTTAACGGTGTAAAAGCAATTGCCCTCATCGCGAACGGGACCTCGTCATTTCATAATGCTTATCCCAACATCATAATTCTTTCCGAGCCGCTGACGACCTCCTGTAAGCCGCTTTTATTTTTTCTTTTGGTAAATTCTTAGGTTTCCTGATAGTGATTTGATATCTAAGGTGAAGAGAAATCGAAGCACAAAATAATTTTTTAGTATGTATAAATCAACGAAGTTCATTTGCTGATCGGGTAAAGGGCGATAAATCATGCAATCAAAAGAAGAAAGAAAAGCGATCCAAGCTCGCCTGTTGGAGTTGCTGCCCGCCGTCGAAACCGAGCTGATGGAGATTCCCGGCGTGGTCGGGGTGGGCATCGGTTTCAAGGAGACCGGTGGTAGGTTGCTGGACGAGATCACCTACCGGGTCTATGTGACCGAAAAAAAGCCTGAGGCGCTTCTGTCAGAATCCGAACGGATCCCAGCTACCATCAGGGGTGTAAAAACAGACGTTCTGGTCATCGAGCGGACAGAAAACCTGTCCGACAACGACCGCTACCGGCCGGTCAAGGGCGGGATCCAGATTGGCAATGGCAGCGGATATATCGGCACCCTGGGCTGCCTGGCAAAACGCAATTCGGATGACGCCTGGGTGATCCTCGGCAATCATCATGTGATGATGCATGGCGGCAAAACAGTGGCTGACAATGTCAAGATCGGCCAGCCAGATTATGAGGATTGCTGCTGCTGTTCCTGCGGCGAGATCGGCGTAGTGGTCAATGCCTCCATCGGCGGGCTGGTGGATTGTGCCATTGCCACCATCAACAGCGGCACCAGCCATGTGAACGAAATTACCCAGATCGGCCAGGTGCGCGGCACCTCCTCGACCGTCGTGGGCGAGGTGGTCCGCAAGCGGGGCCGGACAACCGGGCTGACCAGCGGGACGGTCGTCGATATCAATTACCCCACAACCTCCAACCCAAGTGGTCTTGCATATACTAATCAAATCAAGATTCTTCCAGTCACTGGCACACCAAGATTCAGTAACAGCGGTGATTCCGGGTCGGCTGTGGTCAACAGTGACAGCGAAGTCGTCGGCTTGCTGTGGGGCGGAACTGAAACCCGTTCGGTCGCCAACCATATTGCCAATGTGGAGATCGCCATGGGGATTACCGTCCAGGCGACGGTCGGTGCCGCAGCTTCGGTCCCTGACGACCTGCTGCCCGCTCCGGTCATGTACCCCGAGCTGGCTTCCGCTACCGGCTGGACCTGGATTGATCAGCACCCTGCCATTGCGCTGGTCGAAAGACACCAGAGCGAGGTGATCCGCCTCATCAACCACAACCGGGCTGTGATGGTTGCCTGGCAGCGCAAGCAGGGGCCGGCCTTCGTGGCAGCCTTCGCCAGGAGCCGCAGAGAGCCCGATTTCATTGTGCCTGACGAGATCAGCGGCATCTCGCTGACCAATTGTCTGCTGAGCATGTACGTCGCGCTCGAAGAGAACTGCAGCGAGCCCCTCCGCCAGGACATCAGGCTGTATGGCCTGGAAGCCATCCAGCGCCTGAGGAGCTGCGCTTCCTTCGCCGGGCTGGGTGAACAGCTCTATGCCCTGGGCCTGCTGATGGAAGAGCCGCTTCCAGCGCCCCTGCTTGTGGAGTAACAGCTATGATGTCCCAGCCTGCCTCTGTTTTATCCATCGCCGGTCGTCTGCCGGATGATCTGCGTGCCCGCCTGTTGGCTTACCCGAATGTGACCGATGCCGGCATCGGGTTGAAAATGAAAAACGGCGCATACCTCTCCGAGCCGGTGGTTGTGGTTTTTGTCTCCAATAAGCTCCCCCTCAGCCGGCTGCACAGAGCCGCCCGCCTTCCCCGCAAGATTGACGGACTGCCACTGGATGTCCAGGAAGAATTGAACCTCTCGGATTATCGTTTCTCCCAGGGAGACGGCGATGAGCGTCCCCGGGTGCGCCCCCTGCGCTCTGGCCTGAACATCTGCACCTCTACGGTGCCTGAAGCCCGGGGATCATTAGGCTGCTTTGCTGCCCGCAACAGTGACCAGAAAAAAGTGTTGGTCTCCAATTACCACATCCTGTTCCGTGACCGGGGCCTGCCGGGCATGGACGACCATCCCAACAAAGTCTACCAGCCGGTCCAGGGTGAGTCCAACCAGGTGGGGGTGGTGGATGAGGACTCAGGCAGTATTGGCGGCTCACTGGACTGTGCCATGGCGCTGCTGTCTGAAGAGGGGTCCTGTTTCTGTTGCACGCACACCATCCCCCATGAAAACAAAGCCGGGGATATCCCGCTGGTGGGCGTCGCTACAGCCCAATTGGATCAAAAGGTTTACAAAATGGGAGCGAAAACCGGGCTGACGGTCGGAAAGATCGTCAACCTGAGCAAATCGATCGACGGAGCTGTTGATTATTCAGAGATGGCCCTGCCCGCCGGCGACTCGTTCAACTTTTCAAACCTGATCCAGATCGTCTTCTGGGACGAAGCTGCCGGTGATTATGACCCCACTCAGCCTTTTTCCCAGGGCGGTGACTCAGGCTCTGTCATCTATAACGAAGCCCATGAGATTGTCGGCCTTCATTTCTCGAGCAACTTCAACCCCGCCACTGGCAGGCACTATGCCTTCGCCTGCCACATCCAGCTGGTGGAAAATGAGCTGGGCATCACCATCCCGGGCACGCGTAATTATTCTGCCGCCGCTCCACCGCCGCCTCCGCCTGCCCTGGCCGCTCTTGATACCCCGGTCTCCTCCTCAGAGGTACTCATCGCAGGCGCTCAGCTCAGGGGCCAGGCAGATTTACGGCTCTGGTGGTGCCAGGTTGAGCCGCAGCTCAGGCAGACCACGCTCGGTAATCAGATCCTGGAGCTGATCCGGTTGCATGGATATGAGATCATGCACCTGGTCAACCACAACCGCGAGGTGACGGTCATCTGGCAGCGCGGGAAAGGCCCTGCCTTCACCGCCGCCATAGCTCGCAGCATCCGCCAGGAAGATTATCAACTACCCGTATACATCGAAGGCAGTTCCGCACTCGAGCTGGCTTCAAAAATGGCTGCAGCTTTAATGAAACACGGCAGCCGGGAGCTGGCAGACACTGTCCAGGCTTACCAGCCCTGGTTCCTGCACTTGGTAGAGAAGCTTGGATCAGCCAGAAATCTGGTCTCGGTGATGGCAGAGATCGAAGCTCGTCCAACCGCGTAGATTTTGAGAGGAATACCTCAATGCTTGAAAGAAGTGGCACACTAGAATTTATCGGAGCTTCGCTTGCCCGCTTATTTGCCCCACTGACGGAGAGGCTTTCAGAGGGACAGGTGCGGCTGCTCTTTTCTGAGCTGGGCCTGGAGTTTCCTCCAGAATTGGAAACCAAGTCCGCTTTCATGAGCGCCGTCGAGGCCACCGCACAGACCGCGGGGTTGATCCCCGGCGCGCTGCTCGCGCTAGCCGACGCCGTGCAAGCGGAAGACGTCGGCGCCATTATCTCTAGGGGACTCGAGTTGTTTGAGCTGATCAAGAATATCCTCATCAGCATCGAAGATATGGCAGACGAGTTGAACAGCCTGAGCGCCTCCCTGCCGGGGATGGTCGCCGCCGAAGTGACCGACTTCGCCAACAACCTGCCGACCCGCTTGCTGGACTACCTGGTGGTCCGCAACCTGGAAGCGGTGCCCGCGCTGGCCGAGGTCATGGAATTCATTGGAACCGTTGAGCGCGAGGAGATCGTTGCCACTGGCTTTGAGTTCACCCGCCGCCAGCTTAACCTGGATGAATTCTTTCAGTTTCTCCAATCCCCCACCCAGCGGCTAAGGGACCTCTATGACTGGGGAGCGCCCGGTTTCAACGGGCAGATCCTACTGGCGCTGTTGGAGAGGTTCCTTGTCTCCAACAACCTGCCGGCCTTGCTTCTGGATACCACCTCTGGCAAAGTCTTGGACGCATTTTTCGGTGAGATCAGCGTCAAGACCGACATCACCCCCCCTGGTCTGCTGATCAGGATCATTGAGCCCATTACGCTCAACAACGCTGCGCCGGTCACCGGAGATGATTGGAAGCTGGAGTTCGCTTTCAACGGTCGGCTTGTCCCCGACGTCGAGATCGTCATCCAGCCTGACGGGAATATCACATTCAAGCCGCCTGCTGGAGAGTTAGAAGGCGGCGCATCTGTGACCTGGACCGGGGGCCAGCCGGATGGCGAGCCGTACATCTTGCTGGGTGAACCCGCTGCCAGCCGGATCGAAGTCCGGCAGTTTATCGCCAAAGCCGGCGTGGATTTCGCCTGGGACAGCCTGGCTGCCCAGGCCGCCGGTGCTTATCACATCCTCGGCGAGATCAAAAATGGTAAACTCGCTATTGACTTCAGTCAGGGAGATGGCTTCCTCACCAAGATCCTGTCCAACGTCAAGCTTGAGTCAGACTTTGACCTGGGCTTCGGCTTTTCGACCCAGGAAGGCCTGTTCTTCATCGGCAGCGCTGCGCTTGAAATTCAAATACCCTTCCACCTAAACCTAGGGGTGGTGGATATCAATGCGCTGACCTTCAGCGTCGGCTTTCAGGGTCTCGAATTCCCCATCGGCATCAGTGCCGACATCAAGGCTTCGCTAGGACCGCTTGTGGCAGTCGTCAAGCAGATCGGCATGACGGCTGATCTCAGCTTGCCTTCCAACCGCCGGGGAAATCTCGGCGTGGTCAAT
>JAFGBV010000143.1 GCA_016932955.1 Anaerolineales bacterium | reverse complement strand
GCCGTCTGGCGAGAAAGCCAGCGCCAGAACCGGCTGTGTAGCGGCATTCAGCTCCATTTGCAGCTCTCCGGCGCGGTCCCAGGTCTTGACCACGCCGTGCTCATCGCCTGAGGCAATCCTGCTCGCAGACAGCGCCAGGCAGTGCTGCACCCGGTTCGTTCGTATGCTGAGCGTATTGGCCAGCGTGGACGGGTCGTGAAGGTAAACCCCATTGGTCGTTGCCACTGCCAGCAGGCTGTCATCTGGGGCAAAGGTCATTTGCTGGGGCATCCCCCTGCCAGCTTCCACGATCAGGTCGATCTGTGATACATTCTCCGGTTCAATTCCAATCCAGGGGGCGCTCAATCCGGTTCCGGCCTGTGCCGGGGTGACCTCGGTAGGGGTCAAGGTGCTGGTGGCTGTCGAGGTGAGCTCTGGCGTCCCGGTCAGGGTGGGGCGGGGGGTCAGCGTTGGAAATTCCCAGGCGGTTGGCAGCGGAAAGTATTCCTGTACCAGGCCGCAGCCGGAAGCTGCCAGCAGGCTTACAAGCAGGAACAGGGGAAAGAAAAGGGACGAAAGCTTGCGGCCCAAATGCGTCATTCTTGTATGATACCAGAAAGAGAACGGGCGCTGCCCCATGCCTGCAGCAGGAGGGTATAGAACTGTGCCATCCGTTCCAGGTTCTGGATGCTGATGCGCTCACCAATGCCGTGCACGCGCTCCATCTCCCCCAGATCAACCTGCACTGGGGTGAACCGGTAAACGTTGCGGCAGATTGGGGTATAGTGCCGGGAATCGGTTGCGCCGGTCACTAGGAAAGGACTCACCGCTGCTCTACCGAAGACTTGCTGGATGGTTTGCTGCAAGAGCTTGTAAGCGCCGCTGTCGGTGGGTGAGACAGGCGAAGCGATATATCCGTCCGTCGGGGGTTTGGAAATTTTTATGCGCGGGTCATCAACCGCTTGCCGGGTATGCTCGATTACATCCTTGACGCTGTCGCCGGGCAGGAGACGGTAGTTGACCTTTGCAGAGGCTTTTGGCGGCAGGATATTGGTCTTAATCCCGCCTTCAATCATCGTGATGGCAGTGGTTGTGCGCAGCAAGGGATTGGTTTGTGGACTGTTCGCCATGATGCGCCGGAGTGCTCCGCTGAACAGCCACAGGTTGGCAAAGACCATCCGCATCAAGAAGCTGCTGTACGGCGCCAGGGAGCCCAGCAGCGGGCGCACATGCGTCAGGCGCGCGCGAAACGGTCTGCGTTCCAACCGGGAAAGCCCCTGAGCCAGGATGCCGATGCTGGTATGGGCTGGGGGCGCGGAAGAATGCCCGGGCGGGCTCACCACGCTCAGTTCAAGCGTCAGGCTGCCCTTTTCCGAGATGCCAACCAACGCCACCGGTACCTCGATGCCAGGCAAAGCGCTTTCAACCACACCTCCGCCCTCATCGATCAAAGCGCCCAGGCTCACACCGCGCGTTTTTAGCAAGTTCGAGATCGCTGCTGCGCCTTCGAGACCATCGATCTCTTCATCATGACCAAAAGCCAGGTAGAGGGTGCGCAGCGGCTGATAGCCTTCTTTCAGCAAATGCTCAACCGAATCCAACAGGGTGGTGATCTGGCACTTGATGTCCATTGCGCCGCGCCCCCACACAAAGCCATCCGCAATGATCCCTGAAAAGGGCGGGTAAGTCCATTCCTTCAGGGTGGTCTCATCTACCGGGACAACATCCTGGTGGGCAGCGAACAGAATGGGTTCCAAATCGGGCTGGCTGCCCTGCCAGGTGTAGAGTAAGGAGGATTTGTTGATCTTCTCCAGGTTCAGTTTCGCGTGTACCTGCGGGTAATTCTTTATTAAAATTTCGTGCAGCTCATCGAATGCCGCGGGAATACCAGTTTCTGGCGTTTCAGTGGAGATTGTACGGCACTGAATGATTTCCGACAGGTTTGCCGCCAGATCCAAACCATTGACCTTTACTTTTGCGACCCGTTCAACTTCTTCCCGGGGGCTGCTGACGCGCAGGGCGCGCAGGACAATCAGCACGATTCCTAACGATAGAAGAAACAGGAGAGCCAGGAGAATGTACAGAAGCGTGAGCAGCATTTTGCCTCCAGGTGAACAAAAGTTTTCTTAAGATTTATTGTACATGCACCCTATCTTTTTGGCTATGTTGTTTGACGCTGTGGTTGAACCCCCTCATTTTCCTGGCTCAATGTTTCAGTGGTAGAATCCAGGCCATGAAGCGATGGCAGTTTTGGGTTGGTATCCTGGTCAGCGCTGTATTCTTGTATTTTGCACTGCGCGGCCTGCAGCTGGCTGAGGTGTGGGGCATCGTGCGCGAAGCACGCTTCATCTGGCTGCTGCCAGGCGTGGCTGTATATTTTATCGGCGTCTGGGCGCGGGCATGGCGCTGGCATTACCTGCTGCGCCCGATCAAAAAGATCTCAACCGGTAAGATGTTCCCAATCGTTACCATCGGCTATATGGGCAACAACATCTACCCGGCCCGAGCCGGTGAAGTGCTGCGCGCGGTTGTGCTCAAGCGCCATGAATCGGTGCCGGTCTCGGCTTCGCTGGCAACCATTGTTGTAGAGCGGATCTTTGATGGCGTGGTTATGCTGGCCTTTGTCTTCCTGAACCTGCCGGAACTGGCGAGCCTCACTCATGATTCGGGCTACATCGGCAATATCCAGCAGCTCGCCCTCTGGGGCGCAGGGCTGTTCGCGGGGGCGCTGCTCATCTTTTTGCTGGCTGCCATGTTCCCTCACTTGACAG
>JAFGBV010000142.1 GCA_016932955.1 Anaerolineales bacterium | reverse complement strand
TTGCCGATACGAAAATCCTTCTGGCTAAAGGGGGGGAGGCGGTTGTAATGATAAACCAGGTCCTTGGCATGGTAAACACCTGCTAGGTTCTCCCCCGGTAAGCCCAGCCACTTGGTGCCCTGGGCGCCTACAGTAACGAGTAGGGCCTGAAAGCCCATGGCGCGCAACACTGGCAGGCTGAAATCGCCCTTTTGCCCTACCACCACATTACCAAAGTAATCAATCAGAGACGACTCGAGAATATGATGGAACTGCTTGCGCAGGCCTTCTTTCATTTTATGTTTGTCGTGGTAGATGCCATACTCTGCCAACCCTCCTGGCTTTAGGTCACGGTTGAACAGCAGCACGTGGGCATCATGGCTGGCTAATTCCTTGGAAGCATATAACCCCGCCGGTCCAGCGCCAATCACGGCAACAAGGTATTTCCCCAATGGTTCAGTGGACAAGGTTCTCCTCCGGAATGTCGTCTGAATAGGCAGAGGGCCGCCTGGTGTGGGGGTAAGTATAGCCTGAGCGCTGGAGATTCACAAGTCTTTAGAATGGAGGTGGTCTCAGAGTTGATAAGATAATTGAGGAGGATAATCGCTTTGCGATTTTCTGCCTCTGTGCTATATTTTTAACACCCTTTCAGGAGGTGTATTTATGCTGCGCAGACCGACCCAACCCCCAGCGAAGCCCGAACCTGCGATCGAAGCGGAAAACTCTTCGCGCGTCTCACAGGTGAGGCGGCGTGTTGCCGAGTATTACGGGCGCGCCAGGAATTATTATGAGCGCTCACCGCGCCTGCAGCGCTTCGTATGGCAGCGCAAATTCAGCCCAGCATTCTGGACCATCTCCAGTATTCTCTCGCTGAGCATTAATATCATTTTGATCGCGGTTCTGATCCTGATGGGCCGCCAATTATTCGCGCTGAAGGAGATCATCGAGGATGACCTGCTCGGCAAGCTGCACGACAATTTCGCTCTGATGGATGAAGCACACATCCTCACGACGGTCAGTGTGGCGACAACGATCGAGGTCAAGGATGAGATTCCGGTGGTATTCGACCTGCCGCTATCCCAAGCGACCACGGTGATCCTGACCCAGGATACGGAAATCCCCGGCACATGGGTAGCGCTGGATACCGCGGGGAGTGGGATATACCTGAGTATTGATGCGCCTGCCGATATCACCCTGCCGGAGGGCACGCCGTTGGGGATCCAATTAGACCTAGTGGTGCCCGTGAGTCAAACGGTGCCGGTGGTGCTGAATGTGCCGGTGAACCTGACGGTGCCGGTGGATATCCCGCTCAACCAGACGGAGCTCCACGATCCTTTCGTCGGCTTGCAGGGTGTGGTAGCCCCTTACCAGTTGATGTTACAAGAACTGCCCAACTCCTGGGAAGAGACACCCCTGTGCGGCCCGTTGACGGGGTGGATCTGTAGCCTGTTCTTTGGGACAAAGTAGCCAAGATGGGCAATTCGCTAACCCGGCTGCAACTGCCTAACGGTTTACAGGTTCTGCTCAAAGAAATCCATACCTCCCCAATCATCAGCCATTGGGTGTGGTACCGGGTTGGCTCGCGAAACGAGATACCCGGGATTACAGGGGTTTCGCATTGGGTGGAACATATGCTGTTCAAAGGCACGCCGCAGTTCCCGGCAGGGCTGCTAGACCGCGCCATCGCCCGTGACGGCGGATACTGGAACGCTTTTACCTACCTGGACTGGACAACTTACTTTGAGACGATGCCAGGGGAGAAGATCGACCTAGCCCTACAGCTGGAAGCTGACCGGATGATGAACGGGCTCTTTGATGAGCAGGCTGTGAACTCAGAACGCACTGTGATCATCTCAGAGCGGCAAGGGAGCGAGAACGAGCCTTTGTTCCTGCTCGGCGAGGAGGTGCAGGGGGCGGCGTTCCGCGTACACGCTTACCACCACGAGATCATTGGCGACCTGACTGATCTACAAAGCATGCAGCGGGAGGATCTATACCAACACTACCGCAAGGGATATATCCCGAATAATGCCGTCCTGGCAGTGGCGGGAGATTTTGAAACAGAGCAGCTGGTAGAGCAAATCCGCCAGCTCTACGAGCCGATCCCGGCGGGGCCTCCGCTGCTTGTACAGACCAGGAAGGAACCACACCAGCGCGGCGAACGGCGGGTTGCAGTGGAAGGGCCTGGCGATACCACTTACCTGCAGGCTTCTTACCATGCGCCGGCAGCGCGTGAGGTGGATTTCTTCGCCTGCACCGTGCTGGACAGCCTACTCACGGGGCCAAGCAGCCTGAACATGTTTGGAGGAGGCATCTCAAATAAAACATCCCGGCTGTACCGCGCGCTTGTAGAAAGCGAGCTGGCAGTGAGCGTCTCTGGGGGGTTGGGCGCTACCCTCGACCCGTATCTCTACAGCATCATTCTCACCATCCACCCAGCTTCGAGCGCAGAGGCCTGCCTGAGGCGGCTGGATGACGAAATCCACCGCCTGCAAGACAGCCCTCCACCAAGAGATGAGGTGGCAAGGGCAGTCAAACAGGCAAGGGCACTGTTTGCCTATGGATCGGAATCAATCACGAACCAGGCTTTCTGGTTAGGGTTTGCGCAGATGTTTGCAGACTACGATTGGTTCATTACTTACCTGGAGCGGCTCTCGGCGGTGACTGCGGAAGATGTGCAAGAGGCGGCGCGGAAGTACCTGCGCAAGCAGAACCGCACGCTGGGGGTGTACATCCCGAATGGAGCACAATCGTGAAGCCTGCAAAGCACCCACTAACCAGGCACGCTGCTGGGAGCCACTCGCTTCCCGGTCCAGAGGATATCACTCGCACCGAGCTGGCAAACGGGGTGTGTATCCTCTCGCGCACCAACTTCAATAGCCCTTCTGTGTATGTGACAGGCTACCTGCCGGCAGGGGCAATCTGCGAGCCAGATGCACACATGGGGCTAGCGGATTTCACGGCTGCGGCGTTGATGCGCGGCACACAGACGCACGAATTCCAGCAGATCTACGATGCGCTCGAGTCGGCAGGCGCCAGTTTGGGGTTTGACGCCGGCGCACATGCAGCCTCTTTCAGCGGTATGGCACTGGCTGAGGATTTGGCGATGGTGCTCGATCTGCTTGCCAGCGCACTGCGCTTCCCGCTATTCCCATCTGTGCAGGTAGAACGGCTGCGCTCACAACTGCTCACAGGACTCGCCATCCGCGCCCAGGATACGGCAGCAATGGCAACTCTGGCATTCGACCAGATGGTATACAAGGGCCATCCATACGCCCGACCGAAGGATGGATTTCCTGAAACCATCCAGGCAATCACGACAACGCACCTGGCAGATTTCCACAAAGCCCATTATGGGCCGGGAGGGCTGGTGATCGCCGTGGTCGGGGCAGTGGAGCCGCAGCGCGCTATCGAGCTGGTACAGGGGGTGTTAGGCGATTGGAGCAACCCGGCACCCGCCCAACAGCCCTTGCCACCCGTACGCACGCTGGAATCGATGCTGCAGCGCCGGGTAACGATCCCCGGAAAAGCACAGTCTGATATCGTGATCGGCACAGCGGGACCATCGCGATTTTCGTCTGACTACCTGGCGGCTTCTCTGGGCAACAACATCCTGGGGCAGTTTGGCATGTATGGGCGGATTGGTGATGTGGTACGCGAGCAGGCAGGGCTGGCATATTACGCTTACAGCAGTCTGAGTGGAGGCCCAGGCCCTGGTCCATGGTATGTCACGGCAGGGGTGGACCCTGCAAATGTGGAGCAGGCAAGCGAGCTGATCATCTCAGAAATTGGGCGGTTCATCGGGGAACCCGTCGCGGCGGAGGAACTGGCTGACAGCCAGGCCAATTACATCGGCCGGTTGCCGCTCTCACTGGAATCCAACGCAGGGGTTGCAGCGGCGCTGCTGAATCTTGAACGCTACAACCTGGGTTTCGATTACTACCACCGCTATCCTGACCTCATTGCGGCAATCACACCGGCAGAGGTGCTGGAGGCCGCACGCCGGTACCTGGATCCTGAACGGCTGGCCGTGGCGGTGGCCGGCCCATAGGGAGCCACACAGACGGGCTGATGCAGTGCGCAAAGAATCCCCTAAATTTCGACTACCCGGTTAGAATAGGGGCATGCAGATCGCAACCGGTGTTGACCTGATCGATATTGCGCGCGTGCAGGAGGTGCTTACCCAGCACGGCGAGCGTTTCTTGCAGCGCGTATACAGTGCAGCGGAAATCAACCTGGCGAGAGGGAATGTGCAAACGCTAGCCGCGCGCTTCGCAGCCAAAGAGGCAGTGGCAAAAGCATTAGGGACAGGGATTGGAGCTGTCACCTGGCACGAGATTGAGATTTTACGCAGCGAATCGGGAGAGCCGATGCTGCAACTAAGCGGGCAGGCAGCACGCATTGCAGACGAGCGCGGCCTGGTACGGTGGTCGATCAGCCTGACACACACACAGAACCAGGCGCTGGCTTTTGTGGTTGCGCTGGGGGAGTGACAAGATCGACAAAATTCGTCTTCCCAAATCGGGATGGGCGTGATATAATCCACGACCGCGCCGCCCTTGGCGGCACAGTTGCATAGATATGAGGTAAAGAAGATGAGTGAAATGCTGAAAGCCGTCCAGGCACCCAATAACCCCAATATTCCCCCTCTCCATCCCGGAGACCAGGTGAATGTTCATATCCGCATTAAGGAAGGCAATAACGAGCGCATCCAGGAGTTCAAAGGTACCGTGATCCGCGAGCGCGGCGGTGGCAATAATGCTTCGTTTACCGTGCGCCGAGTTGCCAGCAATGGTATTGGCGTTGAGCGCACGTTCCTGTTCCGCTCTCCGCGCCTGGAGAAGGTAGTGGTCTTGCGCCAATCGTATGTTCGCCGCTCCAAGCTCTATTTCCTGCGCGATCGCACAGGCAAGAACGCCCGCCTGAAGACGAAATTCTCTTCCTGATTCGGGCAGTTTCTGGTTTAATCAGGGTGCAGAGCCTTTGCCTGCACCCTTTTCGTTTTTAATCGCTGGAGGCACCCGAATGATCCGCGCAAGCTATTACCTCAATAATGGCGAGAGCCATACACATTTGGAACCAGAACAATTCGCCAAAGCATTGGGCGATCCAAGCGGATTACTATGGGTCGATTTCGAGGGAGAAGATCCGCAAGACTGCGAGCCGATCCTGCGCGATATCTTCCAGTTCCATTACCTGGCTGTGGATGATGCACTGCGCGAGTCACACGTGCCCAAGGTAGATGATTGGGAAAGCTACCTGTACATCGTCTTGCACGATATCACCTACCAGCGCGGGGAGGCAGATATCGAAACGCCCGAACTGGATATCTTTCTGGGCAATAATTACCTGGTCACCCACCATGATCTCCACATTCCAGCCCTGGAACGGGTTTGGGGGGATTATAACGAGAATACGCGCCACTTGAAGAAAGGCGTGGATCACCTGCTTTACCGCCTGACAGATGAATTGACCGTCGATTACATGTCCGCAGTAGAGGTGTTGGATGAAGAAATTGACTGGGTAGAGGATGAGGTTTTTACTAAACCACATACGAGCATGGTGCAGCGGGTTTTCGCGCTCAAGCGCGCTTCCCTTCACCTGCGGCGCACACTCTCACCACTGCGCGAGGTGCTGAACAAGCTGGCACGCGATGATTATGCGGTGATTGATGCCAGGGATCAGGTGTACTTCCGGGATGTGTACGATCACCTGGTGCGCCTGCACGATATCTCAGAAAGCCTGCGCGACCTGGTAGGCGGGGTGCTGGATACTTACCTCTCGGTGATCAACAATCGCATGAACGAGGTGATGAAAACGCTGACGATCATCACCACCCTGTTCATGCCACTATCTTTCATAGCAGGTTTCTTTGGGATGAACTTTTTCCTGCCGCACGATCCTGTGTATAGCTTTATGGAAAAGCCTATCTTCGCCCTGGTACTGCTAGTCCTGATGATCACGCCGATAGGGATGTATGCCTGGATGCGGAAAAGAAAGTGGATGTAGGAGGTCTGGATGGAACTGAGCACAAGCGCGCAACGCGTGCAAGATGCATTGAAAGCGCTGGGGATGAACCTGGAGGTTCTGGAGATGCCCGCCTCCACGCGCACGGCGGTGGAAGCAGCGCAGGTTGCTGGCTGCACGGTGGGGCAGATCGTCAAGTCGCTGGTGTTCCGGGCGCTGGAATCCGACCGCCCGATCCTGGTGGAAACCAGCGGGACAAACCGGGTAGATGAGGCGATCCTGGCAGAGCACGTTGGAGAGGCGATTGGCAAAGCGGATGCCGATTTTGTGCGCCTACGCACGGGGTTTGCCATTGGCGGGGTGCCGCCAGTGGGGCATCTGGAGGAAATTACAACCTTCATTGACAGGGATCTGCTGCAATACAAGGAGATCTGGGCCGCCGCTGGAACGCCGCGCGCCGTATTCCGCCTGACGCCGCAAGAACTGGTGAAGATCACTGGGGGAAAGGTGGTGAGGGTTACATGATCTATCGGATCGGCTTAGAATGAAAAACTTTAGGGAAGCAGGGATGAGAAGTTACGACTACAGCCAGCGAAAGGGCGTTCTTCCGCTTTCTTGGGATGATTTTGCCAACCTGGCTGCCACCCTGGTTGAGAAACTGGCAGCGCACAAGCCTGAGCTGATCGTGGGCATCGCCCGGGCGGGGCTTTTCCCGGCGACGGCGGCAGCCTGCGGCCTGCGCTGCGAGCTGTATCCGGTGCGCATCACGCGACGGGTGAATGACAACGTGGTGTATGAGACGCCTGTCTGGAAAGTGCCGCTTTCAGCAGATGTGAACGGGAAGGTTGTGGCGGCGGTGGACGAGATTGCCGACAGCGGGCAGACGCTGGCAATGGTAACGGCGAAAGCGCGAGAGTTGGGAGCGAGGCAAGTCATCACCGCGGCCCTGGTCAGCCATAGTTGGGCAAAACCGGCGGTAGATGTGACTGCACTGGTGAGTGATGCTTTCGTCATTTTTCCCTGGGATCAACAGGTGTTTGTGGATGGCAAATGGCAACCACACCCGGAAATCCTGGCAGGCTTAAAAATGCAGGGGGCGTGAGGCGTGCTATAATTATGCTCCTCTTAACGGTAAATATATGGCTCTCGATCGATACGGAAGAAAAATCAACTATTTGCGCATCAGCCTGACCGACCACTGCAATCTGCGCTGCGTGTACTGCATGCCGGAGGAGATGGTGTTCAAGCCGAATGCTGAATTGATGCAGGACGATGAAATCCTGAGATTGGTGGGGGTCTTTGTAAAACTGGGATTTGACAAAATTCGCCTGACGGGAGGAGAACCTACGGTGCGCGCCAACGTGGTCGAGCTGGTACGCGAGATCGCCCATACGCCGGGCGTGCGCACGCTGACGATGACGACCAACGGCGCACTGCTGGGGCGCATGGCCGGACAACTGGCAGAGGCAGGCTTGCAGCGTGTGAACATCAGCGTGGACACATTGGATGCGGAGAAGTTCCGCCGCCTGACGCGCTGGGGATCGGTGGAGGATGTTTTAGAAGGGATCCGGGCTGCCGAGGAGGCGGGGTTAAAACCAGTGAAGATCAACACGGTGGTGGTGCGGGGATATAACGAGGCTGACCTGATCGATCTGGCACGCCTGACATTGAAGCATCCCTGGCAGGTGCGGTTCATCGAGATGATGCCTTTTGCCGGAGTAACTGATCTGCAAAGCAACCAAATGGTGACCACACAAGAAGTGCAACAGCAGATTGCCAGGGAGCTAGGGGAAATGCAAGAGGTGAACGATGGCGAGCTGGATGGGGAGGCGCAGTTGTACCGTTTGCCGGGAGCGCAGGCAGAACTGGGTTTCATTTCCTCCGTATCGGCTCCTTTCTGTTCGTTGTGCACACGGGCACGGCTGACAGCCGATGGGAGGCTGCGCCTGTGCCTGCTGCGCGAGGGAGAAGTGGATTTGCTCACGCCGCTGCGGGCGGGCGCAAGCGAAGAAGAATTGCGCCGGTTGATCCTGGATGGAATATGGGTCAAGCCCTGGGGGCATGGCCTGGCAGATGGTTTGATCCCCCTGAACCGGACGATGAGCGAAATTGGCGGGTAAGCGATCAGGAAAAGCGATGAGCGGTTTACCAGGATGAATACGACGATGAGCAGCATTCGCGCCATTCTTTTTGATCTCGATGGAACGCTACGGCACAGCGTGCCCTCTTTCAACCATATGTTTCTGGATTTTGCTGTCGCGCTTGGTGTGCCTGATTCGCGCGCAAACCGACTCCGGAATCTGCAATGGGTGCATTACTATTGGGCGCAATCACCTGAGCTGGCAGAGGATCTGAGTACGTATGGCAGCCTGACAGGAGAATTTTGGACATATTATTCCTACCGCTCGCTGATCATGTTCGGCTGTGCGGAGGAACAGGCTCAAGCATTAGGGGTGCAGATCCAAAAACTGATGACCGAGGAGTATCACCCTGAAGACAGGCTGGCAGAAGACGTAATGCCCACACTGCACGCGCTGCGGGAGGCTGGATTTGCCATGGGCGTGGCTTCGAACCGCAGTAATGCCTATGACGAGCAAATGGCAGCCCTGGGGCTGAATGACATCTTTCCTTTTGCGCTGGCAGCCGGACAGATAAACTCCTGGAAGCCCGACTCGGGAATCTTTTTTCACGCGGTTGGATTACTGGGAGTATCGCCGCACGAAACCATGTATGTGGGGGATAATTACTTTGCAGATGTGATTGGGGCGCGGCGGGCAGGTTTGCAGCCGTTATTGATTGATCCTGAGGGGGTTTTCCCAGAGGCGGATTGCCCCGTCATTCGCTCGCTGAGCGAGATACTTGACCTGGTTGGTCGAGGCAGCTAAATCCCGCTCAGTACAAGACTGCGGCGAGGATCGCCCCAACTAACGCACAAAGAAAATTGACTGCGTCGTTATTCATCCAGCGCCAGCCGCGCAGGTACGCAGTTGGGCTGCCACAAAGGTGGAGGGGATGGCGCTCGGTCTCTTTATCGCATTGCGGGCAGCGATAGATGGCTTGCACGGTTGCGCCGAGGATCGAATCAAATAGAGAGCCAATCAGGCCGCCCAAGGTAACGGCGCTCAGGAAAGTAAGGAATCCGGTTGAGGGGGAAAAGATGACGGCGACCAAGCCAACCAGAAGAGCACCTGCCAGGGAGGCTGCGATGCCAAGCAAGGAAACGCCCCCTGATGTGCCCCGCTCTACGGTGCGCCCGGTTGTGACCAGGCGCGGTGGGAGGGGGCTGAGCACGCCCAGCTCCGTTGCCCAGGTATCGGCATTGACTGCCGCCATCGACCCGGCGTAGGCCAGCCAAACCCAATCCTGATCGGGCAAAAAGGTATGCACCACGGCAAGCAGCGCCCCCAACCCACCATTGGCAAGCACCTGTGCCCAATCACGCCGGCTGCCCTTGGAAAATTTTTCTGCCAGGGCAGATTTGCGGCGGCCAAAAAGGCGGGAAAGGACGCTGGAGGAGATGAAAAATGTGAGCAGGAGCGCAGCCCAAGGCAGTCCACCCAGGCCAAAGATCAAGCCGCCGGTGATGGCAGCCGCCCAGGTGCCACTGGGGGAGAGCGCGCCCAGGCGCCAGGAGGCGAGGGCGATCAATACTCCAAGCGCAAAACCAAGAAGGAGGGAAGGGATCATCGTGGAGAAACCTGTGGATAAGCGGTGGATTTCTGTGGATAAACTGCAATCAGAAGGGGATAACTCCCGGTAAATCGGTTGCCGCAGCACGTAAGATAAAAAACACTGCCCCGAGGAAGAACAAAGCCACTACCATATTGCTAAACCACATCAGGTAAGAAAGCGGTTGCGTTTCCTTATGACGATAGAAGAACAAGCCCAGCAACAAGTTAATGATGAAGAAGAGGCTGTTCATGACGGGCAGCAAAAGCAAGCGAACGCCTGGGACAAGGGGTTCGAGCAAAGCGCCGGAAAGAGAAAGATGCAAGGAGATGCGGGGATATTCGGGAACAGCCAGGCCTACCCAGATGAGCAGCGCCAGGCTGAGAGAAAATCCGGCCAGCAGAATCCAGCGTGCAAAGCGATCTGCCCAGACGCGGGCGAAGAGGATATCTGGGAAGACAGATTGGGCAAAGACGGGAGTCAGCGAGCCGAACTCGGAAAGGTGCTGGAAAACGCGTAAAAACTCTGCCGGATCGCGGGGAGATATGGCAAAGATACGTTTTATGGTAACGATCAGGATCGGGTTCCTGCTGCGAGCAGAAAGGTACTCTACTGGTCGCCCGTCGGCTGCCTGGTGCACGCCCAATACGGCGCCGGGCAAGCTCAGGTAGGGCTTCGGCAGACGCTGGGGGTAAGCCTTTTCTGCGCCGACCCACTGAATAACATCTATGGGGATATCTTCACTGCGCAGTCCCCAGCGCAGCAGAATGCCATCGCGCTGTAGGGTATAGGAGGCGCGGCGCAAAGACAGAAGGCGATAGAATAAAAGCGGCACAATCACTACAGCGATGATTCCCGGCAACAAATAGAGCAGGAAGGCAAGCCCCGCCCCGGCGCGTGATGCCTGCCAGAGGCCATAGGCTCCGGCAGCGCTCAATGCCAGGATCAGGGCCAGATGTAGTACGATGCCCAAACGGCGCGGGGGTGAGAAGGTAAAGCGCTCTTTCACAAGCAACAGTTATACCACGGGCAGGGAGAAAATGGAAAAACTGGGCGCTGGCATGCTCCCTGCACACCAGCGCCCAGTTTTGATGGAGAAAATTGCTGGATCACTTGATCTCGTAGACGACGCTTACATCGACGGTGAGGGTCATCTGACCAGGTGAGACAGGCACTGAGCCGCCGCCATAGGCAGCATCGGCTGTCATTTTATAATCATACACCGGCGTTGGATAGCCTCCATAGTAGGAGATCGAGTACACTGGACCCAGCTCAATCCCTGCAGCAGCAGCCAGAGCCTCTGCCTGAGAGCGGGCATTGGCAACAGCCTGGATGCGGGCATCTGCCAGGGCCGACTCTTTGTCTTCGACATCGAAGGAAATGCCATAGACGCTATTGGCGCCAGCCTGCACAACGGCATCCAGGGTATCACCAATCGCATCCAGATTGCGCAGGGTGACATAGACCGTGTTATCGACGACGAATGAGGTGCCCAGGCTCTCGCCATTGGGTCCCCATTTCTCCTGTGGATAGATGCTGAAGTTGGTAGTGCGGATATCTTTGGAGTCAATGCCCATGCTGGTGAGGGCGTCCATGACGGCCTGGGATTGGGTGTTGTTGCTGGCTACCGCTTCAGCGGCATCCTTGGCTTCTGTGTGAACACCGATAGAGATATAGGCGATATCTGGGGTGAGAATCACCTGGGCGTTGCCATTCACGCTGATGGTGCGCGGCTGCTGCGGTAGGCTGCCAATAGGGACAAGCTGGGAGCAGGCGCTCAACGGGATCGATAGGATCAGGGCAATGGCGAAGAAAATGGTTTTGCGGTTCATTTCTACCTCCATGTAGATTTGATTTGCTATGAGACGCAAGAGCGATGAGGAAAGTTCCCCGAATAACAGCAAAGAAGGGCAAGTCCCAATGGGCCAGAAATGGCTTTCTCAAGTTTCCTTGACAGATAGACAAAAAGGCCCACATCGGTAAAATTGGTGTGCTAACAGCCAATCAAAACCGAGGA
>JAFGBV010000141.1 GCA_016932955.1 Anaerolineales bacterium | reverse complement strand
GTGCGGAGCAGGGCAGAGGCGGCATGGGCGCTGAGCTGCTCGGCCTGCGCCAGGCGCGCCGCCACTGGGCTGAGCATGCGGCTGGTTTCGGCATCCAGGGCGATGATGCTGGTGATCTTGACGAAATCCAGCACGTTGAGCGGCGAGGCAAAACGGGCGGTGCCGCTGGTGGGCATCACGTGGCTGGGGCCGGCGACGTAATCCCCCAGCACTTCAAAGGAGTGTTCACCGAAGAAGATGCCGCCTGCGTGGCGGATGCGCGGGCGATCCCCCCCTGCCAGCGCCTGCGGGTCGGCCACCGCCAGGCACAGGTGTTCCGGCGCGAATTCAGAGGCAATGTCCGCAGCGGTTTCCAAATCTGGGGTGAGTACGATGCCAGAACGCGCTGCCAGCGACTGGTGGATAATCTTGGCGCGGTCCAGGTTCTTTAATTGGCGCGCTGCTTGCGCCTGCACGGCCTCGGCCAGGGCCTGGTCTGGGGTGAGCAGGATGGCGCTGGCGAGCACATCATGCTCTGCCTGTGCCAGCAGGTCGGCTGCCACCCAGGCCGGGTTGGCGGTATGATCAGCCACCACCACCGTCTCGGTGGGGCCTGCCAGCGTATCCAGGCCCACCAGGCCGTACACCTGCTGCTTGGCCAGGGTGACGAACAAGTTGCCGGCTCCCACGATCTTATCCACGCGGGGCACGCTTTCGGTGCCAAAGGTCAGTGCGGCAATGGCCTGCGCTCCGCCAAGCTGGAAGATTTGATCAATGCCGCACAGGTAAGCTGCGCCCAGGATGGCGGGATGCGGGTTGGGCGGGGTGCAGACGATGATCTCGGGCACACCGGCCACCTGTGCCGGGATGACAGACATCAGCAGCGACGAGGGCAGCGGTGCAGTGCCGCCGGGCACGTACACCCCAGCGCGATCTACAGGTGTCACACGCTGCCCCAAGCGCCCTCCCAACTCGGTAGATTCCCAGTTGGGCAGCGGCTGCAGTTTGTGGAAGCGGCGGATGCGCTCAGCGGCTAACTGCATGGCCTGGCGCAGTTCCTCATCCAAAGACAGCCAGGCGCGTTTGAGCATTTCCATTGGGAGGCGAAAATTCTCCAAATCGGCTTTGTCCAGCAGTTTGGAAAAATGCCGCAGCGCTTCGTCGCCATTAGACTGCACCGAACGGAGAATGTGCGCGACCGCTTCCGGCGGCGTGATGCCCTGTCCAAACAATTCTTCGGTGCGTTCCAACACCACTGACCCAAAACTCATCTCATTCAACGCTGTGCGCCGCAAGATGGTTTCGCGGGCGGTTTCCACTGTGTAGATCTTGAACATCGTTTACTCCTCCAACATTTTGAGCATGTTCTGGTATTCAAGGGGTTCTTCTTCAAAGATGTAGGTTACGGGTGTCACCACCACACCACTGCCGCCTACCTGGCGCAATTCGGCAATGGCCTGCACAAGTTGGGCGCGGCGTACGATCAAGTTGACGGCATACCACGCCTCGCCCTGGCGGGTGATCACCGGCGACAGCGTTGGACCTTGCAATCCGCCGATCGCGCTCTGGGTGAACATGCGTTGAGCGATAGCCTGCGGGTTATCGCCGCGCATATTGGCAAAGATATGCACAGTTTCTGTGGCGCGCAGGTGTGCCACAATGAATTCCAGCAATTGGCGAGCCACCGCCAGTACTTCTGGGCGTCGCCTCAGACTGGCGCGGTTGGCGATCAGCGTACTCTGTGAGGCCAGGATCTGCCCGTCACCTAGTTTTTTCAGGCGGTTGTCGCGCAGTGTGGTGCCGGTAGAGACCAGGTCAGTGATCAGGTCTGCGTAGCCGATGGTGGGGGCAATCTCCAGCGTGCCCTCTGCCGGAACCAACTTCACCTGGGGTAGGCCGTAGCGGGTGAAGAAGCTGCGCGTCAGATTGGGAAATTTGGTCGCCACGCGCAGACTGCGTCCCAGGCGGGATTGCACCCCATGCAGGTCACTCATTTGCTCGACATCCATCCAGTTTTCCGGCGTGATCACGTTCAAGGTGCATTGCCCAAAGCCCAGCGCCGGGTGGATGGCGAGCACCGCGTGGTTGTCGCCGACGCGCTCCACCAGCATATCTCCGCCAGTGATGCCGAAATCTACGCTGCCATCGCGGACACTCACTACGATATCTCCCGGGCGCTGAAAAAGCACCACCACACCGGGAAGGGCGGGTAGGCTGGCCTGGTACTGGCGCGGGTTCGGCTTATGGACGTGCAGACCGGCATTCTCTAGGAGCGCCAGGGCTGGCTCGCTCAGCGGACCTTTGCTGGGCAGGGCCAGGCGGATTTCACAGCGTTCAACCTCCATGTGTAATACCTCCAAAGTGACGAAAAACAGCGCTCCCCGTAACCGGGGAGCGCTGTGGAATATCTTGTACTGGCAATAAACTAAACTTGCTACTGCTGGTTAAAGCGATCCTGCCCGGTTAGGGAGCCGGTGATGCGATGGTGATGGTGGTGCAGGCAGGAAAAAGCAAGGTTGTGCATATTGGGCAGGATTGTAGCACAAGCAGGCAGATCGTGCAAGGCTGCATAAACCAGTGCAGCAATTCTGTATATGGAAAATAGGCGGCAAAAGCCATTGCAAAAGGGAGGAAAAGTGCTGATGATTTGTTCAGCCGTCAGCCGTTCATTCAAGCGTTGAGAGACAAGAAGCTTCACTTCATTCTGGTGTGTAAGCCCGATTCACACCTGGCGCTTTATGAAATGGTGGCATTTCTGCAAACCAAACGGATCGCCGTTGTGCTTTGCATTCCTGCCCACTATCAGTCAGCTTTTCGCTGATTTCCTCGCCCCCTAATCCTTCAAAAACAGAATTACTGGCTACTTACTCACCAGAGGCAGGTAGAAGAAATAATTAGCCTGCACATCACCCCACAGCTGACCCCAGATATCCAGGTTTTCAGCGGCTGAGTCCTCGAAAGCGATCAAAGCTCCGCTGGCAGGTCCGCTGGCCACAGCCGCATGATGAGCCGCATCTCCGCTCCAAATCGGCTCGCCCAGCAAATCGCCCAGGGCAGAGATGCCTCGCCCGTGAATGGCGTTTAGCTTGGGCGGAACCATCTCCACCGGCGTTTCCCAAACCACCAGGTACTCCAGGCTGCTGGCAAAGCCAGCCACAGCCGGACTCGTATCAAGGTAAGGGGAATCGAACACTACGATGGGAGCACCCTCCAGGCTTCCGTCACCAGCAACCCGCTGCGCCCGAATATCGTATCCAATCGAACCGGATGGATATTCCCAGGCAACCAGGTATTGGCCATCAGGTGGGCGGGGTATTGTTGCTACCGCTGGATTATCGTCCAACAAGTTGGGATCCCCTGGAAGCCAGAAAGGGCTGCCCAAGATGCCGGCGCCGCCAGCCATTTTCACGCGTTGCCCGCAGATATCGCCCTGGCCTGAGCCGGTGTGCGACCAGACTACCAGGAATTCATTGCGCAGGTGATTGTAGGCAAGGCTCGGATAGCCATAGCTAACATTAGAAGAAGCCGGAGATATTTCAAGGCGTGTGCCCCAGGATGAGCCATCAGGGTTAAAAGCCTGGGCGATAATTGCATTGCTTGTGATAACATTGGGAATGTAGAGATATTCTCTGAAAACGATCAGGTACTTATCAGCCGTGGAAGCGTAGGCTACGGCTGGTTCGAGGCAGCTGTAAGTGCCGCAAGTCAGGAGGTTGAATACTAACCCCTGCAGGCTGCCTGCCGCCGAGATGATTTGGCCGCGAACAGTATCTCCGTGGGTGGTATCATATTCTTCCCAAACCACCAGATACTCATTGGCCTGGCTGTTGTAGGCTACATCAGGATTAGACTGCTCGGCAGGGCATCCGGTGCTGATCCACTGCCCCCCCAGCAGTGTTCCATCCTTTGCCAGGCGCTCGACGCGGATATCATCACAGGCCTGCCGATCGACCTCAAAGGCTACCAGGTACTCCTCAGCATGGCCATTGTAGGCTACGTCTGGATCTCTTAATTCCAGCGGGGCTGGCTCATCGCGGATCTGGAACATCGGACCAATGAGCCCACCCGCATGCACTGCCTGCTGATTAGTTAGAAACGGTGCCAGCAAGGCCAGTGTCAGAAATTGGCAGACAAAAAATAATTTTCTGAACTTCATCATAATTCACTACCTTGTCGAGAAAACGCCTTTCAGGTTCATTTGTTGACCATTGGCAGGAAAATCTTACTAACTATCCCCGGTTGGAATATCGGGGTTGGCCCGGGCGGGAGCGTGCTGGTTGGGGTAGGTTCAGGGGGGATCGGAAAGACGGGTTTCCGATCCCCAAGCGGAACCCGGATCGCGCGCATTGGCACAAATCTGGTAATAATTTGTTATGGATGTAGTACAAGCCCAGGCAGCACAGACCAGTTTCCCAGTTCCGGGTTGTACACGCACCAGAAAACCCCATCCACACTGCTATCCGCCGGATTGCTCTCCTGCCACATTACGGCTGCGAGGCCCCCATCTCCCAGCAGAGCATAAACTGGGAAAATATCGGTATTGCCCCAACCCGCATCCAGTCGCTGGGTAGTTTCCCATCCCGGCGCGCCCGGCAAGCGTCGGACGACATGAATGCCGTCTGGCACCTGCTCAAGCCAGAGAACAATCATACCCCCATCCTGCCCAATGGTCAACTGTACATCGCCGACATCAT
>JAFGBV010000140.1 GCA_016932955.1 Anaerolineales bacterium | reverse complement strand
GGGGTGAAGTCCAGCTCTTTGACGAAACTGCGGTTGCGTAAGTTATATGCCATCGGTTATCTCCTTAAGATTGTCAATAGGCTAATTATACCCGGCAGAGATTGACTCCTGCGGATTTTTCAGCTATTATATTATTCTCCAAAACGTTTTGGAAGAACAGGTATGACGATAACTATTCGTGATGTCGCAAAGCGACTCGATTTATCCATCACCACTGTATCCCGCGCCCTGGATGGCTATAGCGACGTGGCGGAGGATACCCGCCGGCTGGTAGAAGAGACCGCCCGGCAGATGGGCTACGTACCTAACCAGGCAGCCCGCCAGTTGCGCCGCCAGCGCTCAGACACTATCGGTTATATCCTTCCCGCAGAGAGACCCAGCTTTTCCGACCCCTTCTTTGCCGAGTTCATTGCCGGCCTGGGCGATGAGGCCTCGGAGTACAATTTTGACCTGTTGGTCTCTGCCGCTGCGCCAGGCAGCCCGGCAGAACAACGCGCCTACGAACGCTGGACGCATGGGCGCAAAGTAGACGGACTGGTGCTCAACCGCATCCGCCTGACAGATTGGCGCATCCAATATCTTTCACAGATGAGCTTCCCTTTCGTGGCCAAAGAACTTTCGGACGATCCATTTGACTATTCCTCTGTGGAGGTCGATGGACAGCGCTGGTTCAAAATGTTGGTAGACCATCTCATCAGCTTAGGACACCGGCGGATTGCCTACATCGGCGCTTCGCCAGAGTTGCGTATCCATGCTGACCGCCTTGCCGGATATCAGCAAGCTCTGGAGGATGCCGGGCTGGCCAATGAACCCGGCTACATCGAGCAGGGAGACCTGAGCGCAGACGGCGGTTACCGGGCTGCTCAGACTATATTGTCATCACCCATCCCTCCGACAGCCATCGCCTGCATAGACGACATGACTGCCATGGGGGTGTTACATGCCGCCCACGACCGTGGGCTGGAGGTGGGTCAAGACCTGGCAGTGGCAGGTTTTGACGGCATCCTCGGCTCGGAACATACTCAACCGCCTCTGACTACAGTGAACCAGCCCATCTACAAAATTGCCCGCCGCATGGCAGCCATCCTGATCAGCATGATTCGCGGCGAGCTAACCACCAAGGAGCATGTTTATATCGAGCCCACCCTGGAAATCCGCCAATCTACGCTGGGAGACAGGAAACCATGAAAAAGTGGTATCCATCAGAAACGCTTATCATGGGGGGGATGGCAATATTGGTGGGATTGACCGCAGGAGCAGGAATCTGGGTCTTCAAACGGATGATCGATCTGGCACATTGGGCAGCATTTGACTGGTTGGGCAGTCATCTGGGAATCCTTGGCAGATGGCAGGTAGCCATACTGCCCGTGATTGGCGGACTGGCTGTCGGGCTGATTGCGAAATACCTGATCGGACACGAACAACACCACGGCGTCGCAGGGGTAATGGAATCGGTAGCGCTGGCTGGCGGCAGGCTGCGCTATAAGCGCATCCCGGCAAAAGCTGTGGCAGCTGCGCTGTCGATTGGAAGCGGGGCCTCGGTAGGACCGGAAGATCCTTCCGTACAGATTGGCGCGAATGCCGGCTCGATGCTGGGTCAATGGCTGCGCTTATCGGACGAGCGCAGGCGGCTCCTGGTGGCAGGCGGCGCGGCGGCGGCTGTGGCGGCTGCCTTCAATGCTCCGATTGCGGGGGTATTCTTCACCCTGGAAGTCATCCTCGGCGAGATCAGCGGAAGCGGTCTGGGGATGATCGTTATCTCGGCAGTGGTCTCCTCGGTATTTACCCAGGCGGTTGCGGGCACGCAGCCAGCATTCAGCGTTCCGGCATATGCTTTCAATTCTGCCTGGGAGCTGCCCCTGTACCTGGGATTGGGACTGTTAGCAGGGCCGGTAGCCGCGATGTATGTGCGCCTGCTGTATGGTTTTCAGGATCTATTTGCACAATTGCACCTGCCCAATTTCCTAAAACCTGCGCTTGCCGGATTGGGTGTCGGATTGGCAGGAGTTTTCTTGCCACAAATTTTTGGGGTGGGTTATCCGACCATCGAACGAATCCTGGCGGGAAAAGAGCAGAGTTTTTGGTTCTTGATTCTGCTGCTGGCTGCGAAAATCGTCCTGACCCCGCTGAGTATCGCAGGCGGCTTCAAGGGCGGCGTATTTGCCCCGGCATTATTCCTGGGAGCGGCTTTAGGAGGCGCATATGGCTTGCTCAGCGAAAGGCTGTTCCCGGGTTTGGGAATCCAACCGCCAGCCTTTGCGATGGTGGGGATGGGCGCTCTGCTGGCGGGGGCTGTGCATGCCCCGCTGACAGCCATCCTGCTGCTATTCGAGATGACGCATGATTACCGAATTATCTTGCCGCTGATGTTTTCGGTAGCAGTCAGCTTGCTGATCGCCCAATGGCTGCGGCGCGACTCGGTGTACACATTAGGGTTGGCACGCAAAGGCATTCGCCTGGAACGCGGACGGGATGTGGAAGTCATGGAGACCCTGACGGTTGGCGAGGTGATGCAAACAGATCCTATCACCTTGCTCAACACCGATAACCTGGCACAAGCCTCAGAGAAGCTGTTTCATACGCGGCATCACGGCGCCGCGGTGGTCGACCAGTATGGCAACCTCACGGGTATATTCACCATTCAAGACCTGGATCGAATAAAACCCGAAGACTGGCAAACTGCTACTGTGGGCGAGACCTGTACCCGGCAGCCACTGGTCGGCTTCCCAGACGAGACAATTGGAACAGCCTTACGCCGCATGAGCACAAAGGACATCGGGCGCTTACCAATCGTTGAGAAGGATGACCCGCGCAAGTTAGCGGGAATGCTGCGGCGGGTCGACCTGGTGCGCGCCTATGACATCGCTCTGACTCGCCGGGCAACCCAGCGTCATCAGGTGCGGGAAGCGCAGCTGGATGCATTCACGCCCGAAAGCGTGAAAGTAACCGAAGTGACCATCCAGCCCGGCGCATTATGCGCGGGCAAAATGATCAAGGAAATAGACTGGCCGGAGGACTGCCTCATAGCCAGCTTGCGCCGTGGACGGCAAACCATCATTCCTAATGGTGACACCCAGCTCTCGGCAGGCGACATTATGGTGATCGTCGCCGACGAGATCGTCCGGCAAGAGGTTCTAGACTTGTGCATCAAGGGAGGAAATTCAGGATGATTGCGCAATGGATCCGCCCCATTACTCCCCGTCGCCGTGAACAAGTTATGGACGGGCTATCACAAGCTGCCTCACCAGGATTCGATTATTTCCTGCTCGTCTTTTTGTCCTGCGCAATCGCCACATTTGGCCTGGTGACCGACTCAGTCGCAGTAATCATCGGAGCGATGTTGATCGCTCCACTGATGTCACCCATCTTGGCGCTCTCACTTTCATCTGTAGCAGGCGAGCCACGTATATACCGTCGCGCGCTGGCAGCGCTGGTAGCAGGCTCATTGCTGGCAGTCCTACTTTCGGCCTTCCTGGGATGGATCAACTCAATGCTGCCATTTGGCCTTCTTACAGAACTGCCAGGCGAGGTGGTGGCTCGCTCGCGGCCCAGCCCACTTGATCTGGGGATTGCCCTGGCAGGTGGTGCAGCTGCGTCCTATGCCCTAGCACAGCCACACCTTTCTGCAGCGCTGCCGGGTGTCGCAATTTCCACCGCCCTGATGCCGCCATTGTGCACAGTAGGAATTGGCCTTGCCGTCAGACAACCTCAGATAGCCCTGGGGGCACTGTTGCTCTTCCTGACCAACTTTGCTGCCATTTCTTTTGC
>JAFGBV010000139.1 GCA_016932955.1 Anaerolineales bacterium | reverse complement strand
TAAGCGCGGCGATGGCCCTCTGTTATTTGCGGCAGCGATCTGTCTTACAATATGGATTACCCCCCACGCCATGATCTACGATTGGGCGATTTTGCTGATCCCCGCAGTGCAATTATGGAAACACCACAAGCCCCAACGGCTTCAATGGAAAGTACTCTTTGCGCTGGTGTGGCTGGTCACCTTCCTCAGCGGGCCGTTGACTTATGCACAAACAACTTTTCTGCCTATCGCCTTACAGATCAGCGTTCCCACCTTCGCTCTGGTGCTGATCAGTCTCTACAACACCCTGGCGAGAAATCCCCCACCCGAACTGCCACTGAAAGTTGGCTAGCGCTTAATCAGTCTGGATATTTGGCTTTACCAATGCCAGGATCAGTTCTCCGCGTAAAATGTAGCGCTTGGCCTCTAAGCGGTAGCCGCGCCGTTTTACAAACTCATCGATTAAATCGACATCTGTGTAATGCGTGATGTGTTCGTCAGCATAGGCTTGTGGCAGCAGCTTACCATAGAGCCATTCCACCGCTTTCCATTGCCAACGGGCATAATCGGGAGTGCCCAGGATCAACGTGCCGCCCGGCATCAAGACACGGTCCAGATTATCGAATACATTGTCGCGGGGGATATGCTCAATCACCTGAGAACACACAACACACGAGAATGATTCAGCCCGTATCGGCAACGCTAATAAAGAGCCTTGCACCAGCCGCCCGGTCGTGAAATAGTGACGCGCAAATCGTAGTTTACGCGCCAGGATATCCAGCGCCACGCTGCCAGCCGGCAAAGCCCCCAGAATACGGCTTGATCCACAGCCAATATCCAGGCACGAGCCTTTCTGTGACAATAGCGCAGTAATATGCTTATACCGCTGTCGCTGCCAGTATCGCTGCGGCAACACTAGGCTGGTATAGGCGCGCCAGTCATAATCAGCGCTTGAGATTGAGTTGCGCAATCGCCAGAGTCGACCAAAGGTGCGCAGATATGCCATCCCAAACTTGAGCACGCGGGCATGCGAAGAGCCGTGCTGGCGCGGTCGGTAATGGAAAGGCACTTCCTTAACCCTATAACCTTCGATCAGGATGTGGACCAGCAATTCTTGTAGCGCATCAAAGTTCGAATTAACGGATTGGCAGCATTTGACAATGTGTGCTTTGTATAGCCGGTATCCGCTGGACATATCTCGTGTGCGCAGCCCAAGCCCCCAGCTAAATATGAGATTCAAGATCCGGCTCAGCACTAACCGGCTGAATGGCATATGCGCCTGGCCGCCTTTTACATACCGAGATGCGATCACAACTTCTGCTGTAGTTCGCGCTCCCCATAGCTCGCATAAGAAATCCGGCGAATGCGAAAGGTCAGCATCCATGCTGATGATATACTCTCCCCGTGCCTGCGTAAATCCCGCCCGCAGTGCGCCGCCATAGCCTCGGCCGTCAGGCGTCAGAAGCACAGCTTTGTTTTCTGCAATAACCTGGCGTGTCTGATCGTTTGCCAGCTCGTCGACCACGATGATCTCGTATTGGATCTCCAGTGCATCCAACCGCTCACGCACTTGCGGAAGCAAATGGCTCAGGTTTTCCGCCTCATTCAGCGCTGGGATCACCACGCTTAAATCAAGCGGGGTATATTGGGATGAAACAGGTGTTGTCATCGGCTACCCCAGATTGCGAATGGAAAAGATCGATGGGTGAAGATCACGGCCGCCGAATCCTGATAAACCATCTCCCAGGCAGGTGAGGCGCTCGCTGCAGCAATCAACATCACTTGCTCAGAAGGACTTAGGAATAATGTCTGCACATCGTACTGTGCAAGCTCATCTTCCCATCCAGGCTGAACACTGTTGACCGCCAGATAGGTTTGCCATTGTTCCAGCGGGTACAGCTCAATCCGCGGGTCAATGAATACTTGGTACTCCGGATAAGCAGCCCAGATCATGTAAGAGCCAAAAGAGGAAGCATGAAAAACCGCCCCGGGTAGTTTCTCATCCAGCAGGAATTGCATGGCTTCGATAGGTGTCTCAGAAGAAATGATGCCCGCCTTAGCTTCCGGTAATGGCAAAGCCGCTTTGAACCACGGCAAGGAGCCCACCGCCAACAGCAATAACAGCCCTGCGAACAACCGGTTGAGGGATTTCGAGCCAGTGGTAGTTTCCTCAACCTGCTCCGAGATGCCACAGCGCCTTAGCAGTACCGCTAGATGCTCAGCCAGAACCGGAGCAAGCAGCAAGCCAAACCAGGTGATCCCCCGTGAGGTTTTCAATGCCAAGCCGCCGAGGATCAGATAGGCAAGCAGATCGCCAGCCTTTGGCCTGCGGGGAGAAAGCACTAGGATCGCCGCTCCCAGCAACAGCGCTATAAAGAATAAAGTCCCTCCAAGTGAGTTGAAAGAGGGAGGCGCCCACTCCGTAACGAGGGACTGCACCGCAGAATTGCCCGTCAGTGTGCGCACATAATCAATGATCCCAATCCCCCGCGGGTTGACCAGGCAAGCGAATAGCGCCAATACAAGTGCCATAATTGCAGCTCTCAGCCCTGCACCGGGCTTTCCAATTCGGCGCCGAGGCAAGAAGATCCCTGCTGCCAGCCAATCCCAGGTTTCTTGCACCAGCCATAAACCGATCAGCAGTAATCCCAACGGGAAGGTACCATGGCTGTTTGCCCAAACCATCATCCCGATTGGAAAAACAGCCAGGTAGCCCCACTGGCGGTATCTCTGCCAGCGCTCAATGGCCCATAAATACAAGGCGCCTATCAAGAACGTGATAGCTTGCGGGCGCACATTCCAATCAAACATACCCAGCGCGGCCGCAAACAACCCGCCAAAAGCAGCCACGCGCCAACTCCCTGAGCGCCTGTAGCTCACCCAGATCAGTAACCCATAAGCCCCCGTGATCACCAAGCTTTGCATGAACACGATTAACGCCGGGCCGCCCAGCCGGTAAACCAGGTAAAAAGCCACTTCTGCCAGCCAGAACATCTGGTAAGAAGGATACGGCGTGCCCTGCATGGTATAAGAATAAATATCCTGAGTGGGAATACCACCCGATGTCACAATCTCCCTGCCGATCGCCAGGTGCCACCAGAAATCATCCGGTCGGATGGGATGTGTGCTGGTAAATACGAACACACCCACCAGCGCCGTCAGGCTCCACAAGTGTTGGATCGATAACGAAAAACGCTTAGTGCTCCTCAATCGCCCGCAGCTCCTCCACTAGCAGCCGTGGGGGGCGAATTGCCCACCACCGAATCCAATACAAGCCAACCAGGAGCAACAAGGGTAGCGGGAAAATCAAACTCTGCGCGGCCGTTGATCTTGGGTCACTCAATGATTGAGAGAGCAAAGCTACCTCCCATCCCCATAATAGAACCAATGAAACAACTCCCACCCAGCCTCCCGCCCGAGGCCAACGCTCCTGCAACACAGCTAACAGCAATATCAGTGGCACCCATAAAGTGACCATTGTTTCAGGGCGAGTTTGGATGCCCAGCCATGGACTAACCGCTAGAACGAGGCTGCAAGCCCAAAGAAACCAGCGAAATTCCCGTCGCAATGCCAGCCACCACTCAAAAAGGATCGCGAGCATAAGGATACCCGACAGCGCCCACCCCAATGCCGCTCCAATGGCAGGCCACCAACTTTTGAACATCATTCCTGGTGTTGTACCAGGGAAATTCTCCCCAAAACGCCATAACCGGCGCAGATACCCGAGTGGCCACTCAGGGACGATGAAAACGCCAATGATACTCACTACCAGCAAAACACTCAAGAACCAGATTGGCACAGCCCATTTCCGGGCTGATATTGCCCGCACAATCATCAGGATCACAAAAACTAATGTTACTTGAGGTTCAATAAACGATAGTGCCAGGCTGATCCCGGCAAGCTCATATCGCCCATTGCGGATTGCTAGAAGCGCCAATAAACAAAATAATGCAGCCCAGATGAACAGACCGCCACTTGCAAGCGAAGCCAGGCTGTGGACACTCGCAAGGTTTAATAAACTGACCAGCGTAAATATCCACCACTTTGGCCGCCAGCGGGTGATATGCAGCAACAGCAATAAGATCGCCGCCATCCCCGCGCCCTGAGCAGCAAGCCACCCCCCCTGTGCAAGCAGTTCATTCGAAAAGAAGGCAAAAGGCAGCACCAGCAAACCCGAATAGAGGGGAGAATTATAACGCGCCGGGGCAGCAGTCGTATCCCAGGTCACCCTTTCCACTGCTTCCAATACCCGACGGGCGGCTTTTTCGCCATAGGGATCATCGCCATTCATGATCAGGCCGCGTATCGCCGTATATTGGATGATAAATTCCTTTCCCCCCAGGCCTTGCGCTGCCATGCGATAACCTGTCCACCCCAGCCCCACCAGGGCAGCGATGGACAACACAATCAATAGGCTCAATTGGATGGTACCGCGTTGATTACCCAAAGCCGCTCCATGGCAAGGAAAAGATAAATGCATCGCCAGTCGTTTAGCAGTTTGGCGGCATAGCCAGGGTGAGTATACCATCTTCTGACCGAATGACAGCCAGTTTGTATCGTTATGTCTGAGGTCATCGCGCATGCCCTTGCTGCGTTCAATGGCCCCAAATTCCTCGTTTTGTGTTCACCAAAGGCAATAATTGGAGTAAGATTCAAGTACATCAGAGAGTAACAAGGTCCATCTGCTGCAGACCGGAGGTATCTTCCATTATGCTGCCTGGCTTGCCCACTTGGAAATTCCCACCTCTCCCGCGAGTATTTTTCTTCTTGGCAGTCTCCCTGCTCATCGCCTTTTCCCCTTGGACTGATATCACTTCACCTTCCCTGGCTCAGGCTGCGCCAATTCCGCTGAGCCCCAAAGATCAGTCACTGACAACTCCCGCTGAATACCCTCCACTGGGCATCCCCCTCCTCACCTGGACAGGCGTACAAGGCGCAGCCCAATACAGGGTCGAGATATCCTCCGATCCCGACTTTACTTCCCCGATCGTCTCAGCCCTCAACCCCCACACCTTCTACATGCCAACCGATATCCTTGATGATGGCTCATGGTATTGGCGTGTGCGGGCCGAAAGCCCGGGCTCACCCGGCCCCTATTCTGCCATCATGCGCTTCGACAAACAATGGGCTTCTGCAGAGTACGCCCCCGTCTTGATATCCCCCGCCAATGGCGAGATCTTAAGCTTCTTCGACACACCTGCCTTCACCTGGCAGCCCTCCGTCGGCGCAGCCCGTTACCGTTTTCAAATCGCCTGCGCGCCGGATGGCTTCAATACCCCCGTTTATGAACTAGACACCCAGTCGCCCTCCCACCAACCCCTATCCAGGCTCCCAAATGGCATCTATTACTGGCGTGTCCTGCCTATCTCCGCGGCAAACAACCCTGGCTTCCCCTCCATTGTGCACTCCTTTTCACTCGAATATGGTAGCGCTGCATTCAGCCAGGTCCCAGCCCTGCTGGAGCCCGCTGACCAGGCCTCCCCCACTTTCACCCCTACCTTCCGCTGGTCAGCCATCTCCGGAGCCTCTCACTACACATTACAGGTCACATCACACACAGCCTGTGACTTCACCGCCGGAGACACCATCCAAACGCCCAATACATCTTACACCCCTACCACAGTATTGACTCCGCAGGGCATTTATTGCTGGCGCGTTCGCGCCCAATCGGGCGATGTGATCGGAAAATGGAGTGAGACTCGCAAATTCCAGATGCAGTGGTCACTACAGCCTGTTCTTCTCACACCCACAGACCTGTCTGGTCCCACATCCCAGCCCCTTTATAGCTGGACAGCAATACCCGGCGCTAGCTATTACCGTATTGAGATTGCTCTGGATGCCCAATTTACCCAAATCATCGATCAGCAAGATGTCGCTGATCCCTTTTATGTTCCCAACTCATACTACAGGATCCAAATTCCCACGGTCTATTATTGGCGTGTCACCCCCTTCGACTCCCAAGGCAATCCAGGCCCCTCGAGTGAAACCTTATCCTGGGTTAGCAATTACACCTCGCTCGCCCCGCTTCTCATCTATCCACCATACCACCACCCAATCATCTGTGATATAGGGCAATCCTGTCTGAATCCTTACCAGAAACGCGCAGTCGCCTACCCCATATTCCTCTGGCACCAGCTCACCAATCCCTGGCCCATCGGCGGTCCTGCGGCTTCGGCTTACCGCATTGAAGTTGCCACCTCCCCGCACTTCGAAGATACAACAGTCTGGTACACGGATACCGAAAGCACCGCTGCCACCCCAACCCTGCTAAATGACTTTGCACCTCTTACAGGCCAGGATTACTATTGGCGGGTTTGTCCCCTCGACTCTTTAACTGGAGATTGCCTCATCAATCCTCCAAATGGATCTCCAGCCTGGAGCCAAACCTGGCTGGCTCAGTTCGATCCCTCCCTAGCCCTACCGATCATTAGCGCCAACGGCCCCTCCTTGCTCACCCCGCTCCACGCCCATGAATCAGTCGATGCCATGCCCCTCTTCACCTGGTTGCCATACCCAGATGCCGACCATTACACCATCCAGATCAGTCGCGACTCCAGCTTTGACCCAGCTGCCATCGCCATCGAAAGCCAGACCCGCATCCCAGTCTACGCGCCACCGCTCAGCCTGGCCCAGCGTAGCCTGGACCGCCCCGATTTCGGAACTTATTACTGGCGAGTGTGCGCTCACAGCAGCGGAGTAGAGAGTGATTGGAGTGAAGTTCGGCGCTTTCAGGTAGCTGCCCAAAGTGAATGGCGCAAGCTGCGGTTTCCCGGCAATATCCGCAACCGTCTCTTGCTCGCTTGCGATCCTGATGATATCGCCTCCTCGAATTACGAGCTGACCAGTCTGTACGGTGCCCAGTCCAGCACCGACTGGTACTTCGGCTTCACTGTTACCCTGGACATCGATGATATGAGCTATCTTCTCCTTCTCGATGTAGATCATATCGATGGCTCCGGTGCCACAGCCCTCCCTCCCACCAGGCCTTACTCTGTCACCACAATCAGCGCCCACCAACCAGAATACGCCATCTTTATCGACCAGATCAGCGCGACCATCAATAGCCACGATACCTGGATCTACACCTGGCAAGGTGATTCCTGGGACTTCGGAGCGCGCCTGGACAATCTCGGTGGCAGCTTGTTTTCCAATACCGGCTATGCCGAGATCCAGGTCCCTGCCGGCGCCATTGGCATGAGCGAAGAGACTGGCAGTATCTCCCTTGCCCTGCTCAGCGTGGATGCAGGGGGGGCTGCCCGGGATTCTGTCCCCTCCGATCCTCATGCACCTGGCAGTGGTTTGATCAGCCGCTTCACTGCCATCACCGAGCGCATCAACCTCATCTACCCGCCCAACACGAGCGCATCCAGCCTTTCCGTCATCCCGCCCTTCTATTGGGATTACCCTAGCGGTAAGAATATCTACGATCCTGATTCGCAGCCACCCAATCCCTGGGCAGGTGTGACGCTTGAAGTTTATCGCAGCCCCGATCACTCCAACCTTGCTGCCAGTCTGGCTCTCAACTCGAATTTACCTTACTACGCCATGCCAAGCGGGACTCTGGTAAACGATTTAGAAGGCAACCAGACCTATTATTGGCGTGTTCGGCCTCACTATGCCAGCAACGGGATATCCTATGGCGCCTGGAGCAATAGCTATGCCTTCCAGCGCACCGGGTGGACCGCTCAGAATTTACAAACCTCCACCAGCCTCACCACCCCTGCATTTTCCTGGGATCTGGTCGAAGGTGCCGCCCACTACGAGCTGGAAGTCTCCACCGATCCGGATTTCGAGAGCAATAGCATCATCCAAATTGCCACACAGAACAACCGCTACACCCCCACCATCAGCCTTCCAGATGGAAGATATTACTGGCGTATCCGGGTTGTCCGCTACCCCTATATCCTCAACGGTTGGTCTGCCGTTGCCGATTTCACCCTCCAGCATCCTTCGCCAACCAACCTTTCACCAGATGACCCACTTGGGCAGCAGCCATTCGCAACCATGCCCACCTTGTGCTGGCAACCCCTCATTGCCTATGCGCAAGACGCGCCACTCTTATCCGCCTGGAAATATCTCCTCCAATTGAGCAGCGATACCGATTTCAATAATATTCTCGAAGAAGCGGTCACCTCCCAACACTGTTACACCCCCGCCAAAGGTTTTCCCGACGGCCTCTACACCTGGCGCGTCGCCATGGTTGACGGGTTGGGTCACACAGGCGAATATAGTACGCCAGCCGTCTTCATCAAGCGATCTCCCGCCCCCGCCCTCCTCTTCCCCAATGGCGAGATGGTTGGTCTTCCCATCTTCTCCTGGCAGGTTGTCGATTCTGCCGCTATGTATCGTTGGGAAATCTCCCTCTCTCCCACCTTCTGGCCCCTCATCGCCTGGCAAGAAACACCTAACGCCCAGCTATCCCCTCCTCTCAACTTGCAAACGGATCTATATTATCATTGGCGTGTCGCCATAATGGATTCAACAGGAAATTATGGCCACTATCAAACTGCTCACCTGCTCCTGCACAACCACTCGATACCCCCTCCGGCTTACCTTCCACTGGTGCACAAGTAAGATCCACATACCGTGTATTGCTTATGAAGCTGCCACCCTACAGCCCAATGCATGTGATCCGTAAGCAAATCCTGAATGTTGCTTTCGGAAAATCTTCCCCCGGCAATCCATTGTCAAAGACTCGGCGGAGGCTGGTATTGACGTTGGAATGCATCCCAATCTTCTCCCTGCCTCTCAATGCGCATGCCCTGCCCCACGCCAGCCCACACAGCCGCATCCAGATGCGGAATATTCTGGATCTGAAAACCCATTAGCTGAGCACAGGCCACATCTACCCCCAAAGCCTCCTTCCCCGCTACCAGAACCCCATGCGCCACTGCTCCGCCAAATAACGGACCATCCCCCTCCATCCCAATAATCCCATCCACCACCGCCAACACAGGCGGCATTAATACATATACTCCCAAAATCGCCGCGTTCAGCGAACTCATGTGAATAAAATTCTTAGGCCAACCATAACGTGACCCCGGTACGACCCCCAGCAGGTTCTTCATACTCAACGAAACACCCGCCCAGTGATGCGTCTTTAGCTTCGGCACAGAAACGATATAATCCGCCTCCCGCACATGCCGCGGCAACCAGAGCACCTCAGAGCGTTGCAGCCACCCATCCCGTACTGGTACCGGCGCAGGATCATCGTAATTCAGATCGACAAATGGTACATCGCGCATCTCCAACACCGCCATTAGGCCACAATCCTGCGCCACAGCCCCGGTATCGCGGCGAAACGCTGATCCATCCCCCACAGATACATCACCAGCGCCAAGCTCCTCCAGTAGATCAATTACAGCCCCCACCACCTGCGGCGCTGTTGTAACAGGATTGGACTCGATCGCATCCACCAGATTTGGCTTCACCAACACCCGCTTACCTTTGAGATCCGGCATTTCCGCCTGCGTCCATAGATCGCGCAGGCAGCCTAAAATGTTCTCGGAATAGCTCTCACAACCTCCTAGTGCCACAATCGCAGGCGGGCTGATCCGTTGCAATTGCGCGCGCAACACCCACCTCAAGAAATTCCCCGTACCCAGCCAGGCAGTATTGTGCCGGATGATTGCCGCCCCCGCACCGATCCCTGCCAGCGCTGCAAGGCGCAAGAAGGTCCGCCTGCTCATTCTCTTGCCTTCCCTCATAATACCCCCCTTGCAGCCATCAAGGCTACAGCCGTCGTATACACATTCCCCTCCCACCCCCCATCCTCCTCCTGCAGCGCATCCAAGGATTCAGCATCCTCGGCATGATCCTCCCCCAATCCTTCCAAGGCCAGGTTGCCCCATGCCAGCGCCAGCGCTTTCCCGTCCAGCCGCATATCCGTTCGTAACGCATGGATATCCTCCGGGCAAATCTTCTGCCTGTCCAACTGCCTCAAAGCCAGCAGCGCCAATGCTGTCTGCTGTGATCTGGGTGGCAGTGGCGTATCGAACATCACCGGGTTGCCCACATTCCACCCCCCGCCAGGGCAGCGTCTCTCCTCAAAGAAAGAGACCGCCGCCTGGAAACGTCTCGCAATTGTCGGTGATTGGTCCGCGCCCTGCCAGGCAAGCACAGCCAGAGCCGTAGGCTCTATCCAGGTCGCCTCCCCCGGCAGCCAAGACCAGCACAGCACCGCTGGATCGGCCTCGTCCAGCACTGCCGTGTTGGAGAAATCATCTCGCGCCAACTCCGAGGTTTGAACGCTCTCCAGCCAGGCCAGGCCGCGCAACAGCCTGTTTAGATGATTCCCCATCCTTTGCAGCGCCAGCACCGCCCAGGCAGTATGCCAGTTGCTCTCCGTATCCTCCGCGTTATACCCCCAGCCCCCATCCACGTTCTGCGTCGAAGCCAGCCATGCAATCCCTACAGAGAGCGCAGCCTGCGTCGCCTCATAAGCATGCAGCGCCAGCAAAGCAGCGGCCGTCGGCTCCACTACCGGTTTTTGATTGGGGAAATAGCCCCAGCCTCCTGCATCTGCCTGGGCCTGTAGCAGAAAATCGATTGCGCTGTAAGTATTCACTCATCACCTTCCATGAAGAAAACCGGCGGGGTTTGCTCCCCGCCGGTCTGATCATCCCAGGTATTCCCGCAGCCGGCGTCGGATCGCCGGGTGCCGCAAACGGCTGAGCGCCTGCGCCTCAATCTGACGAACACGCTCACGCGTCACCCCCATCTTACGTCCGACTTCCTCCAGCGTATATGCTTGGCCATCCAACAGGCCATAACGCAATTGCAAGATGCGCACTTCGCGCGGTGGCAACCCGTTAAGAATCATATCGAGATGCTCGCGTAACAGGTTATACGTTGCCGTCTCATCCGGAGCAGGCACCTCTTCATCCTGGATGAAATCACCCAACACCGAGTCTTCCTCATCATCTGTGGGTGTCTCCAGAGAAAGTGGGCGTCGCGCCACCTGAATCATATTCTCCACCTTCTGCGGTGTTACCTCCAGCGCCTCCGCCAACTCATCCACTGTTGGATCGCGGCCCAATCGTTGGGTGAGCTGGTGCTGTACACGCAACAACTTATTGATCTGGTCGCCCATGTGCACCGGAACGCGAATGGTGCGTCCCTGGTCTGCGATCGCGCGCGTCACCGCCTGGCGAATCCACCAGGTAGCATAAGTGCTAAATTTGTGCCCGCGGCGGTAATCAAATTTCTTCGCTGCCCGGATCAGGCCAATGTTCCCCTCCTGGATCAGATCCAGGAATGGCACGCCGCGCCCCATGTACTTCTTGGCAACGCTGATCACCAGGCGGGAGTTCGCCGTGATCAGATGCTCGCGTGCATTCCAGCCATCTTCGATCAGCATCTGTAGATCAGCCCGGTGCCGTGAGCTCACATTGCCCCTCGCCAGCTCTTCGCGCGCAGTGCGCCCATTTTCAATCCGTTGGGCTAGTTCCACTTCCTCAATCGCCGTGAGAAGTGGCACCCGCCCCACTTCTTTTAAATACAAACCAATCGTATCGTCGGTATCAATATTTGCCAGGTAATTGTCATCCAGGATCGCCGCCTTACGCAGATCCTCTTCCGACTCTTCCTCTTCAGCCGCAACGAGTTCATCCTCTGGAGGACCACTGGCTGCTGGCTCATCCACATAGGCGATCCCCGCGCTGATCAAAGCCGCAAAGGCTTCTTCCAATTGGTCAACGTCTTGCTCTGCTTCGGGAAAGAAATTCAGGATATCATCGATCGTTACATATGATTTTTGCCTACCGAGTTCAATCAAACGGGCAATTGCAGGATGTTCGTCTTCACGTTCACTCAGCGCAGAAATCAACTCTTCTTCAATCATCATCGCTCCAAACCGGTGACTACCGAATAATGTTAAATTTCACTATTCAGAATACAACTATTTCACTTGAGAATCAAGCCCCAATTTCAATTGCAATGAAAATGGAATGATTCTATGCTCGGTCAATCCGTTTCGCCTCAATCCCCTCCCTATTGAGTGGGCTCTGCAGTCTCCTGTGCCGGTGGTGTTTCCTCAGTGTTTGTGCCCGTTTCCGCAGCCTCCGGGGTGAGGCTCACTTCAGGGGTTAAGGTCGCCTCGAGTGTCGGTGTTGGCAGCAACGGAGGTGTCTCAAACACGCCCAGGATCGAATCCAGGTTTACTTTTGAGACCACCACCGGATCATCCTTGTCCACCTGGATGTAATATCCCGTCCCCGTTGGGGTCAGGTCGCCCACATACAGCACAATCTTCTCACCATTATCCTTCGTCATCGAAATGGTATATGCTGGAGAAACCAGGCCCATTGCACCCAGGGAGGGAATATTGTCCAGCCTGGTTTGGATTTGTAGCGCAAACAGCTCCCCTGCAATCCCACCGGCTGCAAACACATCAGTAGTGCCCGGCTCCGCACCTGCCAGGCTCCATTCTCCCACAACGGTATCGCGCTGGAATGTCACCGCCTCACCGTCAGCGCTGGCAAAGTCAATCTGAACAACCACCAGGTTATCAATATCAAACAGGCTTTCTATCACCTGCAGTGTGGGTGTGGGCTCTTCTTCTACCTCCTCCTTCTGTACGCGCGCAAGCAGCAGCGCGCCCACCAGTAGCACCACAAAAATGCTAACGATAATCCAGGTCGAACGGCGTACCATAAGCCTATCCTCGTCTCCTGCGGATGATCCAGGCGGCAATCCCCCCCACCACGACCATTCCCGGTAATATGATCAGCGAGCCCAGGAAAATCAAGCCCAAGGTGTATACTTTTGGTGTCACCAGCACCCGTTGGGTGGCTTCTTTGGCAGTCAAGCTGATCAAATCCTCCTGACCCGCAGCCCAGTCAATGGAATTTACGATCATATCGCCATTACCAAGGGAAGTAAAAAACGCGTTCGAAGCAAATTCCGAATCACCAATTACCACCAGCTTAGCCCCGCTGGCGTAGTCTTCTGCTACCACGCCCAGAGAGATCGGCCCAAAGGTATCAATCCCTTCATCCGGGTTAAGCACTCCTTGTGCCAGCCCTGCGATATCCGTTTCAGCCCAGGAGTTTTCAGAAGTATAGATCAGCACCACCGGGCTTACTCCATTGGCCGCGGCCGCATCAGCCAGCACACTGCGTGCCGTCGGAAAAGCCGTTGCGAGCCCGCGCATTTTCTGGGTAATAGGGTGGTCTGCGTACTGAGCAGCATAAGCAATGAAAGCCTGCTGGGTTTGCAGATCCACAACGATGTCGTTGCTCAAGCGGATCCCCCAACTCGCCAATAGGTAATCTGCCATCGGATCAGCGCTATCGCCGAATTCGGTCACTGCCAACGGTTCTGATAAAAGCACCAATCCACCGCCATTCTGCAGGTAATCAGAGAGCAATGCCATTTCTGCTTCAGTGATCGGCTTCAATCCACCGCCCATCACGATCACGGTTGCATCATCCGGGATCTGGTTGGTCGCCAGCAGGTTGAGTTCCTGCACGATGTAGTTTTTTGCCTCGAGTTTGGCTTTCAAGGATCCAAAAGATTCATCCACATTACTGTCAAGCGGAAACTCACCGTGTCCGGTCAGGAAATAAATCGCATCGCCACCCGGATTCATCAAGCGGATTAAGGCACCCGTCATATCCTCCTCGGTGATGAACTCCACAGGCTCCTTCTGGTCACCCATGTAGAGCACCACTGTGCCGTCTTGATCGATCCCCGCTTCTTGTGCCAGTGTAGGATTCTCATTCGGATTGATAAACTCGTATTCGAATCTGCCCTTGCTGGCAAATGCATACTGGTCAAGCAAATCTTCCGCTGTGTCACTGGCGGTATCTGGTGTAAAAAATGCCTTCGCCACTACCGTATCCGGCAGGGTTTCCAATACAGCGACCGTTTCTGCTGCCAGGGTATTCTCCTTATCTTCCGTAAGATCCCAGCGCAGCTTCCAGTCATCAACATTCTGATACACGATGTAGTTCACTACAACCAGGATGCCCACGAAAGCAATTGCCAGCAACAGTGCATTGCTCCCGTATTTCGCCTGCCGCCCCATGAGAAAACGGCGAAAACGGTCCGGGTCAAGGGCAATCGAGGCAGCAATGCCGATCACCGCGACACCTGCACCAATCTGCAAGGGCAGATCAGCCTTTCGTTGCACTACATAATATCCCACGATAAACAAGACAGCCACCAGGGCTACATATAATCCAATTGGGGCAAAACGACGCCAGTCGCGTTCCATTAGCGCCACCTCCGTAATTCAACAAACATCGTGCCGAGGAATAATCCCAGGGACGTCATGCTGAGATAATAAATCACGTCGCTGAGGTCGATCGTTCCTCGGAAGAAATTCAAATAATGGTCAATGAAATTCAGGTAAGACACAATCTGGCTTCCTAGCCCTCCCGTTGTGGAGGCGTCAGGTCTGATCAGCCATACTGCAAGCACCACAGCCAGGCTGACAAAGAAAGCCGCGATCTGATTGCTGAACAAAGCCGAGATCGCCACTCCCAGCGCCACCAGGCTGCTGACCATGAGTACCAATCCCAGGTAACCAGACACCAACGGCCCCTGATCGATACCCGGATCCACTAAGCTATTTAGCACGATCGGATAAATCCAGGTGATTGCCAGCAGAGTCAAAACGAACAGAAGACCACCTAGCCATTTACCAACCACCAGTTCCCAATCCTTCACCGGCGCAGTCAGCAACAGCTCCATCGTTCCCATCCGTTGCTCTTCAGCAATTGAGCGCATCGTGATCGCAGGCATGGTGAACAGTAGCAAAGTCACCATAGGGCTGATCACCACTTGCGCCCCTGGAGTATAAGGCTGATATAACGACATCTGGATCGCCTGAGTAAGTTCCTGGAAAAAGAACCAACCCAGCACCAGCAAGAACAAGAATGCCACGACATATGCAACAGGGCTGATAAAGTATAGTTGGTATTCGCGGCGAGCAATTGTCCAAATATTGCGCATGATTTACTCCTCCTCAACCGCCTCTTCTGTTTCTTGTACCGGATCCGCACCTTCTTCTTGCGTCCCTGGCAGTTCGTCTTCCATCTCAGCAATCTCTGGCGGCGCAGGCTCCTCTCGGGTAAGTTGGATGAAGATATCCTCAAGGCTCAGGCTGATCGCGTGCAGTTCCAGAAGATCATGCCCAGCCTCAATCACAGATCGAGCCACCAGCGGGCGGGTGTCCGCCCCAGGAGCGCTCTCGATTTCGATCATGCCATCTGGCCGCGTTTTCACTTGTAGCACCCCCGGGATTGCACCCAGCGACTCTTCCAGTCCCTCTCCATCGCCCACAACGCGCAGAGCAACACGCTGTGCGCCAGCCAAGCGATTTTGCAAATGCTCAGGAGAATCTTCAGCAACAATACGACCCTTATTGATGATCATCACCCGGTCACACAATTGCTGGGCCTCAGAGAGAATGTGTGTGGAAAGCAACACAGTGCGTTCTTTACCAATCTCACGAATCAGGCTTCGCACCTCAATGATCTGAGCAGGGTCAAGCCCGATTGTTGGCTCATCCAAAATCAGAACCTCAGGCTGATGCAGCAACGCCTGGGCAAGACCCACCCGCTGGCGCATCCCTTTCGAGAGATTGCTGATATACCCCTCGGAGCGCTCCTCCATGTGAACGGTGCCCAATACATCCAGCACGCGATCATCCGCATCATCCAGGTGACGCAGATCAGCCATGTACCTCAGGTAGTCATACACTGTCATATCGTTATACAATGGCACTGTTTCTGGCAAATAACCCACACGTTTGCGCACTTCCAATGATTGATCCACCACATCAAAACCCGCCACGCGTGCCTCACCAAACGTGGGTGGCATATAGCCGGTCAGAATTCGCATGGTGGTTGTTTTCCCGGCTCCATTTGGACCCAAGAAACCCAATACCTCTCCTTGCTTGGCATTGAAAGTCAAATTATCAATTGCCCGGCGTGATCCATAATCTTTCGTTAATCCTTCAACTTCGATCATAAATGGCTCCTATCTCCACAAGACAAAAAGCACGGCGACCATCTACCGGCGGCAGTGCTTATTAACCTGCTTAATTTCTATGTCTACCGAGTCAAATCAGACACCCCAGAAATGGGCGATATAATACACTCGTGTAAGGTTATACATTAAAAAAACATGCAAAGTCAAGTAATTCTGCAAACTCTAACGAAATGCTAATCTGAAAATTGCTCCCCTGATCGAATTGACTTTTTATTCTGCCTTGGTTACAATTAAACAATGCCACTGAGCGTATCCCCCCTTCATTACATTCTGACTTAGTTTGGCATCTCTGAACCCCATCCGTACGCGTTTGGGGTTTCATTATTATAGTTATTCTGATTCTACTACCCGGAGGAACCATGAATTTACTCGGACTTGCCAGACACGGCCTTTCACCATTCGAACAAATCGCTTTGATCGGCGTTGTCATCACTGCGTTCATCAGTCTGATCTATGCCTGGCTTTTACGTGGCAACGTTATGAACAAAGACAAAGGCACCGCGAAGATGCAGGAGGTATGGAACGCAATTCGGATCGGTGCAGAAAGCTACCTGAATCGCCAGCTTAAAACGATCCTGCCCCTGATTGCCATCCTCACCATCGTGCTGTTTCTCTCGGTCTATATCGTACCGCCTACTATAGAAGCGCGCGAATGGCATTGCATCTTCCTCCAGGGGGTTGATGCCCACAATGAGGAAAACCTCCGCGCTTGCGCCGAAGCCCTCACCCAGCAAAGCAACCCCTCTGCTTATAACCAGATCGTGCTCATCATTGGCATAGCTCGCACCATCGCCTTCGTGATGGGCGCCTCCTTCTCGCTCCTGGTTGGTCAATTAGGCATGCGCATGGCCATCCAGGCAAATGTGCGCGCCGCATCTGCCTCCCGGAGAGGCTTCAACGAATCACTCTCCATTGCTTACTATGCCGGCACCATCACCGGCATGCTGACTGATGGCCTTGGGTTGTTCGGTGGCACAATCATCTTCCTGATTTTTGGCAGAGCAGCCCCAGATGCCCTTCTTGGTTTTGGTTTCGGCGGCACCCTCTTAGCGCTGTTCATGCGCGTCGGTGGCGGTATCTTCACCAAAGCTGCCGATGTCGGCGCCGATCTGGTTGGTAAGGTCGAGCAAGATATCCCCGAAGATGACCCGCGCAACGCTGCGGTTGTCGCAGACCTGGTCGGAGATAATGTCGGCGATTGCGCAGGTATGGCTGCGGATATTTTTGAGTCCTACGAAGTCACCATTGTTTCCGGTTTGATTCTCGGTCTCGCATTGGTTGCAATCACTGGCGATCTAAAATGGATTGTTTACCCCCTCATCATCCGCGCCATTGGGGTGATCAGCTCGATCCTGGGAACCTTCACCGTGCCGATCTGGGAGAAATTCCCTATCAAATTCCTGCGCGCCCACGATGCAGAAGAAGCGATGTTCCGTTCCTATGAGGTTTCCAGCATCAATACAATTTTTTGGGCCTTCCTGCTTGCCTTCCTCTACGCAGGCGATTGGAAACTGGCAATGTTGACTACGATTGGTGTTGGTTTAGCCGTAGCATTCAACCCATTGACTTCATATTTCACGTCCACCAAACGCCCTCCCGTCAAAGAAATTGTCGAATCGACTCGCGGCGGCCCCGCCACAACCATTCTTTCTGGCCTATCTGTAGGCATGGAATCGAGTGTCTGGGCGCTGGTCGTGATCGCCATCGCTTTCGTCTTTGCTCTGCTGCTTTATAACGAGTCAGGCACAACCTATGTGCTGTATGCGGTAGCCATGATCGGCATCGGCATGCTCAGCCACACCGGTAACAATGTCGCCATGGACTCCTATGGTCCCATATCCGATAATGCCAACGGTATCGGTGAAATGTCCTGGCATGATCAAAATGATGAACAGACCCGCAAGGCGCGTCAGATTATGGCTGATCTGGATGCAGTTGGTAACACCACAAAAGCCATCACAAAAGGTGTTGCGATCGCTTCCGCGGTGATCGCTGCAGTTAGCTTATTTGCATCCTTCATCACGGATGTTGGGCGCGTGCAACAGCAGCTAGGCTTCCCAATCATGGAGTCAATCCGAGTATCAGATACGAAAGTATTTGTTGGCTTACTGCTGGGCGGTGCTCTTCCCTGGCTATTCAGTTCGCTCTCCATCCGTGCTGTGAGCCGCGCTGCTGGTCTGATTGTGGAAGAAGTGCGTCGTCAATTCCGTATTCCCGGCTTGATGGAAGGTAAAGTACAGCCAGATTATGCACGCGTAGTCGGCATCTCAACCCAAGCCGCTCAAAAGGAGCTTATCCCCCTGGCGACAATCTCAGTTCTCCTCCCGATTGTGGTTGGCTTGATCTTGCAGGTAGAGGCCTTAGGCGGTTTCCTGGCTGGCATTATTCTCAGTGGCCAACTCCTGGCAGTATTCATGTCAAATAGCGGTGGCGCTTGGGATAATGCCAAGAAAGCTATCGAAGATGAACCTCGCAATCCTGCAGCTAATACCGGTAAAGGCTCAGACCGCCATAAAGCAAGCGTAGTAGGTGATACAGTCGGAGATCCATTGAAAGACACGGCTGGCCCCGCCCTCAATCCAATGATCAAGGTTGTCAACATGGTCAGCTTAATTGCTGCGCCGGTCATTGTCAAATATAGCGAATCAAATATCTGGGTCTACTTGGTTGCCGCCGTTTTACTGGTGGCTGTCGGGTGGGCAATCTGGCAGAGCAAAAAACCGGCAAAATCGATCTAGCAGCACCCTTCTTTTTCACGATGATAAACACTGGGGGCAGCAACGAGCGCTGCTCCCAGTTCATTTCATCCTCTCCCTCTTCCTGCCCTCCCCACAGAGAATCCTCTCTCTCCCGCTTCCGACGAATTGTCCTTTGCATTGTTTCAAATACAAAAGCCCCAGCTCAGCGCATCAGAACGCCCACCACCTTCCACGCCCTCCTGACATTCGCTACATCTGAGTGCATGTCAAATTAGTCCCGAATCTGACATGCACCTCAAAAGTACTTGCATCTTCTCGCAGAATAAGGCATACTTAACATTGGGAGTATAGAGTATGGCGACTATTCCTTTACGCGCTTATAACCGAGAAATCGAAAACCTGATTGATACCGGGCGAGTTGATGAAGCCATCGCACACTGTCGGCACATTCTTCAAGCCTTCCCCAAGCATGTTGCCACCTATCGCCTCTTTGGGAAAGCACACTTAGAAAGCCAGCGCTTTGGCGATGCTTCAGATATCTTTGCTCGCGTCCTTTCCGCCATCCCAGATGACTTCGTTGCGAATGTTGGCATGAGTATTGTCAGAGAGGATGAAGGCAACCTGGATGCAGCGATCTGGCACATGGAACGCGCTTTTGAAACTCAGCCTGCCAACTCTGCTATTCAGGAAGAACTCCGCCGCTTGTATGGGCGTCGCGATGGCGTTGAACCTTTGAAAGTGCGCCTCACCCGCGGCGCATTGGCACGCATGTATGCCAAAAGCGATCTCTACGATCAGGCAATTGCCGAATTACGAGCTGCTTTATCCGAAGATTCACAACGACCTGACTTGCAGGTGTTATTGGCACAGATGTATTACGCCGCTGGGCAAAAGGTAGATGCCGTAGCGACCAGCACCGCCTTAATCCAAAAGTTCCCTTACTGTTTGGAAGCCAACCGCGTACTGACCGCAATCCTTCCTGAAACAGAACGCGCAGCTGATACACAAATTTACCAGCAACGCATAATAGCGATGGATCCATACACTGCGCGTTCGGATACTGCTTCTCTTACAACGGAGAACGTGCCGGACGATGCTGTCACGATCGAGAAACTAGTTTTGAAACCAGGCCAATCGACGATAGGGGCTGAACAACCAGCCTGGGCTGCTTCCCTGGAAAATGCTTTTGAAGATACTTCTTCAAAACTCCCTGAATGGCTTACGGAGTCACCCGAAACACCTGCCCTGGTCTCCGGTGCTAAAGCTTTCCCCTCCCGAGTATCTCCAATCTCAACAGAAGAACAACCAGAAGGTGAAGAGATTACCACCACTGGCGCTCCCGCAGAAGCCCCCGAGCCATCTGCTGAGATCCCCGAATGGATGCAAGAAGCTGGGTGGAAACCAGCTACGGGAGAAGCCCAGGAAGGGCCAATATCCTTTGACGAAGGAACCGATTTTGAGCTGCCCGAAGGCGAGATTGCTCCTGGCCAGATTCCTGATTGGCTGAAAGACATGGCTCCCTCAGGTACCCTGGAAGAGGAGATTCCATCTACCAGCGAAGAGCTAGAGAAGGCCTCTCTACCATGGTTGGAAGAGAAAGAACCCGGCACTACAGATACTGTAATCTCTTGGCTCGATCGGGAACAACCAAAAGAAGAACCACATGTAGAGAGTCCAACTTCAGAAGAACTAGCAACAGAGGAAGGTTCGCTTCCCGATTGGCTGGCAGAAATGAAACCCCCAGCTGTAGCAGCACCACCTGAATCGGCAGAAATTACGGAAGCTATACCTGAAGAAGGCCTACCCGAAGCACCCCCATGGTTGGCTGGAGAAGAAACTGTCACTCCAGAATCCAAAACAACACCAGCTAAAGAGCAACAACCCCCATCCGGCGATACAGAGGCACTTCCCGATTGGCTCCGCAGTCCAGCAGAACCGGAAACTGAGCGCACCGGGATAACCGATTGGTTACGCGAGGTACAAGAAGAAAGCCCAGCTCCATCCGATGAAATGCCGGTGTGGCTCAAAGAAATGGAGCAAGAAATTCCAGGCGAGCAAGAGACACCGCCGCCTACGGATTGGTTTGCAGAGCAGACAGAAGCCAAGCCTAGAATCGTGCCCGAAGAGCTCGATGCAGCCCCCACATCTGCCGAAGAGCTGCCCGACTGGCTGTCCGAGATGGCGGAACCTGCACAGAGAGAAGAAGAGGCTCCTGCTGAACTTGCTGCTGGCCTCCCTGAATGGCCAGCAGAAGAGCCTGCCGCCGTCGAAGCCGC
>JAFGBV010000138.1 GCA_016932955.1 Anaerolineales bacterium | reverse complement strand
GACGGTTCATAATCTGGTCTTGGGCTTGATCAAGCGGGCCGGCTATAATAACGCTGCTCAGGCTCGCCGTTATTTCGAAGGGCATATGGACCAGGCTTTTACCCTGCTCACGACGGTCAATTCCCCTTCTTGAGAAAGCCATACCGACACCGCCGTAAGGTCTTGCCAAATCCCACAACTCTGGTATAATTCCGCCCGCATGTTATCACAACTAATTATCGTGCGCTGCCTGGCGCTTGAGAACAAGATCTCAAGCGCGGGCTTTTGTTCGTCTATTTTCCAGGAGGCATGAGTGGAAACCAAAGGTCTGACAGCACTTCGTATCAGCCTCGCTTCTCCCGAAACCATCCGTAGTTGGTCGTATGGGGAAGTCCTTAAGCCGGAGACGATTAACTATCGTCGCCTACGACCCGAGAAAGACGGGTTATTCTGCGAAGCCATTTTTGGCCCGACGCGTGATTGGCAGTGTTATTGCGGTAAGTATAAGAACATCCGTTATAAAGGTATTGTTTGCGATAAGTGTGGCGTAGAGGTCACCCGCTCCTCTGTGCGCCGGGAGCGCATGGGGCATATTGAGCTTTCCGCGCCCGTTGCCCATGTCTGGTACACCCGCCGGATTCCCTCTTACCTGGGCCTGTTGCTGGATATTTCCCGTCGCAACCTGGATCGTGTGCTTTATTTTGCTCAGTATGTTGTCACCTATGTCGATGAGGAAGCGCGCCAGAAAGCGCTCAAGCGCCTGGAAGAGAATATTGCTACTGCCGAGCGCGAGTCCGGTGCACGCATCAATGCCAAAATCGCCGAGACCAAAGCCGCCCGTGACCGTGCACTTGCCGAACAAGAGACCAACCGCCAGTTGGTCAACCAGCGTTTTGATGACTCCATTGCCAACCAGTTAGAGCCTATCATCCAGGAAGGTCAACGCCTTGAGCGCCTCTTGCAGGAGAATATGGGCAAGGCAATCCGCACTGCTGTGATGTTCAAAGATGAAGTGTTGATCGCCGATGCTGGGGATACGATTGGCAACCAGCACATTGCCAGTGTCCAGAAAGTCGTCAAAGAGCACCTCGAAGATTTGGAAAAAGATCTTAAGGAGCAAAAGCAGCGCGAGCTGGAACACCTGCGCCTGGATGTTGAACGCCTGCGCTCTGAAGCGGACTTTGCCATGGAAGGGCTGCGTAATGAGATGGAGGATGAATACGATCTGGCGCGCAGCGAGAACACTCGCCTGCGCGACGAGCTCCTCGAGCTCCGCCCGTTGACCTTCATGGGCGAGACGCGCTACCGCGAATTGAAATCTCGCTGGGGGCAGGTCTTCCGCGCCGATATGGGCGCTGAGGCCTTCTATGACATCCTGCGCCGCTTAGACCTGGATAAGCTCTCCGAAGAGCTCTGGTATGAGGTGCGCACTTCTAAGAGCAAGCAGAAACGCAAGAAAGCTACCAAGCGCCTCAAGGTTGTGGAGGCTTTCCGCCGCTCTGGCAACCGCCCTGAATGGATGGTGTTGACCGTGCTGCCGGTAATCCCCCCCGATCTGCGCCCGATGGTGCAGTTGGATGGCGGTCGCTTTGCTACCTCTGACTTGAACGATCTATACCGCCGTGTCATCAACCGTAACAACCGCCTCAAGCGCTTGTTGGAATTGGGCGCGCCGGATGTGATTGTGCGCAACGAGAAGCGCATGTTGCAAGAAGCCGTTGACTCACTGATCGATAATTCGCAGCGTGGCAAGGCGCTTTCCCGCCGCGGCCGACGGGAGCTCAAGTCGCTCAGCGATATGCTCAAAGGTAAGAAAGGCCGCTTCCGCCGTAACTTGCTGGGTAAGCGCGTGGACTACTCTGGGCGCTCTGTGATTGTGGTCGGCCCACAGTTGAAGCTTTTCCAGTGCGGCCTCCCCAAGACGATGGCCCTGGAACTGTACCGACCATTCGTGATCTCACGCCTGGTTGCGCACAACTATGCTGCTAACGTGAAGGGCGCCAAGCGCTTCATCGAGCGCAACCGCCCCGAAGTTTGGGAGGTGCTGGAAGAGGTGATCAAGGAACGCCCTGTACTGCTCAACCGCGCCCCCACCTTGCACCGTCTCGGTATCCAGGCTTTTGAGCCGATCCTGATCGAAGGCAGCGCTATCCAGCTTCATCCCCTGGTTACCACTGCCTTCAATGCTGACTTCGACGGCGACCAGATGGCGGTCCATGTGCCTCTCTCACAGAAGGCCGTGGATGAGGCGCGCAAGCTGATGCTTTCTTCGCACAACCTGCTCAAGCCTGCCGATGGAGAGCCGATCATCAGCCCCTCCAAGGATATGGTGCTGGGCGTTTACTATCTGACCACGATTGACAAATCTCGCCCCCGCAGCGGTGATGGGCGTAGCTTTGCCAATATCGATGAGGTAGAGCTGGCTTACCAGTTGGGTCAATTGGAAATCCATTCTCAAATCAACGTTGTCGCTAAGACTTGGTATGATGAAGATGGCACTCGTTTGCCAGAGGCCGAAGAGCGGCTGATCGAAACCACGGTTGGGCGGGTGATCTTCAACCACATCCTCCCCGAGGAGATCCAGTTCGTGAACTGGGAGTTAGACAAAGGCGGCCTCAAGGATCTGGTGGCAGAGCTTTATGAGGTCGGCGGTGAGGATAAGACCCCCGATGTGGCTGACCGGATCAAAGATATTGGCTTCACCTACGCCACCCGTTCAGGATACACGATCGCCGTTTCTGATATTGCTGTTCCTCTAGAAAAGCAGCAGATCATTGATGCAGCCCTGGCGGAAGAGGAAGCCGTTCAGCGCGATTTCCGCCGCGGCCTGCTCACTGACCAGGAGCAGAATGAGCGCGTGATCAACATCTGGCAGCGCACTACCAACCAGGTGGCCGATTCGGTCAAGCGTTCGATGGATCCCCATGGCAACCTGGCAACCATGGCGAACTCTGGGGCTACCAAGGGCGGTTTTGGCCCTATCTCGCAGTTGGCCGGCATGCGCGGCCTGATGGCTGACCCCTCGGGTCGTATCATCCCCCTGCCCATCCGCTCCAACTTCCGCGAGGGCTTGAATGCCCTGGAGTACTTCATCTCCACCCATGGCGCTCGCAAAGGTCTGGCAGATACCGCACTCCGCACGGCTGATGCCGGTTACCTCACCCGCCGCTTGGTGGATGTGGCGCAAGATGTGATTATCAACGAGCAGGATTGTGGCACAACAGATGGCATTTTTATCCGCCGCAAGGATGATATTGCCGGGCAGTCCTTGGGCACACGCTTGTTTGGCCGCGTGGCGGCGCAGCGTGTGGTCGACCTGAAGACTGGTGAAGTGCTTGCCGAGCGCAATGATATCCTCGACCACGAGAAAGTGCGCAAGATCACATCCTCCGGGGTTGAAGAAGTCTTTGTGCGCTCCCCTCTTACCTGCGAGCTAAACCATGGCGCCTGCGCCTTGTGCTATGGCATGGACCTCGGGCGTGGCAAGATGGTTGGTATCGGCTCGGCTGTGGGCATTGTCGCCGCCCAGTCGATTGGTGAGCCCGGCACACAGTTGACCTTACGCACCTTCCACACCGGCGGTGTGGCGGCTGGCGGTGACATTACCACTGGTTTGCCCCGCGTGGAAGAATTGTTCGAGGCCCGCCGTATGCCTAAAGGCGAGGCGGTGGTTTCTGAGATTGCCGGCCGGGCGCGCATTACCCAATCTGACCGCTACAGTGATTTGCGCCTGGTGCAGGTCGAGCACAGTGAGATGGTCAGCGATGTTTACGATATCCCGGCGGGTTGGAACATCGCCGTGGAAGATGCCACTGAGATTAGCCAGGGAGGCTTGATCGCCTCATTGGATGCCGCTACGGTTGTGTCCCAACACAATGGGCGCGTCCGCATTGAGCCTGGTGAAGACGATCAGATAAAGGTGATTGTTTCCTACGAAGTGAAACAATCCGCCGAATATGAGATCCCCAGCACCGCCCGTCTATTGATCAAAGATGGCGATGAGGTTGAACCAGGACAACCACTGACCGAGGGCTCGCTGAACCCGCACCGTATCCTGCGCATCCAGGGTCGCTTTGATTGCCAGATGTACTTGCTCACTGAGGTGCAAAAGGTTTATCGTTCACAAGGTCAGAACATCAATGACAAGCACTTTGAGGTCATCATCCGCAAGATGATGTCCAAAGTCCAGGTAACTCGCCCTGGTGATACGGGCTACCTGCCTGGCGACCTGGTGGACCGCCTGGAGATCAAGCATGTCAACGAGACACTGCTCTCAGAAGGCAAGCGCCCGGCGCGCTTCCTGGAAGTGCTCCTCGGCATCACCAAAGCCTCATTGAGCACCGACTCCTTCCTCTCGGCCTCTTCCTTCCAGCATACGATCAAGGTGCTGGCTGGGGCAGCGATCGCTGCCACTGAGGACCCGCTCTACGGACTGAAAGAGAACGTGATCATTGGCAAGCTCATTCCTGCAGGCACTGGCTTTGTCCAGGGTCGTTTTGATGATGAGGGAGAGCCCGAAGCATTGCACGGCCGCACCTCAGAAGGTGAGTTTGAAGACGATTACTCTACCGACTTTGCCCTGGCGGATGATATCGCCGGTGATGACTTTGGTGTAGATTAGGCCAAACCAGCCCAAAAGAATCGATTGGGGCAGCCTCAGCGCTGCCCCAATTTTATTTCTAATTGCCGCTTTACTTCCGGCCATTCGCTGGCCAGGATGCTGTAAAGTGCTGAATCGCGCACGGTGCCATCCGGCAAGATCATATGGCTGCGGATCACTCCCTCCTTCACCGCACCGATGCGCTCCAATGCCTCCTGCGAGCGCAGGTTGCGGGTGTCGGTCTTAAAGTGAACCCGGATGCAGCCCAGGCTCTCAAAGGCGTGTTGCAGCAGCAAGTACTTGCTCTCTGTATTCACGCCCGTGCGCTGGTATGCAATCCCATACCAGGTGCCGCCGATCTCAACCGATCGGTCGCTGTGGTTGATGTGCAAGTACCGCGTGCAACCTACCATGCGCTGGTCTGCCAGGTGAAAAACGGCGAAAGGCAGATCACTGCCTTCGGCCTGCAGGCGTAGCAGCTCCTGAACCCAGGTGCGCATTTCCGCCTCGTTCTCCACCTTTCCATAGCGCATGTAGCGCCAAATGTGCTTGTCTAGCCCGACCGCGCAAAAACCTGGCACGTGGTCTTCCATGAGCGGGTCCAGGCGCACGATGCGTCCCAGCAGCGTGATTGGTTGAATGTTCATTAAATCAAATGTCTGGTTTAAAATTGGGGCATCGCGAGCCTTTTCCCTGCGCGCAATGCCCCAATATGCCGGATCGTTGCTTGCGGGATCTATGTCCCTTCTTTCCACGAGTTCAGGTAAGTAACCTGTTCTGGTGTGAGCACATCGAGCTGCACCTTCATGGCTTCCAGTTTCAGGCGGGCAATCTCGCCATCGATGTCCTGGGGGACGCTATAAACCTTCTTTTCCAGTTTATCGTAGTTCTTCACCATGTATTCAGCAGCCAGAGCCTGGTTGGCAAAGGACATGTCCATCACGCTGGCAGGGTGGCCTTCCGCCGCCGCCAGGTTGATCAGGCGGCCTTCACCCAGGATATTGATCCGCCGACCGTCTGCCAGTGTATATTGCTCCACAAATGGCCGCACCAGGCGCTTCTCGTTTGCAAGCGCTTCTAGGGCAGGAATATTGATCTCTACATTGAAGTGGCCTGAGTTGGCAATGATTACGCCATCTTTCATAACCTCGAAATGCTGCTGATCGATCGCATTCATATCCCCAGTGACCGTGCAGAAGATATCGCCGATCTCGGCTGCCTCCAGCATCGGCATCACCCGGAACCCGTCCATCACCGCTTCCAGCGCAGGCAGGGGATCGACTTCTGTGACGATCACGTTAGCCCCCATCCCCCGCGCCCGCATCGCCAGCCCTCTCCCGCACCAGCCATACCCCGCGATCACAAAGGTTTTGCCCGCCAGGAGGATATTGGTGGCGCGCACAATCCCGTCGATGGTGGATTGACCGGTACCATAGCGATTGTCAAAGAGATGCTTGGTCTGGGCATCGTTCACCGCAATCACCGGGAACTTTAACGCCCCGTCGGCTGCCATGGCGCGCAGGCGGATCACGCCGGTGGTGGTTTCCTCTGTGCCGCCCAGTACAATCTTCAGCAGATCGGTGCGTTCCTTGTGCAGCGTGCTCACCAGGTCTGCCCCATCGTCCATGGTCATGTGCGGGGAATGGTCAAGTGCTGCCTTGATGTGCTTGTAGTAAGTGACGTTGTCTTCGCCTTTGATGGCAAAGGTGGGCACTTCATAAAAGTTCACCAGCGCCGCTGCGACATCATCCTGCGTCGAGAGCGGATTTGATGCGGTCAGCACCAGGTCCGCCCCACCCAGGTGCAGCGTGTGCGCCAGGTTGGCTGTCTCCGTTGTGACATGCAGACAGGCTGACAGGCGTAAGCCCTTGAGTGGGCGCTCCTTGGCAAAGCGCTCGCGGATCAGGCGCAGCACCGGCATCTCGCGTTCGGCCCATTCAATTCGTCTGCGACCGCCTTCTGCCAGTTTAGTATCTTTGATATCATAGTTGTTCATCTGGATTCTCCGTAATAGAATTTCATTGAGATTATTTTCGTTCTGGATTAATCGGTTAACTTGTCCAACAGCCCTTTGTCATCGAAATGCTTGCGGTAGCGTGTGATGAATTCCGCTCGGCTGTAGGCGTGTCCCTGTGGCCCTTTGTGTTCCAGGCAGTAAGTAGCCGCCAGTGCGCCCATCTGCCCGCAGGTTTGCCAATCCCAATTGTGACTGAGCCCGGTCAAGAAGCCGCCCCGGAAGGCATCCCCCACACCGGTTGGGTCAGCAATCCCCTCAGTTGGTACCACCGGCACGTGGATCACCTTCGCCTCTGTATAAATGTCCGCCCCATTCTCCCCGCGCGTGATCACCATAAACTGCACGTGCTCCAGGATGTTTTCTGGGGTCATGCCAGTCATCTTTTGCACCAGGCTAGCCTCATAATCGTTGACGAACAATGCATGGGCGCTTTCAATGCCCCTGCGCAGCTCCTCTGCGCTCATGCGCACGATCTGTTGGCTGGGGTCGTACAGGTAAGGGATGCCCAACGAGTGGCATTCGGTTACGTATTGGCTCATTGCAGTCGGATCATTCGGCGAGATGACTACCAGGTCTGGGCGCTTGCCCTCCAATTTATGGAATGAAAGCTCAGCTGCGTGCGCCATGGCCCCGGGGTAAAACGAGGCGATCTGCGCGTTGGAGCGGTCTGTGTTGGCGAAGAAAGATGCAGTAAACAACCCCGGTATCACGCGCATTAATTGTGTATCGACGCCGACCTTCTCCAGCCATTGGCGGTATTCTTCGAAATCCTCACCCACCGTCGCCATCACCCGTGGTCGTTCACCCAGCAGCGCCAGGGTGTAAGCGATATTGGGGGCAATCCCACCCCGTAGGCGCACCAGCGAATCGACCAGGAACGATAGGCTGATCGACTCTAACTTCTCCGGCAAGATATGGTCGCGGAAATTACCCGGGAAGGTCATTAAGTAATCAAAAGCAACAGAGCCTGTGAGAATGATATCCATAATCCGATCTCCGATCACACAAAAAGACGCCCTCATCTTGGGGGGCGCCAGTGTCGTTGAGCGGCATGAGTTTAACATGCAATGACTGCTTTGTCAAACATTTGCGCATGCTTTATTTTCGTTCCCCTTTTTGTTATAATCAGCTAATGATTATGTCTCATTGGGAATTGCCCTGGCAGAGAGCAGGCGTGCAGATTCACTCCACCACGGGGATTCCCGGAGAAACATGATGATACTGCCTTCGGGGCAGGGTGAAAGCAAGCACAGATAAGCTTGTTCAATCCCGACCGGTGGTAAAGCCCACGAGCCCGTGTAGATTCTTTGCGGATCTACTGGCATGATCCGGTGAGACTCCGGGGCCGACGGTATAGTCCGGATGAAAGAAGGCGGAGCAGCCTGTTCGCATACAATCGACGCAACCTGCTTGAAACTGCGTCATGTAAGCGAACAACGGGTATGTGCTTTCCCTGCCCCGAAGAGCCTTCGGGGTTTTGCTGTCGATGATGAGATCGAATTGGCTCCTGATCGCCTTCTCGCTTCTGTTGGCTTTGGCAGCCTGGCAGCTGTTCACTGCGCCAGGCCATATTCCGGCCTACATGTTGCCTGCGCCAGGGCAAGTGGCTGCCCGCCTGGTTGTGGCTTTGCAAGATGGCACGCTGCTGCGCAACAGCGCGATCACTTTGTTGGAAGTGCTGCTGGGCCTGGTGGGCGGGGTGAGTTTTGCCACGATGCTCGGTTACCTGCTGGCGCGCTCTCTGCCCTTGGAACGCCTGCTGGCACCTTATATTGTTGCTAGCCAGGCAATCCCGGTGGTTGCCATTGCTCCTTTGCTGGTTATCTGGTTTGGCCCCGGGATTTTTTCCAAGGTGCTCATCTGTGCCCTGATCGTTTTCTTCCCAGTGTTGGTCAATACCATTGTTGGCATTCGGTCTGTTCCAGCCGACTTGCGCGATCTGATGCGCTCTTTGCAAGCCACGCGCTGGCAGACTTTGCGCATGTTGGAGTTGCCTGCTGCCCTACCCGTCTTCCTGGGAGGGCTGCGCATTGGCGCCGCCCTTTCGGTGATTGGCGCAGTCGTCGGTGAGTTTGTCGGTTCCAAAGCTGGACTAGGCTTTTTAATCAACGTCGCACGCGGGATGTATGATACGGCTTTGGTGTTTGTCGCGGTGCTCACGCTGATCGCCATGGCGTTGGCGCTCTATGGATTAGTCGCCTTGTTAGAGCGCAGGCTGCTTTCCTGGCAGCGCTGCCCTTCAGAAATTTCATCCATTAATCGTAACCGCTCAGTGTAGAATCTTTTTGCCACGATAAGGAGTATTTGATGTTGAAATTGCGTTTTCTTTTCATCGGTGGGTTTATCCTCTTCCTGGCGGCCTGTGCTGACGCGCCTGCTGCCTCCACTCCGCCCCCCCAGCCATCTTCTACCCCAGAAATTGTCCATATCCGCCTCCCCCTCGGGTACATCCCCAACGTACAGTTTGCCCCGCTTTACGTGGCAGTGGAGAAAGGCTACTACCGCGAGGCTGGAATCGAGGTGGAGTTCGATTATCAATTCGAGACCGATGGTGTAGCTTTGGTTGGCGCCAATGAATTGCAGTTTGCCGTTGTCTCTGGCGAACAAGTTCTCCTGGCGCGTGGTCAGGGCCTGCCGGTGATCTATGTGATGGCCTGGTACCAGGATTTCCCCGTCGCTATTGTTGCCAAGACTCAGCAAGGAATCCGGTCTCCCCAAGAACTTGCTGACAAGACGGTAGGTATTCCGGGTCTCTACGGCGCCTCCTATATTGGCTTTCGAGCCTTGCTCAGTGAGGCCGGCTTGCAGGAAACTGAGCTGTCCTTGCAGGCGATCGGCTACAACCAGGTGGAAGCATTAGCCTCCGACCAGGTACAGGCCGCCGTTGTTTATGCTGCCAATGAGCCAATACAATTGCGCGCCATGGGATATGCCGTAGACGTAGTGCGGGTATCCGATTATGTGCAGTTGGCAGCCAACGGTCTCATCACCAATGAAACCACCCTGAAAAACAATCCCGAGCTGGTGCAAGGCATGGTGCAGGCTACATTACGCGGCATTGCCGAGACGATAGCCGCTCCGGATGAGGCCTATGAGATCTGCAAGAATTATGTTGAAACCCTTGCCGAGGCAAATGAGGCGGTTCAAAAACAGGTCTTGGCTACCTCAATAGAGTTTTGGAAAGCCGATGTGCTGGGCTTTTCTGAGCCGTTAGCCTGGTCCAATATGCAGAAAGTGCTGCTCGAGATGGGCCTGCTGGCGCAGCCGGTAGAGCTGGATCGTGCCTTTACCAACCAGTTTGTTGAGGACAAGTAGTTGGGCTTCGCGATGCCTGGAACGGGTGATGTGCAATTGAACGCTCTGTCTCCGACACTGGTGGTGCACGAGATGAGCACCGTTTTCCCTAATGAGAACGGCGGTTTGCAGGCCTTGGATCACATTTCATTTGAGGTGCATCCAGAGCAATTTGTCTGTGTGCTGGGGCCATCTGGCTGTGGAAAAACCACCTTGCTGCGCGCCCTCGCCGGGTTGCTCACACCAAGCGGAGGAAAGATCCTGTATCGCGGTGAGCAGCTTCATGGCCCGCATGCGGGGGTTGGGTTGGTGTTCCAAAAGCCCACCCTGATGCCCTGGCGCACGGTGTTGCAGAATATCATCCTCCCCTTGCAGATACAGGGTGTGCCGGCGCTGCAGGCATTGCAAAAAGTGCAGGAGATGATCGACCTCGTGGGCTTGCAAGGTTTTGAGAACGCCTTGCCCCATAACCTCTCTGGCGGGATGGCGCAGCGGGTTGCGATGGCACGGGCACTGGTGCAGCAGCCCACCCTTCTCCTGCTGGATGAGCCATTCGGTTCCCTGGATGCCCTGACGCGCGAGCGCATGGGCGATGAGCTGCTGCGCATCTGGCAAGCGCATCGCACCACCGTCGTAATGGTTACCCATTCGATCTCCGAGGCGCTCCTGCTGGCTGACCGCGTCTTGGTGCTCAGCCCGCGCCCGGGCTGCCTTCAACTGGATTTGATGGTTGATCTGCCACGCCCACGCGACGATGAGACCCGTTATACCGCCTCTTTCATCGAATTGAGCCGCCGCCTGCGCGCTGCCATTTGCCTTGACCAGGATTCGCCCCTCTAGTGCTGCAATTTTCCCAATTTTGAGTTCCGCAGGAAACAATTACATGGTAAGATTAAAGGAGAATGAGACAAATGATGCTATAGGATGTTATCGATCCTCTAGCCAAATCTACGGTGATGTATTTGATGCGAAAGTGGCTTCCTCTTCTATTTCTAATCGTCGCTTTGCTTGTACCGCAGTCGGCACGCGGCCAGGAAATTTCCCTCAGCGCGATCGAGGTTGATATCTGGCCAGAATATGACCAGCCAGCTGTTTTAGTAATTTACCGTATCATGCTTGCAGCCGATTTGTCCCTTCCCCTGGAGCTGGCACTGCGCATCCCTGCAGCAGTCGGCGAGCCCAACGCCGTCGCTGCGCGGCAGATGGATGGCGCGTTGATCTCCATCGATTATCAACGCGAGGTGAGCGGCGAGTGGGCTGAGATCCATTTCACTGCGATCACTTCTCAGCTCCAGTTGGAGTATTACGATCCTACCCTGGTCAAAGACGGGGCGCAACGATCCTATGTTTATACCTGGCCTGGTGATTACTCCGTGGATAGCATGACCATCCAGGTGCAAGAGCCATTGAATGCCACAGGCCTGCGGATTGCACCCAGCTTGGGGGAAGGTGTGGATGGGCAAGATGGGCTGACGTACTATAACTCGGATATTGGTGCGATTCCAGCCGGGCAAACCTTGGAGATCTCTCTCAGTTACCGTAAGGCAGATGACCTCTTGAGCGTCGAAGGTCTGCAGGTGCGCCCCAGTGCGCCGATTCCAGAGAATACCGCCGAAAGCCTGCAGTCGCTCCCGTTCTTACCCTGGCTGCTCGGCTTCGCAGGTGTGGTCTTGATTGTCGGCGGGGTGTGGTGGTATTGGAGAACTGGTCGCCAGGTGACCGGATCGCGACGCAGGCGGCCTTCCTCTCGCCCGCTTAATGGGGGCGATTCAGCCATCCCGCCTGCGGTTGCGGCGCAACCCACCGAAAGGCAAGTATATTGCCATCAGTGCGGTCAGCGTTCTCAGCCGGGTGATATTTACTGTCGTACTTGTGGTGCCCGCTTACGCGTTGAGTGACCTGCTTGAACCTTCAACCTGGCAATACGGGCGGCTCTGACCGCCCGTATTCTTTAACCTGGTTTGCGATTGGGGGTCATTTTAGGCAGCTTCGCCGCTCAAAATGACCCCCTCAGGGCTGTTTATTTTGTTGTCACTTCCCCCGTTTTATTGAGCTGATACTCCCGAAATATTGTTATTTATGAATTTATAGGTATGCTCTCAGGTTGGGTTAATGTATCCATGTGAAAATATATGATTGAAGATATACTTTATCCATCTTTTCCAGTTGGGAGGTTCGTCGGTTGGAGTCCGCACCCAAAGCGAGCGCGAAATTCCTGGTTGGTGGCCTGCTGATTGTTGCAGCCATTATCTATTTGGTCATCTCTTCGACGCAGGCCAGCGCCCAATATTTTTACACAATTGACGAACTGAGCGATGCAGGGCAGCGAGATCTTTCCCGCGATGTGCGCGTCTCTGGTGCAGTGATTGGCGATTCGATTCAATACGACCCTCAAACTCTGACCTTGCGTTTTACGGTGGCAAATGTCCCTGCGGATAATAAGGAAATCGAGCGCCTGGGTGGCCTGGCAGCTGTGCTCCACCAGGCTGTCATCGATCCCAACTGCGCTCGCATGGATGTGATTTATATTGGACCTATGCCTGATCTTCTCCAAAACGAAGCCCAGGCGATCATGACGGGGCAGGTGGGGGAAGACGGTATCTTTTATGCCGATGAGCTCTTGCTGAAATGCCCCACCAAATACGAAGAGGCAGTCCCTGAGCAGGCAGAGGGATAACCTCTCATGATTGCAAATCTGGGCTACGGCGCTCTTGTTATCACCTTCCTGGCCTCAATCTATGGTCTCTTTGCAGCAACCTATGCGGTGCGCAAGAATTCCGCCCCCTGGCTGGATAGTGCTCGTAATGCCATGCTTCTTACCTGGCCGCTGCTCACGGTCACTTCCCTCAGCCTGATTGTGCTCCTTGTTAATGGGAATTATGAGGTGGAATATGTAGCCTCGGTGACGAGCAATTCCATGCCCTTCTATCTGCGCCTGACTGCCCTCTGGGGCGGGCAGGCTGGCTCGTTGATCTTCTGGTCCTGGCTGCTTTCGGCTTTTGCCTTTGCTGTCACCCTGCGCAAATGGGATCGCGACCGTGAGTTCTTGCCCTGGGTGATCCTGGTTTCATTGGTTACATTGGCTTTTTTCCTGGCTCTGAGCATCTTTATTGAGAATCCCTTTGAACGCCTCTGGCAGATGGCAATGGGTCAGGTGGTCTCAGCCATGTTCCCCCCATCTGGCGCGGTTCTTTTTATCCCACAGGATGGCAATGGCCTCAATCCACTCTTGCGCCACCCTGGCATGATCATCCACCCGCCGATGCTTTATCTAGGTTTTGTCTCCTTTGTGATCCCCTTTGCCTTTGCCATTGCCGCCCTGGTGACGGGACGAACAGATGACCGCTGGATCCGCATTACCCGCCGCTGGACCTTGGTAGCCTGGTTATTTCTGTCCTTGGGCTTGATCTTGGGCGGGCGTTGGGCTTACGATGTCCTCGGCTGGGGCGGCTATTGGGGTTGGGATCCGGTTGAGATCGCAGCCCTCATGCCCTGGCTCACTGGCACAGCCTTCCTGCACTCGGTAATGATCCAGGAAAAACGGGGCATGCTCAAGCATTGGAATATGGTGCTCATTATCTTAACCTACGCCCTGGTCATTTTTGGCACTTTTCTGACCCGTTCGGGTGTGCTTTCCTCAGTGCACGCTTTTGCCCAGTCGGCTATTGGCCCCTTGTTCTTTAGCTTTATTGGCGTTACCTTTGTGGTTTCCTTGGGTTTGCTGATGCGGCGCTGGAATGAGTTGAAGTCTGGCGTACACATGACATCGTTCTTCTCGCGCGAAGCCCTCTTCTTGCTCAACAACCTGCTCTTTATTGGTATTCTGGTGGTCTGTTTCTGGGGTGTCATCTTCCCCTTGCTCTCTGAGGCCATGGGTATCGTTGGGCAGGCCATCCCTGCCCTTTCAGGAGTGTTCACCGGGCAAAAAGTAACCCTTAGCGCGCAGTACTATGAGCCTGCCACTGCTCCCCTCTTCGCTGGACTGCTCTTGCTGATGGGCATTGCTCCCCTGGCAGCCTGGCGCCACTCCACCGCTAAAACGCTTGGCCGTGCCATATGGAAGCCTACGCTGGTTTCTTTGCTTGTCTTGGTGCTGGCGTTGGTGGCCGGGGTGCGTCACTGGGCGGCACTGCTGGGCTTTTGGTTGGCCGGTTTTGTCGCCTCCGTCACCCTGTATGATTTCTGGCGGGCTGCCTGGGCGCGTCGCCGCCAGCATGGCGAGTCGATCTTCCTGGCCCTCTGGCGCCTTGCCGGGCGCAACCGCCGCCGCTACGGTGGTTATATCATCCATTTGGGTGTTGTCTTGATGGCCATCGGCATCATCGGCATTGAATTGTTCCAGACCGAAACCCAGGGCACTATCCCTAAAGGGGGGCAGATATCGCTAGGAGACTATGCCATCACCTTCGATACCCTGCATGTGTTTGATACCGCCGATGGCCGTAATGTTGCCCGGGCCACGGTCAGCGTTTACCGCGATGGCAAATACCTCGGCGAGTTGCACCCCCGCCGCGATTATTACTACGAATCGCAACAGCCGGTGACCATCCCCGGCGTGCGCTCTTCTTGGGAAGATGATTTCTATGTTCTCCTGGTAGATTGGCAGCCCATCTCTACCACTGGCGCCACCTTTAAGGTTTATCATAATCCACTGGTGAACTGGTTGTGGGCTGGGGGCTTTGTTTTCATCCTGGGGACGCTGGTTGCCGCCTGGCCAGATAAAGACCCCCAGACCGAGATTGTCCGTGCCCGGAAATCTTCCTTGGCAGCATCCAGAGGATGAGGTGATCCGATGACTCGCTCCTGGTTCCTTTTGTTACCTGCCTTTCTCATTGCCCTGCTGCTCAGCCTTGCACTTGCCGGGGTCGCTCTTGCCCAAGAGCCCACCCCCTCCGATGATGAAGTCAATGCTATTGCCAGGCAGTTATTCTGCCCGGTGTGCGAAAACGTGCCTCTGGATGTGTGCCCTACCCAGGCCTGCGCCCAATGGCGCGAGTTGATCCGCCAAAAGCTATCCGAAGGCTGGAGTGAGCCTCAGATCAAGAGCTACTTTGTGGAGCAGTATGGCGACCGCGTCCTTGCTACCCCACCTGCGAAAGGTTTCAATTGGCTGGTTTATCTGGTCCCGCCAATTGCCCTTCTGGCAGGTGTTTATATTCTCTGGCGCTCCATGCGCTCCTGGAAGCAGCCTCCTCCACCGGTTAGTGTTCAGCAGGCGGCCCAGGCAGATGCCCAGCCGGATAAATACGCACATCGCCTTGAAGAGGAGCTGCGCAAGCGCTGATGATAGTGCCATAATGATCGAAAAAAAGACCGATCTTCCAACGCCTGTCAAAAAAACTTCCTGGGGCACCATCCTGGTCTGGGGCGGTTTATTTACCCTGCTTGCGTTGCTAGCCGTAGGCCTCCTGCGCACCTCTCAGGGGCCTGTTGCCCTGGGGCAGAAAGCCCCCGATTTTTCCTTGACCACCTTCGATGGCGAGCAGATCATGCTCGAATCCTTGCGTGGCAAGGTTGTGGTGGTGAATTTCTGGGCCTCCTGGTGCAAGCCTTGTGAGCAGGAGGCCGCCGACCTGGAACAAGCCTGGCGCAGTTACGCCTCGCGTGGCGATGTGATCTTCCTGGGGATTGCCTGGACAGATACCGAATCTGCTTCGAAAGCCTACCTGGAGAAATTTGATATCACATACCCAAACGGCCCCGATCTGGCAACTCGTATTTCACAATCTTATCGCACAACGGGTGTGCCCGAGACCTATATTATCGACAAGAATGGCGTGTTGGCATATATCAAGCTCAGCCCCTTCTTGTCTCTGGCAGAGATCAAGGCTGCCATCGATCCCCTTTTGGGGGAATAGCATCGCAGTGCAAGGTTGATCAATGGATATTGGATCGATTTTTGTTCTCCTAGGCCTGGTAGTTTTAGTGGCTTTGTATATCCTTCGCCCATTCATCGAGCAGCCCATAGCAGGGGCGCGCAAACAGAGAGGCGCAGCCCTGCTTGCTGCCGATCAACAGGAGCACCAGCTTTCTGCCTTGCTTGCCGAGCGGGATCAAGTGCTCAATACCCTGCAAGAGTTGGACTTTGACCACCTCCTCGGCAAGATCCCTGAAGAGGATTACCCGCTTCAGCGCGCCGCTTTTGTGCAGCGCGGCGCTGCGATTCTGCGCAAGCTGGACGATCTTCAGGCATCTGCTGCCGGGTCTGCGCCCTGCGACAAAGTGGAAGCCGCCATTGCCGCCCGCCGGGTGAAGCAAGCCCCCCAGCCCATTGTGGATAACAGCCCCCCAATGGTCAATTCTGCACCTGCCTCAGAAGATACGCTGGAAGCCATGATCGCCATGCGCCGCCGCAAGCGCCAGGGAAAGACAGGCGGTTTCTGCCCCAAGTGTGGGCGCCCGGTGCAGCAGGGGGATCGTTTTTGTCATAACTGCGGTACACCACTCGCCTGATCCAGTTTTTTGAAAACATCCTGGTGTGAATCCCATGCCCAAAATCCCCCGCATTCTGCTTGCCTTCCTTTCCCTCTTGTTTCTCAGCGCTTGCTCTTTTTCTCTGGCTGAAGATGTGACCCCTCCCCCTGGCTCCGAGCAGTTCCTACCACAAGAACCTGAGGCTATTTCCGATCCCCTTTATCCCATTGTCCCGCCTGATCCCGTTGCTGGGGCTTTGGTCTATGCCGATCATTGCGCTCCTTGCCATGGGGTATCTGGTATGGGCGATGGCCCATCTACCAGCGAGCTGACCTTTCCTGTTGCAGCCATTGGCTCTGCCCAGGTTGCCCGCGCTGCCACCCCCGCAGGCTGGTACACCGTGATCACTGAAGGCAATATGGAGCGCTCCATGCCATCGTTTCCGGGCCTTTCGGACCGTGAGAAGTGGGACGTGATTGCTTATGTGTACACCCTTTCTGCTCCGGAGAGGCTGTTGGCGCAGGGGCAGGCGCTTTACCTGGAGAACTGTGCGGATTGCCATGGTCAAACAGGCCGCGGAGATGGCCCCCAAGCAGCCAGCCTGGCTATTTCGCCCCGCGACCTGCAAGACCAGGCCTGGATGGCTGGACGATCCAATGCCAGCCTGTATGATGCGATCACCAATGGCCTTTCACCGGAGATGCCTGCCTTTGCAATCCAATTGAACGATGAGCAGCGTTGGGCATTGGTAAGCTATATACGCTCGCTGACCTTTGCCACGCAGCCTGGCAGCCAGGTGAGCGCCACTGAGCAGACCCCAGAGCCATATCCCGCCCCACAGCCTTATCCTGCACCAGCCGATCAGCCGGTTGCTGCGTCTTCCCTCGCTCAACCGCAGCAAAGTGCCTTGGGGGGGATGGGCTCTGTGGTGGTCGAGCTGGTCAGCGGCTCTGGCGGCAAACTTGCGGAAGGCTTAGTTGTCACCCTGTATGGCTACGACAATATGTCTCAGGTGTATTCGCAGACGCTGGAGATTGGCGAGGATGGGCGGTATCTTTTTACCGATGTTGAGATGCCCTTGGGGCGCGCTTTCCTCGCTGGTGTGGAATATGGCGGCAGCATTTTCGCCTCAGATGTGATTGTGGTTGAAACAGGACCTCAGGATCTAAACCTGCCGGTGATGGTCTATGATACCAGCACCGACGAGACTGTCTTGTCGGTTGACCGCATCCATGTTTTTATCGATTTCCTGGATGCTGAAAATGCGCAGGTGATCGAGGTGTATATTATCTCTAACCCCACCAATCGTTCCGTGATTGCTGAAGAAAAAGCCGGGCCGGTGGTTTTCTTCCCTCTGCCTGCTGGCGCAATCGGCCTCCAGTTCCAGGATGGTGTGCTGGGAGAGCGCTACCTTGAGCTGCCCGGCGGATTTGCCGATACCATGCCCGTGGATCCGGGGATGGGCAAGTACCAGGTGGTGGTTGCTTTTACGATGCCTTATGATCGCATGCTGGAATTCACCCAGCCCTTACAGCTAAAGACCGAAGCCATCTTGGTCATGCTCCCCGATGTGGGCGTCAAGCTTAAAAGCGACACACTCCAGGATGGCGGGATGCGCGAATTCCAAGGCACTTCATACAAGATGTATACCAGCGGCAGCCTGGAAGCGGGTTCACAGTTGTCATTCAGCGTGTCTGGGCGCCCCCAGTTGAGCGGCGGAACCTCGCTGATCGAGCCTTCTACCACCCAGAACCTGGCCATCGGCATCGGTGTCTTTGGGCTGGTGTTGCTCCTGGCTGGGGTCTGGCTCTATCGCCGCAATAAGCTCCAAGGAACTGAGGCTGATCTCGCTGATGTAGGTGCTGCTTTGCCTGCCGTGGAGCAATTGCCCGATGACCCAGATACCCTGCTCGATGCCATTGTTGCCTTGGATGAGCTGTATGAGTCGGGTCAGTTGCCCGAAGAGGCCTATCAAACCCGCCGCACCGCGCTGAAGTCACGCTTGAAGGATTTGCTTGGTAGTTAGCCGGACGGGATTTAAGGTGCCCATGATCGAGACCCGCAGGCTTGTAAAACGCTTCGGCTTGAAAACTGTGCTGCGCGGCTTGGATTTCCAGCTCCAAGCGGGGGAATTTGTCGCCTTGCTGGGCCCTAATGGCGCCGGGAAGACCACTTTTCTGCGCATTTTGGCCTCCCTTTCACGTCCCTCCATGGGTGAGGTGCGCATTGCCGGATATCATCTGCCTGCCCAGGCATCTGCTGTACGCCAGCGCCTGGGTGTTGTTTCTCACCTTCCCTTGCTCTATGCCGACCTCACTGCTGAGGAAAACCTGCGTTTCTTTGCCCGGCTGTATGGATTGAGTCATCCGCAGCCGCGCATTGCTGAGGTGCTGGACTTGGTCGGCCTGACAGCCCGCCGTCGTGACCTGGTGCGCACCTTCTCGCGCGGCATGCAGCAGCGCCTGGCGATTGGACGCGCCGTGCTGCACGACCCGGATGTCATTCTTTTCGATGAGCCTTACACAGGCCTAGACCAGGATGCCTGTGCTATGCTGGATACAGTGCTGCGCGAAGTGGCCACCCGTGGGCGCACCGTGGTGATGACTTCCCACGATCTTGCCCGCACGGCTGACCTCGCTTCGCGCTTTGATGTGCTCTCGCGCGGCGTGATTGCTGCTTCTATCCTGCGCAAGGATATCGAGCCCAGCCAATTGCTGGACTTCTACCGTCAGGCCACGGAGGGGGATCATGCCTGAGTCGCCGCAAGGCACACCGCCAGTATCCGGATTGGGTGGCAAGCACCCTTTCCTTTCTGTGATTGGCACCATTGTCTGGAAAGACCTGGCTGCTGAGTTGCGCAGCCGGGAGCTATTCTCGGCCATGCTTGTCTTTGCCTTGCTGGTGATTCTTGTCTTTAACTTCGCTTTGGAGTTGAGCGCCAAGACCCGCCTTGAGGTGACCGGCGGCGTCTTGTGGGTAACCTTTGCTTTCGCAGGCACCTTGGGGCTCAATCGCTCGCTGGCGATGGAGAAAGACCGCGGCTGTTTGGATGGCCTCCTGCTCGCTCCAGTGGACCGCACGGCGATTTATTTCGGCAAAGCGCTTGGCAATCTCATCTTTATGCTGGTCGTTGAGGCCATTGTCTTGCCTGTTTACAGCGTTCTCTACAACATCAACCTGTTTTACCCCGGGTTGATTCTTGTCATCCTCTTGGGCTCGATTGGCTACGTGGCGGTGGGGACATTATTAGCGACCATGGCGGTGCAGACGCGCACGCGCGATATCCTGCTCCCCATCCTGCTTTTTCCCCTCGTGCTTCCCGTGCTCATCGCCGCGGTAAAAGCCAGCAATGGCTTTCTGCTCGGCTCGCCCGCCCCGGAGATATTGCCCTTTATCAACTTAATCGTGGCTTACGATGTAATATTTATCGCGGTTGCTTTCATGGTGTTCGATTATCTTGTTGAGGAGTGAGGAGAATATGGAAACACCGAGACCCCGTGCATTGAAGAGATTAGAGGGCATCACCGCCGCAATGTTTGTGATCTCGCTGGTGATGGTTTTCTTCTACGCGCCTACAGAAGCAGTGATGGGCCAGGTGCAGCGCGTATTTTATTATCACGTCGCCACTGCCTGGGTGGGAATGCTTGGCTTCATGGCTGCTGGCGTGGCAGGCATTGCTTATCTGCGCACCAATGACCGGAAGTGGGATAACTTTGGCCAGTCCGCTGTCGAAATCAGCCTGGTGTTCTTCTTTGTGACTATCGTGATGGGATCCATCTGGGCTCGACCGATCTGGAACACCTGGTGGACCTGGGATATCCGCCTGACCACAGCCGCCATTGTTGAGCTTGTCTATGCCGCCTATCTCCTGCTGCGCGCCGGCATTGAAGATCCCGACCGGCGCGCCCGCTTTGGCGCGGTCTACACCATCCTGGGCTTCATCAGTGTACCGCTGACCTTTGCCTCCATCCGTATCGTCGAGCGCACCATCCACCCGGTGATCATTGGCGAGAGCAACCCCGCTGCAGAGGGTAGCATGGGCATGACGCCTCCCATGCTACAAACTTTTCTCTTCAGCCTGCTCACCTTTACTTTTGTGTTCGCCACCTTGCTCTGGCACCGCGTTCGCCTGGGTTGGCTGGCAGAACGTGTGGAACAGCTCCGGCTCAAAGTGATGGGGTAATGTATGGAGGATATGATGGTGCTTCTTTCGATATTACTGCAAACTACCCCCGAGACCAGCGATTACATGGTTCTGGGTTACGCCGTTTTCTTTATTGTCATGCTGGCCTATCTGGCCAGCCTCATCCTGCGCCACCGCAACTTGAAGCAGGATATGGCTGCCTTGCAAGACGCCCAGCACAAAGACTCCTGAGCATTTCCCACGATATCATGCGACGTCTCACCTACATTATCTTTTCCTTCCAGGTCTTCCTGACTATATATGCCGTCTTGAGTTTCTTTGTAGAGATGGTTCCATATCATCCTATCCTTACCCCGCTGACCACCCTGGTCGCCTTTAGCTTTGCGCTGCTGCATGGCTGGCAGCATCTTGGGCGTTTCAAGGTATTGCTCTTGCTTGGCCTGACGTTTAGTGTCAGCCTTCTCCTGGAGAGCATTGGTGTGGCGACAGGATTGGTTTATGGCCCTTACCATTACACCCACAAGCTTGGTCCGCTTTTCCTGGGATTGGTTCCCTACCTTATCCCTGTAGCATGGTTCATGATGACTTACCCCTCCTATGTGATTGCAAGGCGCCTGGTGGGTCGTTCAGGCTGGCTGGTGGTGGCTGCTGTGGGTGGCATCATCATGACCGCCTGGGACCTGGCAATGGATCCCATGATGGTCGCCGGGGAACACTGGGTTTGGGAGACCCAGGGAGCATATTTTGGTGTGCCCCTGCAAAACTATTGGGGCTGGTGGCTGACCACCTTCCTTACCTTTTCCCTGTTGGGGTTGTTCGCTCGTCTACGCCGTTCCCCAACGATGGCTTCTGAGCTACGCTTTGAGCGCCTGGCGGTAGCCAGTTATGCCCTCACCGGCCTGAGCAGCGTGTTGGTCAACCTGCGCGCCGGGTTGGGTGGTCCCGCCCTGGCAGGCGTATTTGCCATGCTGCCCTGGATCATCCTGGGTTGGCAGGAACGCCGGGCGTGAAGCTGAAAAACTGCTTGCGCGTTGGGCTGTTGGCGTTGGTTTGCTTGGGCGCATGGTTTGCTGCGCTCCGGGTCGGGTATAGCCAGCAAGCGCAAGACTGGTTGCTTTACCTGCCTTACCTCCTGCGGGGCCAGCCGGTGGATGATATAACGCTCACAGATATCTGGACCGCTGACGGGCAGGCAAACCGCACCGATCAATTTACCTCTGGCGAGGCGATTGTGTATTATGCCGCTGGGCAAAACACCTCCGAGCGCACCCGGGATGTTGACCTGGCCTGGATGCTGGAAAGCCCTTGTGGTGCATCAACGATCTATACTGATACGTTATCTCTTTCCTCCGGCAACTGGACAACCGCTTTTACACAGACAGTTCCTGCATGCTCGGGAGTTTATACCTACACTTTCCAGGTTGGCACTGCCTGGCAGCTCGACATCACCTCCACCGTCTTCACCGTGACCAACCCACTGGTTGTCACTGCGCGTGCTCAACCCGCTTTTGATAAATGTGATAACCCCAGCCTGGGCCAGCTCGAAGCCTGGTGGCAGCGCAGCCCCTACCGCATTGTGAATATCTATATTGGCGGTATCCATCGTCATTGCGCCAATGAAGATCTGACCCCTGCCTGGGTAGCCGGGGCGCTCAGCCAGGGCTGGGCGCTCATCCCCACCTGGGTTGGCCCACAGGCGCCCTGTTCCGATTTTAAGTATCGATTCAGTGCCGACCCGGCCGAGGCGTATGCGCAAGGACGCAGTGAGGCCGATGCCGCTGCATTGGCTGCCGCGAGCCTGGGCCTCACCTCGCAGGGATTGGGCGGCACGATCATCTACTATGATATTGAGTACTACATTGCTGGCAATAAGCCGGAATGCCGCGCTGCCGTGGGGGCATTCCTCTCAGGATGGGTGAGCCGCCTCCACGAGCTTGGCAATCGCGCCGGAGCCTACGGCGGAGCCTGCTCATCTTATATCACCGAATGGGCCTCCATCCCACATGTTCCGGATGATGTCTGGATTGCTGCCTGGTACGCCGAGGCGTATGACCCTGAAGCAACCGTTTGGGGGGTGCCCTGTGTCTCAGACGATTTATGGCCCAATCACCAGCGTATCCGTCAGTACGCCGGCGACCATAGCGAAGCCTGGGGGGGTGTTCGCATGGATATCGACAGCAACGTGGTGGATGGTGAAGTTTTAGAGCGACCTTCCAGGACTCAGCCAGTTGTCTCCACTGGCATGATCCTTGAATCAGCATCGTCCAACCTGACTGACTTTCAGCGCCTCACCCATGGTCAGGGCTGGGCGCTGGATTCTGGGCGCCTGTACTGGACCGAGGATAGCGGCCTGAGCTGGCAGGTGCGCAGCCCGCAGGATGCCATCATCCAGGCTGCCTTCTTCCGCGATGCCTCCAGTGGATGGCTGGTCGCCGCGCAGCCGCGTTTGCTGGTGTATGCCACTGTGGATGGCGGTGGAACCTGGCAGCCAGTGGAAATCCCCGGTGCCCCGCCCGGAGCCGTGCCGCTTGCGCTGACCTTTATCGATTCTGAGCGCGGCTGGCTCTCGCTTAGCCTGCCGTCCAGCGCTAATTTCAACCTCGGTCTCCTATACCGCACGCAGGATGGCGGGCAGAGCTGGCAGGCCCTGCCTCTCCCTGGAGCTGGATCGGTGCACTTCAATACACCAGAAATAGGCTGGGCTTTGGTCGAGGATATCTTGTACTGCACCCGCGATGGCGGGCAAAGTTGGACTGTTCAATCGCCTATTCTGCCAGGAGAGGCCGGCGCTGTATTCTATAGTCTACCCACCTTCTTTGATCCACAGTCAGGTTTACTCCCGGTGACTTTACTCGACCCATATTCCCCGCGTATGGAGATCTATGCCACTGCCGATGGCGGTCTGACCTGGACGATGGTCAGTGCTCTGCCTCTTCAACCAGAGGATGCCCTGCTCGATGCCTCTCTGCTAACAACCTTCCTGGACCCTCAACACTGGTGGGTAGCCCATTCCTCCGGTGACTTGCACCTCTCCCAGGACGGTGGGCATACATGGCAGCTCTACCAGGCTACTTTGCCCCGGGGCGCTCTGAAAATGGCATTTGAAGAGCCGCAGGCAGGCTGGTTGCTTACCTCAGGTGGGGATTGCACCAGCCTTGGCTGCACTCTGTTTTCTGGGCTTTGGCAAACGTCCGATGGCGGCCTGACCTGGATGCCGCTTACATTGTCTCCTTGATTGATCGTCAGGGATCCGGGCTCTGATCTTTAAGCCCCAGCACCCGTACCACCCTCAGCGCCTCGCTCTTGCCCCGCGCCTCAAAAGGTGGAATGCTCTCATCCGCCAGGATGTGTGGCGCAACTTTCTGGTAAAGGTTGTCGCTGATCAGGATCGTCACCATCTCCGGCACCTCCCCGCCGGCAGGGCGTGGGATTCCCATCGCTTCTTTACAATAGCCTTCGATGCGCGAGGCCGCGTTAACCGGATCACCCAGCACGGTGTAATCGAAACGGCGTCCGCGGCCTACTACTGCATCGATCATCGGGCCGTCGTTGATTCCAATACCCATCTGGAACGGCGCCTCATCGCGCAGCGGCCAGGTTGCCTGTAGATCGTTGGCAGCCAGCGCCATGCCCACGGCCGCGCGCACAGCCCTCAGGGAGTGATCGGGGAGCGGCTCTGGCACCCCGAAGAGAATGAGCAGCCCATCCCCAAACGTGCGATACACAACCCCGCCCTCCAAAAACACCGCCTCTGCCATCGTGTCAATGTAAGCGTTTAAAAAGCGCACCATCTCTGGGCTGCGGTTTTGGCGCATCAACGCCTCGGTGGCATGGGTGAACCCGCGAATATCCGCAAAAAGCACCGCTGCCTCCTTCTCAGGTCGCTCTGTGTTCAGCAGAGCTTCCCAATTATCCAGCACAGCCTGCAGGCGTTCTGGCGACATGACCCCTGCAAATCGTTGCCGCAGCAGGCGCTTATCCCGTTCGGCAAAGATAGCCCGCTCGGTTGTAACAGCGCCTCCCATCACCACCGCCACGATGATCGGTCCTGCAATGGGCAGCAGGTAATCTTGCCCATTAAATAATGCCCTCCCAAGCATCAGGTAAGCGATTACGCTCGCACCAAAAGCCAATATGCCCGCAGCGGGCGATGGCAGGCTGGCAAAACCCCAGCCGAGCAGCCCGGCAACTGCTAGCAGCATGAGCGGTAGCCATATCGGCGGGCGGTGAAGCCAATCGCCTGCCAGCAGGGTATCGACTGTATTCGCCTGGATCTCCACCCCGGGCATCCCAGCCTCCCCCGCAAAAGGAGCGGCGTGGCGGTCCTGCTCTACCTGTGTGGTATATCCCAGCAGCACGATGGCATCTCGCAGCACCTCGGGATTTTCAACTTCCCCTGACCAGATTTGATGCATGGGGATTGTTGTGAACGTCCCCTCCGGCCCGCGAAAATGGATTGGCAGGCTGAGATCTTTCCCCAGGTCCGCTTGGTCGATGGTGATCATCTCACCCCGGTAAAGCGTAGCAATCACTACGGCTAGCGAGGGTTGAATCTGCTGTTCCAGGTTCAGCAAAATCTGCGCCCGTCGGATCGCGCCATCGATATCCAGAATCTGGTTTGCGAAGCCTACCCCTGCCGTGTTTTGTTTCAGGATTTCCACCGGCTGGCTGTACGAGGTGTGGTAAAAATCCTCCATCCTGGTCTGCTCCATGTGGGCAGCCAGAATCACGTTCCCAGCCTGCCGCATCGCCAGCGCCAGCGCCTCATCCCCCCCGGCATCCCAGCCGGGCGTATCGAAGATGACATCCAGTGCGATTATGCGTGGCTGGTAGGCGGCGATCTTGTTCACCAGCTCTGCCCAGCGCCCTCGCGGCCAGGTGCGGATGTTCTCACCCTCTAAATCGCCCAGGATTTGGAAGGATGCCTCATCCAGCGCCACGATCACCACGGGTTGTTGAGGTTGTTCAACCCCGCGTAACCTGAATCGCCCGTCGATGGTGAGCGCTTCGATCCTCCCTGCCCAATCTGGCGCAGCCCATTGCACGAGGATCGCCCCCAGCAACAATAAGCCTGGCAGAATCCAGCGCAGCGGTCGCTTAGGAGGGATGATGTGTTGGTGCCATTTATTCTGATTCATCGTCTTAGGGTAAGAAACCGAGCATAGCCTGGAAAAAATAAGCCACCGTGTTGAATCTGCCATCCACGAGTGTAGTGGATATAAAGGCTGCCTGGGTGCCGTCCATAGTCCAAAACGGGCCGCTCAGATCACTGCCACCGATGGGTGTGGGCTCTGCCTCGATGCTTGCCAGGTAGTACAAGCCCTCGCCTTCATCGCCGGAATAGTGGTAGAACAACGGCCAACCGCTTCCCACCGGCGTCCAGGATAGGTGGCGGTAATCCCCTGCTGTGGTATTGGTCACCTGCACGATTCGCGAGCCGTCAGCTTGCACCAGCGCCAGGCCTTCCGAGAAGGTCGGGATTGCCAGCCACTGCTCATCTGGGCTCCATACCAGGGCGCTGTAAGAACCCGGATCGACATCATCGAAGAGCAATTGCGCCCCGCTCCCATCTGCCCCGATCACCCAGAGCTCGGCTGGCTGGCTCCAGTTTGCCGAATACACATAGGCGATCCGGTCGCCGGATGGAGACCAGATGGGATAGTTTGCCTCGCCGCTCTCGAGCTGGGTGACCTGCCTGAGGTCGCTGCCATCAGGTCGCACCACGAACAGGTTCCGCTTGATTCCATCGTCTGCGCTAAATAAAAGCCATTGCCCATCTGGCGAGGGTATAAAGCTTACAATATAACCAACCCCCTGCACAAAGCATGTCTCATTGCTCCCATCCAGTGCTGCTTTGCATAGCGAACCACCAGCAACCCCTGTGTTGATATACAGGATGCCATTTACCTCCCCGCCATCCATCGTAAAGATGGGGTCTACAACATTGCTGCTCAGCGGCGGCATGCTGATCTCTGCGCTGGTTGTATTGTAAAAAACGAATTGGGGGATACTGGTGTCTTCAAAGCTCATAAAAACAAACTGGGCGCCATTCCCCGACCAGGCGAACCCAGAGCCTTGCCCGGGAACGGTGATCATCGCCGGATCGCCCACCAGGGGGAGCAACGGCTGCAGCCCGGGTCCCTGGGCCATCCCCCACCGCAGGTTTTCGGCTTCGGTCATCATCGTCGGAGGCGTAGGCGCCTGCCCCGGCGTTATCTCGCTCTGCATGCCGCTATCTACGCTCACCGTTCCTGCCTCATTGGATACCTCCACCTGCCCCTGCCAACTGGAGACGGTAGTGAAACCATCCTCAGCCACCCGCACGCTGAAGCGCGTGCCGCGCACCGCGGCAACAGCAGCAGGCGTCTGGATTTCGAAGCTCGTGCCTGGCTCCAACCCCTCTACGTTGATCCAAATTTGCCCTTCTTCCAAGTCAATTTGAATCAGTTGATCTTCTGTTTGCGCCAGGCTGAAGACAGTATTGGGAGCCACGCGCACCCGTCCGCTGCCCATGCCCAGTAAGGCAGTCGATGCCTCCTTTGCCCATACTTCGCCGCCCAGGTACACGATCTGAGATACCTCGGCTGGTTGCCAATCTAATGCAGTTGAAGCATGCGCGCTGACCTCGTTTACCACCTCCTCAACGATCGCCTGTGGACCGGTGGGGGTGGGTGTTGGCGCCGGAGTATCCGTGGGAGAAGGAGTATCCGTGACCGTCGGCAGTTGGGTGGGACTTGGTAGATCAGGTGGGGTTGCTGTAGCCTGGTCGGATGCGTGCGGCGCGGTAGGCGGCGCAAGTGTGATGGATTGCTCTTTCCCTGTGCAGCCAGCCAGCAGAGTTAAAACAAGCAGCATGGTAAAAAAGACGTATTTGTTCACATTCCACCTCCTGGTTGGTTACCTAGAGAACACCCCGCGGCAGGTTTTTCAACCCGATTTTTGTAACTTCTCAATAACTTGGGGTGTGGGGTGTTTTGTGCGTGCGGAGCACGCACAAAACACCCCACTTCCCCCGTTTTATTGAGATG
>JAFGBV010000137.1 GCA_016932955.1 Anaerolineales bacterium | reverse complement strand
TCCATCCCTAAAGACCGACAGGTGTAGACCGCCCGTGGTAAGTGGAATGCCTGGGTAATCAAAACCGGTGCATCGATCTGGAAAATCGCTTTCGCCCGATAACAAGTGTCATAAGTGCGCCGGCCAGCGTAGTCTAGAACAATGTCCTCATCCGGCACGCCCAGGCTGAGTGCGTACTGGCGCATGGCTTCGGGTTCGTTGTACTCTACCACCATGTTCGTACCGCTCATCAGCAGCTTTTCCACCTTGCCGTCAAAATACAGCCTTGCCCCCGTCTCCACCCGGTCGCGCAGCACAGGCGTCGGGCTGCCGTCCCGCCACAACCCTGCCCCAAAGACCACTGCCACCCGCCGTACAGGGGCGTCCTCGATGGAGTAAATATGAGAGTGGCTGGATATGGCGGTGATCAGTCTTGGGAGCAGGAAAGCCAGCAAACCCAAAGCAATGCCCAGTTTAATCAGGTTGAAGAAAACTTTTAGTATTTTACGCAACATAGGGCTGATTTTACCATCTTCTGAAAAGCCATTCGGGTCTTTACAGTGCATACTCCCGAGGGTAAAATCCTTGCACGATGAGCGAGCTTGAATCTCAGTATCAGAAGACCCTGGATTATCTCTACAGCTTTGTAGATTTCAGCTTGCAGCGCAATTTTCGTTATGTGCCCGGACAGTTCGAACTGGGCCGCATGTGCGAGCTTGCGGCTGCGTTGGGCGATCCGCAAAACAGCTACCCCACGTTGCATGTAGCAGGCACCAAAGGCAAGGGCTCGGTTTCCGCCTTGTGCGCCAGTGCTCTGCAGGCGGCAGGCTATCGGGTGGGTTTGTACACCTCGCCACACCTGGATGATTATGCCGAGCGCATCCAGGTTAGCGGCGAGCAGATCCCTCATACTGCGCTGATCGCCCTGGTGGATGAGCTGAGGCCGGTCATCGAGAGCATCCCCAAGCTGTCAACCTTCGAGATCACCACAGCCCTGGCTTTTCTGTACTTTGCCCGCCAGGGGGTGAACGTAGCAGTGATCGAGGTAGGATTGGGTGGCAGACTGGATGCCACCAACATTCTCAACCCCCTGGTTACGGTGATCACTTCGCTGTCCTATGACCACATTGCGATCTTGGGTGACACCCTGGCGGAGATTGCCGGCGAAAAGGCGGGGATTATCAAGGCGGGCGTGCCTGTGGTGGTTTCGCCGCAACTAGACGAGGCGCGGCTGGTGCTGGAACGCATGGCGGGCGAACAAAAAGCCCCGCTGATCCAGGTGAACCGCGAGGTACATTTCAAGCCGCTCAGCCACTCTCTTCAGGGGCAGGAATTCCTGGTCTGGAAGGCTGAGGACCAGACCCGTTTCGATGAATATTTAGCCAGCGGGGGAGCGAGTGATTGGCAGCCGATAAAGCTGCACATCCCATTATTGGGGCACCACCAGGTGGTCAATGCTGCCACGGCTTATGCTGTACTGCAAGTAGCCAGACAGCGTGGATTGGGGGTGAGTGAAGATGCCATCCGCCAGGGTTTCCATAATACGATATGGCCCGGACGATTTGAAGTCTTGCAGAATGAAGCAGGTAGCACGCTCGTGCTTGATTGTGCGCATAACCGCGACTCAGCCTTGAAGTTGCGCCTGGCACTGGATGATTACTTTCCCGGTAAGCCGGTGGTAATGGTCTTTGGAGCCTCTGAGGATAAAGATGTGCAAGGCATGTTCAGTGAGTTGCTGCCGCGGGTGCGCGAAATGATTGCTGTCAAGTCATTCCATCCGCGCGCGATGGAGCCGGAAATGCTGGTTGACCTGGCCCACCAGTCTGGTTGTCCGGCGCGCATTGTGCTGGATGTGGCAGAGGCTCTGGATGAGGCATTGATTCTTGCAGGATTGGATGCTATCATCCTGGTAACTGGTAGTATATTTGTAGCAGCTGGAGCACGCATCCATTGGTTTGCGAACAGGAGTATAAATGCGGGATAGCGATTGGTATCAGAATGATGAAGAAGAAGAGTTCGGGGAAGCCTTGCACCACCGCACTGAAGAGCTATACAGCGTGCAGGACGCCTATCCAGACGAGAGTGGACTGATCGAATGTCCGGTGTTGCCATTGCGCGACCTGGTAGTATTTCCGCACATGGTAGCTCCTATATTTGTCGGGCGCGAGGCATCCTTGTTGGCAATCGAGGAAGCCCAGTTAGAAAATCAGACCATGATCGCCTTGACCCAGCGCGACCCGGATGAGGAAAATCCTGGCCTGGAAAATTTCATCCCCATTGGCACTGAAATCGCCGTGGGCAGGTTGTTGAGCATGCCGGATGGCTCCAGCTCGGCACTGGTGCAGGCTCGCCGGCGGGTGGAGCTGGTGGATTTTGTGCGCAAGGAGCCATTCCTGGTGGCGCGGGCGCGTCCGATTTACGAGGACGAACGCAAAGATCGTGAGATTGAAGCCACCATGCGCACTGCGTTGGAATTGTTCCACAAGTGCGTACAGTTCAACCGCAGTCTGCCAGAAGAAGCCTACCTGTTTGCCATGAACATTGAGGAGCCGGGCTGGCTGGCGGACATGCTGGCAACGGCGATTGCCCCGTCTTTAGATGAACGCCTGAGGCTGCTACAAATGCTTGACCCGATTGAGCGGCTGCGGAAAGTGGTCAACTTGCTGGCAGAGGAACTGGATGTGCTTGAATTGGAGGACCAGATCCACGAACGAGCGCAAAATGAGGTCGACCGCAGCCAGCGCGAGTTCTACCTGCGCGAACAGATGCGCGTCATCCAATCAGAATTGGGTGAAGGCGATCCGTGGGTGCGTGAATTGGGCGAGCTGCGCAGCAGGGTGGAAGGTGTCAGCCTGCCTGAGGAAGTGATGGTGCGGGCGATCAAGGAGATTGAGCGTTTGAACCAGATGCCGCCCATGTCACCCGAGGTGGGCATCATCCGCACCTATATTGATTGGATCCTCGAACTGCCCTGGACGAATGCCACCGATGACAACCTGGACGTGAAGCATGCCGCTGAGGTGCTCGAGCAATACCACTATGGTCTGCCGCGCGCCAAGGAACGCATATTGGAATATATTGCCGTGCGCAGCTTGAAGCCCAAGCGGCTGCACCAGCCGATCATTTGCTTTGTTGGTCCCCCCGGTACGGGCAAGACTTCGCTGGGTCGCTCGATCGCCGAAGCATTGGGACGTAAGTTCGTGCGCCTCTCGCTGGGAGGGGTGCGTGACGAGGCTGAAATCCGCGGCCACCGGCGCACCTATATTGGTGCGCTGCCTGGGCGCATCCTGCAGACCATGCGGCGAGCCGGGTCGATCAACCCGCTCTTCATGCTGGATGAGGTGGATAAACTGGGTCAGGATTTCCGCGGCGACCCATCTTCAGCATTGCTGGAGGTGTTAGACTTGGAGCAGAATCACGCTTTTTCCGATCACTACCTGGAATTGCCCTATGACCTGTCGAAGGTCATGTTCATCACCACCGCCAACTCAACCGGCCCTATTCCAGCAGCGCTGCTTGACCGCATGGAACTAATCGAGTTCCCCGGCTATATCGAGGAAGAAAAAATGGAGATTGCCCGGCGCTTTCTGGTGCCAAGACAGCTCGAGGAAGCCGGTATGGATGAGTCAAATGTTAAGTTTGCTGACCAGGCCTTGCAGCGCATCAGCCGGGAGTACACCTACGAGGCAGGTGTGCGCAACTTCGAGCGCGAGATCGGACGGGTGTGCCGCAAGCTGGCGCGCTCACGAGCTGAGGCCAAGCATTTTCCTACCCGCATATCACCCGCCGTCGTGGAACGTTTCCTGGGACCGCCGCAGTTCTTTAACCTGGAAGCTGAACGCCAGAATGAAGTGGGCGTCGCTACGGCTATTGCCTGGACCGAGATGGGCGGCGAGATCATGCCGGTGGAAGTGCTGCTGGTAGAAGGCAAGGGGAACGTGCAGATCACTGGGCAGATCGGCAACGTGATGCAGGAGTCTGCCCAAGCCGCGCTGACCTACCTGAAATCCCGGGTGGACGAGTTCCAACTTGATCCTGAGTGGTTTGAGAATCTCGACATCCATATCCACATACCCGAAGGCGCCATTCCCAAGGACGGCCCCAGTGCCGGCATTACCATCTGCACCGCGCTGGTTTCAGCCTTCACACTGCGTGAGGTGAACAAGGAAGTAGGCATGACGGGTGAGATCACCCTGCGGGGCAAGATCTTGCCAGTGGGCGGTATTCGCGAGAAGGTGCTTTCAGCGCACCGCTCAGGGTTGAAAACAGTGCTCTTACCGCGCAAGAATGAGAAGGATTTGATCGATGTGCCCAAGCGGGCGAGGAGCGAATTGAAAATCATCCTTGTAGATCATATCGACCAGGTGCTGAAGGAAGCCTTACTGCCGCTACAGCCCGTCTCAGAACGCCGGCAGGCGCTGCGCAAGAAGAAAAAAGAGGCTGAAATCAGGGCGGAGCCAGACGCTCAAGCATGAAAACAGAGCTCGCAACGCTTCTATCCCAGGGAAAGGGGCCCAGCCTACACTGGTTCCCGGAGGATATCGCGCTTTCAAG
>JAFGBV010000136.1 GCA_016932955.1 Anaerolineales bacterium | reverse complement strand
GTGGCGTTGCCATTGGAGATGTAGACGCACTTGATGCCGGCTTGCTGGGCTTGCTTAAAAATGGCAACGGCCCATTCGGAGGTGATGAGGGGTTCGTTATATGAGGATGCGATCACCTCAGCGCCGCTGCGCTGGGCGGCAGCAACGATCTGCTCGGGGGTGATGCGGCGAATATAGCCGACGGATGCATCGGCAGCGGGGTCGCGCAGGGTTTGGGAGGTGAGCCAGTTCTGGCAGAAATCGCAGTGAAAATCACAGCCGAGCATGCCGAAGGTGAGGGCGGTGGCGCCAGGCAGGAAATGGAAGAGGGGCTTCTTTTCGATCGGGTCGGCTTGCAGGCTAGAGACATACCCCCAGGGCACGTAGAGGGTGCCGGCGCGGTTAAAGCGCACCTGGCAGATGCCGCGCTTGCCCGGGCGCACCAGGCAGCGGTGGGCGCAGGCATAGCAACGCAATTCATTATTGGGCAGCTTCTCATACAGGCTGCCTTCGACGGTCAGACTATCCAGAAGATCCACCAGCCTTGCCATAACAACCTTCCTTCCTGGCTCTCTAGGAAACGCCGAGGTGGGGCGGATCGATGGGGGTGCATGGCGGTTAAAGCCGGCAAAACATCCCCTCACTACCTGTATTATAATCAATTGGGAGGCCAACAGCATGGGTACACGATGGGATATGATCGGAATTTTCGTCAACGATCTGCACCGGATGGTGGCATTCTACCGGGATGCGCTCGGTTTTGAGATCGAGTGGGATGGGAACGGTCCGTATGCGGAATTCAAGAACGAGGGCATCCGGTTTTCGATGTATGAACGGGCACAACTGCCCAGCCTGCTGGGTCAGTCGCCAACATATCCCAGCGGCATCAATGGGACATTCGAACTGGCGATCGACCTGCCCGTCTCGGCGGATGTGGACCGGGAATTTGAGCGCATCGTCAAGGCGGGAGGCCGCGAGGTTTATGCGCCGCGGATGGAGCCGTGGGGGATGTACTCTTCGATGATCGCAGACCCGGAGGGGAATCTGATCGAGGTGGGGTCGTGGAACCGGGGAGCGGTGAGCAAAGATTAAGGCAGTCCAACAGAAAGGAGACTTATGAGCCCTGCATCTGAATCTCAAATCCCGGATTTGCGCCGGATGAAGGCTTATTTGGTCAACGCGGTATCGCAAGAGCTTGAAATGCACCCGGTTCCAGCGGAACGGCACCGCCAGGCAATCAGCGAGACGCTGGAACGCGTCTATGTGCAGGCGAAGATGCCCGCAGATCAAAAGCTGCGCGGGCGGCTGCTGCGTGAAGCACTGGATGAGCTGGTGGGTTACGGGCCGATCCAGCCGCTGCTGGATGAGCCCGGGATCAGCGAGATCATGGTGAACAGCGCCGACTTGGTGTACATCGAGAAGAACGGCGAGCTGATCGAGACCAATGTGCGCTTTGACGGCGATGAGCATGTCTTGCGGATCATTGACCGCATGCTGCACCCTCTGGGGCGCAGCGTGGATATGGATCACCCGATGGCAGATGCGCGCCTGCCGGACGGCTCGCGGGTGAATGCAATCGTCCCGCCGGTGGCGATCAACGGGCCGTGCATCACGATCCGCAAGTTCTTGGTGAATACCATGACGATGGATGAATTCGTGCGCCTGGCTTCGATCACGGAGCACATGGTGGAGTTCCTGCAAGCATGCGTGGCGGCGCGGCTGAACACGCTGATCTCCGGTCCCACCTCCTCGGGCAAGACGACTTTGCTGAACATCCTGACGGGATACATCCCCGGGCAAGAGCGCATCGTGACCATCGAAGATGCGGTGGAGCTGCAACTGAAGCAGAAGCATGTGCTGCGCCTGGAGACGAAGGCGCGCAATGTGGATGGGGTGGGAGAGGTGACGCCGCGCGACCTGGTGCGCAACTCGCTGCGCATGCGCCCCGACCGGATCATCATCGGTGAGGTGCGGGGCGGCGAGGCGCTGGATATGCTGCAGGCGATGAACACGGGGCACCACGGTTCGATCACCACGCTGCATGCCAATTCGCCGCGCGACGCGCTCTCTCGGCTGGAGACGATGGTGATGATGGCAGGGCTGGAGTTGCCCCTGCTGGCAATCCGCCGCCAGATCGCCTCGGCGATCAACCTGATCGTGCACATGTCTCGGCTGACGGACGGGACGCGCAAGGTGACCCATATCACGGAGGTTTCGGGGATGGAAGGCGAGATCATCACCATGTCGGACATCTTCAAGTTCGAGCAGACGGGGGTTGCGCAAGACGGTCGAATCTTAGGACAATTGAAGGCGACCGGACTGCGACCGATGTTCACGCCGCGGCTGGAGGTGGTGGGCTACCATCTGCGGGGCGAGATCTTCGGGGCGGTGCCGGGGATGACGAGTCGCCCGTAAGCGAGTGTGGATGGGCAAGGCTTCTCCGCTGACGCTGGTGATCCAATCGGGGGGTGAGTCGAGGCGCATGGGGCAGGATAAGGGGCTGGCGCTCTTCCTGGGTGCGCCGCTGATCGCACGCGTGCTGGGCAGGCTGAGGCCGCTGGCGGCTGAAGTGCTGGTGACGACGAACAACCTGCAGGCCTACGGCTTTCTGGGCGTGCCATGCCTGCCAGATTTGATCCCGGGAGGGGGGGCACTGGGAGGACTCTATACGGCGCTTTCGGCTGCTTCTCACGAGGCGGTGGCGGTTGTGGCGTGCGATATGCCCTTTGCCAGCCCGGCATTGCTGGCGGAGCAGTACAGGCTGCTGGATGCGACACCGGCTGACCTGGTGATCCCTGAAACAGGGGAGGGGCTGGAACCGTTCCACGCGGTTTACCGGCGGGAGACCTGCCTGCCGCAGGTACGGGCGGCGCTGGAGGGGGGCTTGCGGCGGGTGGATTCGTGGTTCGCGCAGGTGGGCGTGCGGCGGCTGGGGGAAGAAGAGATCAGGCGCTACGACCCGCAGGGGCTGGCGTTTCGCAACGTGAACACATTGGAGGAGCTGCGCCAGGCGGAGGAGACAGCCTTAAATCTTAGAGAGAAGAACAGTGGGGGATGGAGGCAGAGGCGAAAGAAGGGTACTCGCTGAACGGCTAACTGTCCCCATCCCGGGCGGCAGCGATGCGTTTTTGCGCCAGGGCGCAATAAGCCGGGTCAGTATCCAGGCCGACGTAATGCCGTCCAAGGCGCAGGGCTGCCAGGCAAGTGGTGCCGGACCCAGCGAAGGGGTCTAAGATGACATCCCCGAGATAAGAATAGAGGCGGATCACACGTTCTGCCAGGGCCAGGGGGAAAGGCGCCGGGTGACCGACGCGCTTCGCTGATTCGGCGGGGATATTCCAGACGGAGAGCGTAGCTTCCATGAACTCGTCGGCGGTGATGTCGGATGGGCCTTTATCGGGGCGGGAGAAGGACTGCCTGGCAAAGACAAGCAAGTACTCGTGCAGGTCGCGCAGGCGGGGGGATTTAGCGCTGCGCCAGCTCCCCCAGGCGCAACTACCGCTGGCTCCCCTGGCTTTTTGCCAGATGATCTCGCCCATAGGGAGGAAGCCCACCTGCTGGTGGAGGTGATAGAACCAGGCATGGAGGGGGATGTAGGGTTTGCGTCCCAAGTTGGCGATGTTGATCACGTAACGTCCGCCGGGCTGCAGCACGCGGAAAACTTCGCGCCCCACGCGCCCGATCAAATCCAGATAGGCCTCCAGGCTGATATCTTTGTCGTAATCTTTACCCACGTTGTAGGGAGGGGAGGTGAATGCCAGAGCAACACTGGAATCGGGCAGGGGGATTTGCTCGGAAGATTGGCAGTAGATGCGGTCTGACCACTGCTCTGGCGGTGCGAGGGGACCTGCCTCAGGCTCGGCAGGCGGGGAGAGATCCTGATAGAGGCTGCGGGCGTAAAAGGCGGAGGCATCGTGCCCCTCGCGCCGGGAGACGCCGAAGGATGAGGTGTGCGTGCGTTTGGGCATGGAGATGCTCTAAAGATATTATAGCCCGGTTTTGCCCGTATGTTGGCAAAGTAGGACAAACGTGGAACAAATCTGGAATGCTGCTCGTCTAGTGTGTACGCCGTCACAAAACAGACACGCGGCTAAGGAGGAGGCTCTTATGTTCAACAAACTGGTTATCCTGGTGATCCTATCACTGGCGCTGGTGTTCTACCTGGTGGGATGCAGCACAGACGAGGCGCAGACGGAAGAACCGGCGGACCTGCCGGCGCTGGCGAATCCGGCTTCGGTGTACTGCCAGGGATTGGGGTACACGGAAGAAACGCGGGAGAACGATGCCGGGCAGTACGGGGTGTGCATCTTCCCGGATGGCAGCGAATGCGATAGCTGGGAGTTCCTGGCTGGGAAGTGCGGGCAGGAGAACAGCTACTGCGCCCAGCAGGGGTACACGCTGCAGACCGGCGAAGGGAATATCGGGGTGTGCATCTTCGATGACGGAAGCACTTGCGATGAGTACCTGTATTCCCAGGGCGAGTGCAAGCCGGGCGATAATATGCCCTAGGGATGTATCAATCGAAAACAAAGTTGCACCAGCATACGGTGCCGGTGCAACTTTGTTTTATGGTGATAAACCGTCAGGCAGCTTGAACTTCTACAGGCTGAGGCTGGGCTGTACGGGCGAGGAGCTCACGGTAGGTGAGGGTCCAGGTGGAGGAGAGGTAGGTCTGCTTCAACCCGTCGACAAAGGTGAGGGGGATTGCCAGGAGGAGGATGAAGAGAAACAAACCGACAATACCCGCGGTGATACCGCTGACGGTGGCAGTGGAGAACGTCTGCACGATGAGGAAAACTGCCATCCCAATCCCGCCGCCGACGAGCAGGCCTGCAGCACCCAACGCTACCACGATGGGAATAATGGCAATGGCAAGGCCAAACTGAACGCCAAGCAGGATCAGCCACATCAGGAAGACATCGCGCAGGTTGTTGCGCACCATCTGCCAGCCACGGCGCAGGGAGGCGATGACGCCCTGATCTTCCATCACACAGGCCCGGCGAACGGTTTCCATGACTAACGAGAGCACCAGCCACACGGCAAGCCCCAGCAGGATGACCAGCGAGCCAAGGCCGATGGTGGCGACGATGCCCAGGACGCTGGGGATGGCGCCTACCAGGGAGCCCAGGATGGCAGGCAGGGCTGCAATCCCACCCAGGAGGGTGAGGCCAGTGAAGAGGACGATGAAGAGCAGCAAGCTGATGAGGAAGAGGCGCCAGGCAGCCTTGGACCAGCCCATGCGGAAGCCCTGCTTGAAGCCAACCTTTTCACTGGTGCCTTCGTAGCGATCGACCATGCGGATGAGGGCGGTTTGGCTGACGAAGTGACCGATGGTGAACACCACAAACACCAGCAGGGAGAAGACCACTGCGCCGAGGATAACCCAGATCACCCAGGGCTCTATCTCTTCCCAGGGTTCAATCTCTTCCCAGGGCGCTTGCGCCACCAGGCGCTGGAATTCCTGGCGCGACTCTGCTAGTTCAACCCGCATCGTTTCCGAGGGGGAGATCAGGCTGCTATGACCATTCCCCGAGGGGTGACCACCCCCGCCGCCGCTATTGCTGGATCCGCGGAGCGTGGAGGCGGTGGTGAGGGCAAGGATGATGCCAAAGACCCACAGTGTCCGGTAGCTCCACAGGATATCCCAGGAACGTTTTAGAATTTGCGTGTGCTTCATGTTCATATCTCCTTCTTTGAAGCCGGGAGTTGTGCTTCCCGGTTGATCTTTTCACACTCTTAACGAGAAGTTGGCGTTATTTATTCGGTTTTGAGTGAAGGATATGATCCGACCCAGGAAGATTAAATCTGGGGTGAGGTATTGGTTTTTTCGATTTTTAAGACACGCCAAACATCTTGCGGAAAGTTGACGAAGCCTGTGGATGATGATAGAATGCACAGCGCAACGGGCGTGTAGCTCAATGGCAGAGCAGTGGCCTTTTAAGCCATTGGTTGAAGGTTCGAGTCCTTCCACGCTCACCAAAAAAACCATTCGCCAGGGCCATTGCCCTCCCTTCCCCCCAACGCATCACCGGCAGTGGCTGTGTGGTGCGTATGACTTTAAATACCGAGACCCCTACCTTCCAGAGCTTAGCCCAGGCGGTCGGCTTTATTGCCGAACGGCTGGAGTGCGACGCACCTGAGGAACTGCTGGCAACCTTTGCCAACACCCGGCGCGCCAGGCCGTACAAGCCTTTCGAGATTGAGTGCTTCACGGGCTACGCCTTCCCCGCCCTGCAAAAGTGCCACCAGGAGATGGATCTGCGGGTGCGCTACACCGGGCAGGACTTCGACCCTGCACTCAGAGAGCACCAATTGGGGGGCCACATGCAGGAGCTGGGCTGCATCCACATCGACTTCGTCAAAACCGCCTCCGGCTGGGTGCTGGAGGAAATCTGGCTGTGCAGGTGAAGATCATGAAACGACCGTTTACTATATGGCTGTTGGCTTTTTGGCTGCTCTTCCTGGCCCTGGGTGGGTTGTATGGCGGCATCGCCATGCTGCTCGACCCTTCCGGCGCGGCGCTGGGTATGACCGCGGTGCTGGACGATCTGCCCGTATCGGACTACATCCTGCCCGGACTGTTCCTGCTCTTTGCTATGGGACTGTTCCCGCTGGTTCTCATCTACGCCTTGTTAGCGCTGCCCCAATGGCCCTGGCTGGAGAAACTCCTGCCCACGAAGGGGGTTCACTGGGCCTGGGTGGGCATCCTGGCGCTGTGCGTGGTGCTCGGCATCTGGCTGGTGGTGGAAGGCTTCCTGATCGGCTTTGAGTGGCCCATCCAGTATGTGACGCTGGTCAACGGCTTGCTGATCTTCCTCTTTGCCCTGCTCACCCCGGTGCGCAGGTACTGTGCGCAGTAAACGCCCCTGATGAGGGATTAAATTTCCTCGCCTTTTCCTCCCATTGTTCTTCCTGGCGCCAGCAGCGCTGGCATGTAGCCTGTCTGCCCCTGCGCTGACCGTGGTGAGTGTATGCTTTGCCCTGATTCAATCCTTCAAGCGGAATGATTGTAATGTTGCAAGGTAGTAATCTGGCAGGCCGATATCGTACCGCTTGCCATCCATGATCAGTCCGTAGAATCCTTCTTCCCGTCTTAAGCGATCTAGCGCCGAGGTGAGCTGGAATTCACCCCGTTCTCGCACGTTGTGCTGGATGTGTTCCTCTAAGAATTCAAATAAGAGTGGCTTGATGATGTACAACCCGAAAACGGTCAGATATTCATCCGCCTGCAAACGAGGAACACGCAGGTTGCTGCGGGCATAATCCATGGTGGGCTTTTCAGCAAACTCGGTCACGTTCAATAAACGGTCTTCTTCCACCCATACGCCAGCGACGGTGCCAAAATTGGCGATTTGCTCTTCGGGTGTACGGCGCAGCCCGAGCACACTCATGCCGTACTGGTTATAGGCATTGATTAACTGCTGTGCGCAGGAGATCTCGCCGCTGGAACGATACAGGTGATCGCCAAGCATCAGCAGGAATGGCTCATCGCCGATAACATCGCGAGCGCAATATACGGCGTGCCCAAAACCTTCCTGGTTGGGCTGGATCACAAACGAAACGCTCTTGCCAATATCTAAGATATGCCTGGCATACTCCTGAAAATGCCTGGGCAGCTTGTTGTAGTTTTCGATGGATATCTGCGTGTTGAAGAAGGAATGGAACTCGTCCAAATCTTCTTGTTGGACGATGATGATCACCTCTTCAATCTCGGCCTGCAGAGCTTCCTCGACAATGTACAGGATGGCTGGCTTGGCGATGCCGTCCCGATCGATGACCGGGAATAGCTCTTTTTTGGTTGCTTTGGAAGCGGGGAAGAGGCGGGTGCCAAAGCCGGCTGCCGGGATAACCGCCTTGCGCACTTTCTGGGCGGGGTGCAGGCTGAGCTTTAGACAAGGCATGCCTAAATCGCGCTCGATAATTTCGACCACGGCTTGCTGATCGGCGGGGGTGCGGGCGATAAACTGCGCTGTCCCGTCGCCTTGAGAGCCGACACCTTTGCCACCCCAGATGTGTAACTTCAATGGATCGTAGTCTAGCAGACGGTGCAGCGCTGGCGCAGTCAGCTCTTCCGGGCAGGCAGGTGCAGCATATTTGTCAAAAAATGCCTGGGCTTCGGCCATCAAGGCGCCCAATCTTTGCGCATCTGAATCGCGCAGCGCTTCCACTGCCTGGTGAACGATGCGCTTATTGATCGACCCAAGCAGCTCTTGCACCCCTCGCTCGGTCTCATTCTCTGCAATGGGGAAACTGCGATTCAGGCGGTTCAGGATCTCCATCGTATCCTTCTTCGCTTGCAGATCGACAATCACAAAATACAGCTCAGAATTCACCTGTAATTCGGTGGTGTCCAGGCGGTCGCCATCGAATGTCATCAGAACTGGGCGGTTTCCGAAGGCGCAACCCTGGTCCATGCGCCCGCAGCGAGAGGGGGTGGTGATCTCTCCCATGTAAGCCAACTCCATCTCGCCACGCACAGTCAACTTAAGATCGTAAAGGCGATTGAAGGCGCGGGCTGCCAGCACGCAAATCGCCGCGCTGGAGGATAGACCCTTCTTGACCGGCAGATCAGTCTTGTAATTGTTGATCACCAGGCCGCGCACGTGATGATGGATCAAAACCTGGTAAGCGACACCGGCAATGTAACTCCAGAAACCACCGCCTTCGGCCACTTCGAGCAAATCCTTGGCTTGCATGGGGATTTCAATTGGGCCGTGAGTGGCGCCATCATAAGTTGTTGAGGTTAGCACCAGCGAAGTTGGATGGGGCTCGACCTCTGCATAAATACCCTGATCTGTAGCGCAGATCAGGGTGTAGCCTTTCTCAATATCCGTGTTGATTCGACGGTAACCCCCAGCCCAATCAGAATGTTCGCCAAACATGCAGATTCGCCCTGGAACAAAGATTTTCATCGCGCATACCCTTGGTGATCGAATTTCCTGGAATGGCTGATTGTTTATATCCAGTAAGCCATGCTCGGTAAGCGCAAGTATATCAGGAATGCCAAGCTGCTGGCGAACAGGCACAGGCCTTTCTTAAAGTCGAAAGTCCTGCGCGCACACCCCCCAAACCCCGACCGCTCGCTGTTCCCCATGGGAATGGCAACCGAACTATTCTGTGGCGTAGCATCAACCTGTATTTACCGGTACGATCAAGTCACAACTCAAGGTTTTTACGGAACCAGGTATCTACACTGAAGGTCTTGTAGCCCAAGTTCTCGTAGAGGCGAAAGGCGGCGCTTTCGTTCTCGCAATCAACGCCTAATTCGGCTTCGGTCATGCCCTCTTCTTTCAAAACCTGTAAGCTGCGGGCGATCAGGGCGCCGGCCAGGCCGCGCCCACGCCACTGTGGACGGACGTAGATGTGTTCGGTATAGCCGTGCTTGCGCTGGCGCTCCTGATTTTCCTTTTCGTCGATCCACGCCAGCACCATCCCGGCCAATTGATCGCCTGCCCAGGCCACTTGCCAGAAACGAGGGTTATTATCCGGGTTGGCAAGCCAGGCCGGGAATTTCTCCTCCTGCCAATCCTCGGCAACATTTTCAAACAATCCGTCATTCATCTCTTTTTGCGCTTCCCACACACTGCGCATGTGCTCGGGCGACACCGCGCGGATCTCAAACCCGGCAGGGATTGGCCTGGCGGGCGCCTCTCCCAACAGATAGAGCATATTGTTGAAGCGCCGCACCACCTGATACCCGGCGCTCTCCAGGGTGGTCATCCAATCCATTTGATAATCAGCAGCCCAGGCCTGGAAGTAACTTTCCGGCACAGGCGGGTGCTCGGCAGCGATTTGGCGCAGGCGGCGCTCATTTTCAGCCACCAGGAGGGGCCAGAAACCGCGCTGGCGCTGCTCCTGCCCCAAGAAACTGATCTGGTAGTACAGACGGGTTTGGGGGCGACTCGAGTAATAGCCCAGGCGGCTGTAGCCGACTGGCGCGCCGTCCATGAAGGCGATGATCACTCCCTGCTGGCGAGTGAGGCCTTCCATGTAGTTGGCCAGCGTGTGGGCAATTGCCTCCAGCGTGATCGGTTCATCATAGCCGTCTGCCTGGCGACTGCTGCGGTTAAGCTCTAGCAGCAGGGGATAGTCATCCTCGCCCTGAAGATTGCGAAAGGTTAGTTGCGGTTCCCTTGTTGATGGATGGGCATCTGGGTGATGGCGTCCTGGCATGTTTGACTCCTGCGATGGGATTTTCTTCGCCTTGATTAAAACCAGTGTTTTTGGATTGTGACAAGTTCGGCTGGCATCAGCTCATACTGCTCTTGTATACCATTTTTGACGGCTGAAGGTTCGGATTCCGCTTGTTTACTTTAGGATCTTTCTAAGATGGGGAGTTGGATGGTGAATGTGCTCCCTTTTCCAGGCCCGTCGCTGTGAACATCAATCTTGCCATTGTGTGCGACAACAATGGCGCGCGTGATCGCAAGCCCCAGCCCGGCGCCGCCTGTCTTGCGGGCGCGCATGGGATCTGCACGGTAAAACCGATCGAAGATGCTGGGGATATGTTCTGTTTCAATTCCCTCACCGTTATCTTGCACGCGCAGGAAGATAACATTGTCGCGTTGTTCAACCAGGACTGTGATGATACCGCCAGGGGGCGTATGCTGCAGGGCGTTGTTGAGTAGATTGTGCAGGCATTGCGTCAGGCGAGCCTGGTCAGCCTGGATGATTGGGTTTTTTGCCAGGATTTCAACCTCCACCCGGATATCTTTTTCAGCGGAAATGGGGCGGAAGTCCACTACTGTTTCCTGGACCCATGGAACCACTTCCATTGGGACCAGGTTCAGCGGGAGTTGATTGGCCTCAGCCTGTGCAAGCTCACGCAGGTCGTCCACCAGGCGCGATAAGTGGCGGGTTTGATCATACAGGCGGGCAATTTCAGCCTTATCCAGATCATACACATCATCCAGGATGGCGCGCAAACTGCCTTGAATAACCGTGATCGGGGTGCGCAGCTCGTGAGCCACATCATTGAGCAGATTGGAACGCATGGTTTCTGCTTTTTCCAGGTCAGCAGTCATTTCATTGAAGGCTTGCGCTACCGCCCTGATTTCTTCACTTCCTTGTACTTCTACGCGACGGCTTAAGTTCTTGGCACCCACGGCTTTCGCGGCATCTACGAGCTTGTTGAGCGGCGCAGTTAAGCCTCGGCTGCTGATCACCCCTACGATTATTCCAATCACTGTCACACTTACCAGAAATCTGAGCAAACCGCTCACCAGCAATGCGCCCGGCTTGCTGGAATCGGGTGCGTCAAGGGACAATAATCCAATAATCTCTGGTGAGGAAGATTCTGTCTGATTCAATCCCAGAGAACGGTTGGCATCAAAAAAGTGCATGTAAATGCCAATGGATACTGGGATCACGATCACGAAGATCATGATCGCAATGTAAGTCAGGCTGATCCTAATCCACAAACGGTTCATCTTTTTTCTTTATGAAACGATACCCAATCCCATAGACTGTTTGGATATAAGTGGGTTGCCTGGGATCTGGCTCAATCTTATTGCGCAAGTTTTTAATGTGGCTATCCAAGGGCCTCCCAATGCCTTCAAAGGCATAGTTTAGGGCTTTTTCCATCAATTCGTCTCGCGTGAAAACATAGCCAGGATTTTCCATCAGCACTTGAAGAAGTTTGAACTCAGAAGGAGTCAGCTCGACAGGTTCGTTGTGGATGGTCAATGTCCTTTGGCCCATATCGAGCCGCAGGTCGCTTGATTGGAGCACTTGCGAAAACCCTGCGCTGCGCTCATATTGGCTGCGCCGTAACAGCGCGCGCACCCGCGCGACAACTTCGCGCGGGTTGAATGGCTTGGAGATGTAATCGTCAGCGCCGATCTCTAATCCGACAATTTTGTCGGTATCCTCCACGCGTGCAGTGAGCATGATGATGGGCAAAGCCATCAGGTGATGATCGGAGCGGATCAGGCGCGTAATATCCCAGCCGTCTCGATCAGGAAGCATCAGATCGAGAATCAACAGGTCAGGGTGCTCTCGCCGTAAGGTGTGTAAGGCTGTCTCTCCGTCATAAGCAACGAAGACAGTATATCCGGCTTTTTCGAGGTAAGAACGCAGCAATCTGACGATTTCTCGATCGTCGTCAACGAGCAGTATCCGTTCCATCACTCACCTTGTCATTATTATAAAGCTTTAGCATCTATCCGAAAATGCGAGAGAGGGGGTGTTTTGCGGGGCTCTGCCCCGCAAAACACCCCCTCCCCTGACTACTCTGTCCGTAACGCTTCCACAGGTTCCAGGCTTGCAGCTCTGTTTGCAGGATACAATCCAAAAAACATACCCACCGCGGCAGAGAATAGGGTTGCCATCAATACAGAATCAAAACTGATCACAGGGTTGATGGTTAGGTCGCTGGCAGAAGCGATCTGGCTGACCAACATCGAGAGCGCCCACCCAAATGCGATGCCGACGAGACCACCGATGAGGCTGAGCAGGGATGATTCAACCAGAAATTGCGATAGGATATCCCTCTTGCGCGCCCCTAAGGCCTTGCGCAAGCCGATTTCTTTCGTTCTTTCAACCACTGAGACCAGCATGATATTCATGATGCCGATACCCCCAACCAGCAGTGAGATGCCAGCAATTCCGCCCAGAAAAATCGTTAATACCCCGGTGATGGTGGACACCATGTCAACCATGGTTTGCTGTGAGATGATTGAGAAATCATCTTCGCCAAGCTCTATGCGGTGCCGTACTCGTAAAATTTTCGTCACCTCCTGAGTGGCTGTCTCAACCGCTTCCGCACTGGTCGCTGAGACATAGATCATATCCACCTGGCCTCGCGTCGGGCGAGAGAACAGGCGCGTCTGGGCGGTGGTCAGTGGCACCAATATCTGGCTATCGGAGCTGCCGAATTCGCTCCCACCTTGCTCTTCCAGCACACCGATCACTCGAAAGGGTTGGCCGGCGATGCGTACTGTTTCGCCCAAGATCCCGCTCGAGCGCCCGAATAGGTCTTCAGCCACAGTCTTCCCCAAGATTGCAACCGATGACCTGCCGGTCAGTTGGTTGTTATCGAAGGCCATTCCTTCGGTAATTTTCATATTTTGGATCACGAGGTATTCTGGAGTTGTGCCAATCACACTGACGGTTGTGCTCTCCCCTGAAGAACTGACTTCGGCGCGTCCTTGGATTGAGGCCGCAACGACTGCCACGGACGGGGCCTGCAAGCGGTTGGCGAGGGCATCGGCGTCATCTTGAGTCAAGGGCCGGGGATTGGTTGCTTTTGACCCGCCTGGGCTGATGAACAGCAAGTTGGTGCCAATCCCCTCGATCTCTCCCACGATGGATGCCTGCGCGCCGTTACCGATGGCTAACATGGCAATCACTGCCGAGACGCCAATCACGATGCCCAGCATGGTCAACCCGGAGCGCATTTTATTGGCTAAAAGGCTTTCAATGCCTTCGAGAAAAGATTGTGACAGATCCATGTCAGTTGTGTCCTTCCTGCTTGTTTTCAACCATGCCGTCACGTATATGCACAGTTCGCTGGGTGTGCTCGGCGATCTCTGGATCGTGCGTGACGATGATCAAGGTAGTTCCACGCTCTTTGTTCAAGGTGAGCAGCAATTCCATGATCTCGTTACCAGACTTTGTGTCTAAATTCCCGGTAGGTTCATCAGCCATGACGATCGCCGGGCTGTTCACCAATGCCCGCGCAATCGCAACCCGCTGCTGCTGCCCGCCAGATAGTTCATTTGGGCGGTGGTTTATCCGATCCCCTAATCCTACCGCTTCAAGGGTCTCTTGGGCTACCTGGCGGCGGTTTTTACCATTTCTGTTCCCGTAGCGTAAAGGTAACTCTACGTTCGTCAGTGCAGTGGAGCGTGGAAGAAGGTTAAAGCCCTGGAAAATGAAGCCGACGCTGCGATTGCGGATTCTGGCCAATTGATCGTCATTCAAGGTTGCAATGCTTTCTCCATCCAGGTAATAATCGCCAGAAGTCGGTCGATCGAGGCAACCGAGGATATTCATCAGGGTAGATTTTCCCGACCCGGATGGTCCCATGATGGCTACGATCTCTCCCGGGGCGATCTGCAGCGATAATCCGCGTAATGCGTTTACCTGCACATCACCCATCTGGTATGTCTTCATCAAATCGCGTGCGTCAACAACCCACTCGCTCATGGCTGCCTCCCAAAAGGACCGCCGCCTTGCATGGTTATCTGAATGTTATCCGGCGGGTTGAGCAGAATCAGATCGCCTGCCTTGAGATCTCCACTAATCACCTGGTAATAGGAAAACGAGGTCGCGCCCAGGGTGATTTCCACCATTCTGGCGCCCGTCGGCGCTGACTCTCCAATTGGTATCAGGCCTAAAGGCCCCGCACCCCCTTCGGGCTCGCTCGGGGTAGCCGAGGCGGTAGCATCAACCACGTAAACCACAGGTTCGCCGTCTACCATACGGACGGCTTGGGCAGGCACCAATAAGGCGTCGGTGATCTGATTGACGATGATGTTGACGGCAGATGTCATTCCTGGGCGGATATCATGATCGGCATCGGTTAGTTCTACGGTAACATTGAAGTTGACTACGCCTTGCGCCTCAACCCCCACGATGCCTACTTCAACCACCACGCCATGATATTCCTTCGCCGCGATCGCATCGAAGGTTAATACGACTGGCTGGTCGATTGCGATCTGGTTGATGTCAATCTCGGAAACCTCCATGTCAACGAGGAGATGAGAGAGATCGTCGATACGAAAAGCTTTTACGCCTGCATTGGCCTGATCGCCGACCTTGTTTTCCACCATCGTAATGACACCGTCAAAGGGGGCTTTGATGGTCGCATAAGCCAGGGTGGCCTCGGCAGCGGCGACGCGCGCTTCTGCAGCTGCAATCTCTTCATCGCTGGGACCATTCTTAATCTCATCATAATTGCGCTGCGCATCTGCCAGGTGTGCTTCAGCCAGCGCAATCTCAACAGAATCTGGCCCTGCCTCGAGATCGGCGATTAATTCTTCGGCATTATCGACCTGTTCCTGTGCCAGGGCAACATCGGCATCGGCCTCGGCGATCTCTTCGGCAGTGTAGGGATTCTTGCACCAATTCACATTGATCAAGGCGGCTTGCACTGCTTCCTCTGCTGCCTCTAATTCGGCCTTTGCCAATAGTTTGGCCGGATCGGTGGATGGGCGTGAGGCGTATTCGCGTTCGTACCGTTCGGCTAATTGCTCGTAATAATCCAGCGCATCATAGTATGTTGCCTCATAGTCGCTCAGGGTGCTGTCCAGGCAGCGCTGATAGTTCATTTTCTCGCGCTCCTCGATCTTGTCGTTCAGGGTTTCCTGTGCGGAGAGCAATGAAACCTGAGCCTGGGCGAGCTCTAGCTCGGTGTCGGGGTCGAGCAAATTATCCAGATCTTCTTGTGCATCGGCTACCCCCTGCTCTGCCTGGGCTAATTCCGTCTCATAATTGAGTAGATCGTCCAGAGCTTCCTGCGCTGCATATAAATCTGCCTGTGCCAGGATCACATTCTGGGTAAGGGATGTTTGCTCCAGCTCGGCTAATATATCTCCCTTGACTACCTGATCGCCAACCTGTACGTTCACGCTGCTCACCGAGCCAGCGGTTTGCCAGGCGAGCGTCGCGCTTTGGTTCGAGTGCACGGTACCTGTGGCGTCGATTGTGGCTGTTAGGGTTCCGAATTGGATTTCAACCGTCTCTAAGTCTTGCGTAGCAGCACGGCTTGCTTGGGCCTGGCTAAAAGATCGATAGGCGAAGAAGCCACCAATCACAAGCACGGCTGCAATGATAATGAAGATTGTCTTTTTCATCTTGGCTCTCCAAAAGTGATTTTTTGCCCAGGCTGGTATGTGATCATTTGGTTTACTGGGTCAGGATGGATTATAGTGAGCAAATCTGGAGAAAATCTGGGGAAACGATGGAGAATATCGGGAAACAAGGATGATGCTATTCATCTGAACCTTTGAGCGCGGGAGGGGGTATAGGATATGTGCAATTATTTAATATATATATTAAATTTATGAAT